>JAMOVG010000142.1 GCA_027061725.1 Desulfobacteraceae bacterium
GGGGGGCAGCGGTCGCTGCAGCGCCGCCGTGGAATCCGGCGCAGATGCGCGGTTCACAGGCCCGCTGGAGACGGCTGCCCGCAAGTGCAATTCTGGTACGTCGATGAAGGTTTTCGAACTTGCATGCGGGCGGCGGGGGCTAGAAATTGCAGATGCCGGTGTAGTTTTCCGGAGTGATGCGCAGCAGTTCCTCTTTTACCCGGGTCGGGACATCCAGCGAGTCGATGAATTCCGCAATCTCCTCCCGGCCGATGGGGCGGTTGGTGCGCGTGAGGCGCTTCAGGGCCTCGTAAGGCTGCTCATAGCCCTCGCGGCGCAGTACGGTCTGGATGGCCTCGGCCACCACGGCCCAGTTGCGCGTCAGGTCGGCCCGGATGGCGTCGGTGTTGAGAATCAGCTTGTCCAGGCCGCGCAGCAGGGACTTGATGCCTATTAAGGTGTGGGCCACGGGCACGCCCAGGTTGCGGCTGACGGTGGAGTCGGTCAGGTCGCGCTGCAGGCGCGAGATGGGCAGCTTGGCGGCCAGGTGTTCGAAGACGGCGTTGGCCACCCCCAGGTTGCCCTCGGAGTTTTCAAAATCGATGGGGTTGACCTTGTGGGGCATGGCCGAAGAGCCCACTTCGCCCTCGCGGATTTTCTGCTTGAAGTAGTCCAGGGAAATATAGCTCCAGACGTCGCGGTCCAGGTCGATGAGGATGGTGTTGATGCGGCGCAGGTTGTCGCAGAAGGCGGCCAGGTTGTCGTAGTGTTCGATCTGGGTGGTGACCTGCAGGCGCGAAAGGCCCAGGGTTTCGTCGACGAAGCGATTGGCGAAGGCCGGCCAGTCGATCTGCGGGTAGGCCACGGCGTGGGCATTGAAGTTGCCCGTGGCGCCGCCGAACTTGGCCGAGAAGGGAATCGTTGCGATCAGGGCCAGCTGGTTGCGCAGGCGCTCCACGAACACGTAGATTTCTTTTCCCAGGCGGGTGGGCGAGGCCGGCTGGCCGTGGGTGCGCGCCAGCATGGGGGTATCACGCCAGGCCGCCGCGCGCTCGGCCAGGGCGTCGACCACTTTGTCCAGGGCGGGCCGCAGAACCTGGTGCCAGCATTCCTTGAGGGCCAGGGGCTGGGCCGTGTTGTTGATGTCCTGGGAGGTCAGCCCGAAGTGCACAAACTCCTTGCGGTCCTGCAGTCCGAGGCGGTCGAAGGCCTCTTTGACGAAATATTCCACCGCCTTGACGTCGTGGTTGGTGACCTTTTCGATTTCCTTGATGCGCCGGGCGTCCCGGATGGAAAAATCGTTGTAGACGGCCCGCAGCGCTTCGGCGGCGGCCCCGTCCAGGGGTTCGAGCTGCGGCAGGGGAATGTCGCACAGGGCGATGAAATATTCGATCTCCACCCGTACGCGGTACTTCATCAGGGCACTTTCGGAGAAGTAGTCGCCCAGCACGGCAGTGCTGCGGCGGTAGCGCCCATCCACGGGCGAGACGGCGGTCAGCGGGGAGAGCTCCATGATATTGCCTTTTCCTGCTTGGGTGACCGGGCCGTGCACCGGAGGGCGGCGGCCCGCTAAAGGCTTGCCATTGCTGTCCGCTGAGTATAGAAAAAGAGCACGCCTGTCAAGACACGGGCGACGGCCGTGGGGCCGGAAGAGAGGGGTTGCAGCGTGGACACCGGACAATCCGCCCACTACTGTGCACACATGGTTTTCGAGGCTTTCAGGGCCTACCGCGAGCAGTTCGAGGCCCTGACCAGACAGGCACGTGCACGCTTCGAGGAGCGCGACTGGCAGGCCGTGCGCGACATCGCCGCCCGCCGGCTGGTGCTCTACCGCCAGGTGCTGGTGTCCACCATGGTCCGTATCCAGCGGCGCTTCGAGAGCGAATCGCGGGACAAGTGGTTCTGGGCGGCTTCCAAGGCCGCCTACCGGCGGGCCGTGGCCCACCGGGGGGACGCCGAGATCGGCGAGACGTTTTTCAATTCCGTCACCCGCCGGGCCCTGGACACGGTGGGGGTGGACCCGCGAGTGGAGTTCGTGCGGGCGCCCCTGCACGGAGAGGACATGGATGCCGACTGCCCGGGAAGGCGCGTTTACCCGTGCCGCCGGCTGACCATCGGCCTTTTCGAAAAAATCGTGGCGGACTACGGCTTCGGGCGTCCTTTCGAGGACCTGCGGCGCGATGCGCGCCGGGCGGCCGCGCGGGTAGAGCAGCACCTGCATATCATGGGGCGCCTGGAGGGGCTGTCGTGCGTCGAGATGTTGCCCCGGCCCTTCGTGCGGGACAAGGCGGCCTACCTGGTGGGGCGCATGCAGTGCGGTCCCCGGCGCGTGCCGCTCATCCTGGCGTTGCTCAACCGTCCCGCCGGACTGGTCATCGACGCCGTGCTGCTCGAAGAGGACCACGTCAGCATCCTGTTCAGCTACACCCGCGCCAGCTTTTTCGTGGAGACCGACCGACCGCGGGACCTGGTGGGATTCCTGGCCGACCTGATTCCCGGCAAGCGCGTCTCCGAGCTCTATACCCTGCTGGGGTTTGACAAGCACGGCAAGACCGAGTTGTACCGCGAGATCCTTGGGCACATGGACGGCTGCCGGGCGCCTTTCGAGTTGTCCGAGGGGGAGCGCGGCATGGTGATGGTGGTCTTCAACAGCCCCACCGACGACCTGGTTTTCAAGATTATCCGTGACAGTTTCGACTACCCCAAAAAGACCACCCGCCAGAACGTCATGAGCCGCTACGACTACGTTTTCCGCCACGACCGGGCCGGCCGCCTGGTGGACGCCCAGAGTTTCGAGCAGCTCAAGTTCCACCGGCGCTGCTTCGCCCCCGAACTGCTGGAGACGTTGCGCCACCACGCGGCGCAGAGCGTGCGCATCGACGAGCGCGACGTGGTCATCCGGCACGCCTACGTGGAGCGGCGCGTAGTGCCGCTGGACGTTTACCTGCGGCGCGTGGACTCGGTGCAGGCCATGCGGGCGGTGATCGACTACGGAAACGCCATCAAGGACCTGGCCGTCAGCGACATCTTTCCCGGGGACATGTTGCTGAAAAACTTTGGCGTCACGCGGCTAAACCGTGTGGTTTTTTACGACTACGACGAGCTGTGCGCCCTTACGGAGTGCCGTTTCCGCAGCCTGTCCGAGGCCCAGGGCGGCACGGCCCCGGGCGACGGCCCGGTACTGGAGCGTGTAGACGAAAACGACATTTTTCCCGAGATTTTCCGGACCGCCATGGGGTTGGCACCCGACCTGCGGGATGTTTTTATGCGCTACCACGGGGACCTGCTGGAAGTTGATTTCTGGCGCGACATCCAACGCTACATCCGGCGCAGGAAGTGGGTTCACATCCTGCCCTACACCGAAAAACAACGACTGGCGCCGGCCGCCGCCGGCACGCGCGTGAAAACCGCGGCGCGAACCGCCGCCAGGCCACAAAGGAGATGAGAAGATGATTCAGCATGTCGTCATGGTGACCTTCAAGGAAGATGCCGGGGAGGAACAGATCGATGAACTGGAGCGCTTGCTGGGTGCGCTGCCCGCAGTGATCCCCGAAATCCGGCAGTACGATTTCGGGCGGGACGTGCTGCGCTCCGAGCGGTCCTTCGACTTTGCGCTGGTGTCGGCCTTCGAAGACCTGGAGGCCCTGGATCGCTACCGGCGTCACCCCCGCCACCAGGAGGTGCTGCAGCTCATGGGCCGCATCTGCGATCGGACGCAGGTGGTGGATTTTACGTTGAAGCGCTGATCCGGGAGGCCGCTGGCGCTTACTGGGCCGGGGCGCTGCGCCCCGCCAGGCGGCGGGCCAGGCGCCCCAGCATCTCCGGGATTTCACGGATGCCGAAAAGGCGGGCGGCGGCCATCAGGAGCCCCGCGAAGACCGCCGCGGTCAGCAGTGCGCTGATCAGGCAGCCGGTGAAGGAGCTGCGGTCCAGGCCGGCCAGGGCCGACCGGTGAAAGGCCTCCAGCAGCGCGCCGATGAGCACCGAGGCCGTTACCACCCGTGCGAAAAAGAAGTAGACCTCCCGGCTGCCGCGGTTGGCGCTGCGGCGGTTCCAGAGCACGTAGAGCAGGGTCACCTGGAAGATGGACGAAAGGGAGATGGCCAGGGCCACGCCGGCGGCTCCCATGCGCTGCATGGCCAGCAGGTAGAAGGGGATGCTGACCAGCACCGCCAGGGTGCCAAAGACGGCCGGAAACAGCGTGTTCTGAACGGCGTAGTAGCCCCGGTTGACGAAAATGGCGGCCGAAAAGGCGAAGGTGCCGACGAGCAGGAATACCAGCAGACGGGCGGTCAGGGCCGTGGCCGCGGCGTCAAAGCGGCCGCGCTGGAAGAGGATCAGGATGACCTCGTGGCGCAGCACCATCAACAGCACCGAAAAGGGAATCACCACCAGCAGGTAGCGCAGGCTGGTGTTGAGCAGCCGGTTCATCTCGTCCAGGCGGTCTTCGGCCGCCAGGCGGGCCATGAAGGGATATGACGCCGTGCCCACACTCTGGCCGAAGAGGCCTACCAGGATCAGCATGACGCGCAGCCCGTAATTGAGCCCGGCGATGCTGCCGCGCGGCAGGTAGGAACCGAAAAACTTGATAAAAAATTCCGACGAAAAGGTCATGCCCAGGCCGATCATCAAGGGAAGGGTCAGCAGCACGTAGCGGATCAGGTCGGGATGGCGCAGGTTCAGCAGAAGGTGGTAGCGCATGCCGCTGCGGCGGGCGCCCCACAGCTGCAGGGCGAAGTTGCCGATCAGGGCGCCGCCCAGCACGCCCCACGAGAAGCCCGCCATACCCAGCCAGGGGCCCAGCACGAGGCCGCCCGAGATGATGCCCAGGTTGTAGATCAGCGGGGCCAGGGCCGGGATGAAGAAGCGCTCCTTGGCGAACTGTACGGCCATGAACAGCCCGCCTGCGAAGAAGAAGAACTGGGCCGGCAGGATGATGCGCGTCATGCGCACGGCGGTGCGGATGGTGGCGGGGTCCTCCAGACCGGGGGCCACCATGGCCACCAGGTCGGGGGCCAGCACGAAGGCCGCGGCGATCAGCAGGGCCAGCAGGGCGCCGAACGTGTTGAGAATGATGGAGAAGATGCGCCAGCCCTCCGGTTCCCGATTGCGGGCCAGGTAGCGCGAGAAGATGGGAATAAAGGTGATGGACAGAAACCCCGAGGCTGCGATATGATTGAGAATCTCGGGAATAACGAAGGCCACCTGGTAGGCGTCCACGCCGGCGCTGGTGCCGCCCACATAGGCGATGGCCATTTCCCTGAACAGCCCGATGACGCGGCTCAGGAAGATGGACGCCATCATGATCAGCGAGGCGGCCCCGACTTTCTTGTAGAGGGATGCGGGTGGCATGGGTGGTTGGTGTAGCAGAATGGGAGCCAAAACACAAAACCTGGCTGACGGCGGCAGGTGGAGGAGGCCCCGTGGATAAACGCTTTCCGCTGCCGGGCGAACACGCCCACAGCGAGTGGCCGGCTTGGCGCCGGCGTATGCACGAGATCATCTTCGAAGCCGAGACCCCGGCCGGCAAGCTTTTCGACGTGATACTGATCGGCAGCATCCTGCTGTCGGTGGCCGTAGTGCTGCTCGACAGCGTGGCGGCCATTCACGCCCGTTACGCCCGCTGGCTGTACTTCGGCGAGTGGGTTTTCACGCTGCTGTTCACCGTGGAGTACGTGCTGCGCCTGGTCAGCGTCGGAAAACCCCTCAAGTACGCCGGCAGCTTCTTCGGCGTGGTGGACCTGTTGGCCATCCTGCCCAGCTACATCGACATTCTCCTGCCCGGCAGCCGCTACCTGCAGGTGATCCGCATTCTGCGCGTGCTGCGCATTTTTCGGGTGCTCAAGCTGGTGCAGTTTCTGGGAGAGGCTCGACGGCTGAAGCAGGCCCTGCGCGCCAGCTCCCGCAAGATCGCCGTTTTTCTCTTCTCGGTCATTACACTGGTGGTCATCTTTGGCTCCATGATCTACCTCATCGAGGGCGAGAAGAATGGCTTCACCAGCATTCCGCGCAGCATTTACTGGGCCATCGTCACGTTGACGACGGTGGGCTACGGCGACATTTCGCCGCGCACCGCCCTCGGCCAGACGCTGGCCTCGATCATCATGATCCTGGGCTTCAGCATCATCGCGGTGCCCACCGGCATTGTCAGCGCCCAACTTTCCAAGGGCGGCAAGCCGGTGTCCACCGAGGCCTGCCCCCAGTGCAGCGCCGAGGGCCACGACGTGGACGCCGAGTACTGCAAGTACTGTGGCGCAAAGCTGTAGGGGTTTGCGCGATAATTGGTTCCCAATTTTCGGGCGTTGAGGCGCCCCGCCCGGCAAGGCGTGGAAGCGCTGGAATATCCGGCATATTTTGCGTTTTCCCAACGCCGCCAGGTGGGATGAATCGCCATTTGAAATGTGACGTTATTTTGGCGGGAGCCCTGAAAGAGAGGCCGGACATGAGAACGGAAACCATCGCATTCGAGTCGGTCCGCAAGGAAACCCGGCTGTTGAACCCCCTGAATGACATGGCGCCGCGCACCATTGCCAGCGAGATCCGCCGCGATCCCCTGACCGGCCGCAGCGCCCGCATCTGCCACTTCATGAAGCTCAGCTGGCCCAAGCCGGACTTTGACCGGCTGGTGGCGGGCACCGCGGAGCACTGCCCTTTCTGTCCGCAGAAGGTGCAGCGGGTGACTCCCTGTTTCCCGGAGGACCTGCTGCCGGAGGGGCGCCTGACGGCCGGGGACATGGTGCTGTTTCCCAACCTGGCGCCTTACGACAGCATCAGCGCCGTGGCCGTGCTGGGTGCCGAGCACTACCTGCCCATGACCGCCATCACGGTGGAGCGCATGGCGGCCGGCTTCCGCCTGGCCCTGGATTTCTTTCGACGCCTGGAGGAGATCGGTCACCCCGAGTCGGTCTACCACGTGGTCAACTGGAACTACATGCCGCCCTCGGGAAGCTCGATCATTCACCCCCACCTGCAGGTTTTTGCCACCTCCACCGCGCCCAATCTCATGCGCCAGGAGCTGGCGGCCTCGGCCGCCTACGCGCAGCGCACCGGCGGAAACTACTGGGACGACCTGGCGGCCTGCGAAGAGGCCGAGGGGAGGCGGTACCTGGGGCGACTGGGCCGTACCCACTGGCTGAGCGCATACGCCCCCATGGGCGTGGCAGGGGACGTGGTGGCCGTGGTGGCGGACACCTGCCGCACGCTGGACCTGACCGCGCAGGACTTGGCCGACATCGCCGAAGGACTGCGGCGGGTCATGGCGGCCTACGACCGCATGGGAATTTACAGCTTCAACATGAACTTTTTCACCGGCCGCAGCGGCGACGACCACACCCGCTTTCACCTGGTGTTTTCCCCGCGCACCTTCTTCAATCAGGCCCTGGCCACCCCCGACGTGGGCGCCCTGCGCAACCTGTTCAACGAAAGCCTGTGCATGGCCTACCCCGAGGAGATCAACGAACTGCTGAGGGCCGGGTTCTCATGACAGGGATCAGCGTCCGGGAATCACGCTTTCGGCCTCCACCAGTTCGGCGCGGAAGCTTCCCACGATGACCTTGCTCTTGATCATCACGGGCAGGCGCCGGTGGTCGGCGGTCACCCAGATGCGGATTCTGGCGCCGGGGCTCTTTTCGAACACGCCGCCGGCGTGGGTCAATTCGGGCACCAGCAGAAAGGTGTCGTAGGGCCTGCCGGCCACGCGGATTTTCTCCCGCCGGACCACCCGCACCCTGCCGGTGAACACCCTCTTGCCGTCCGTGATGGGGCGGGTGACGGTGCGGCCGGCTTTCAGGGGAAGGTGGCGGACCCAGAAAAAGGCCGCCACCGGGTCCAGGGTGCCGGGCCGCAGTACGGCCTTGCGGCGCAGGCGGCCGGACTTGAAATAGCAGGTTTCCTTCAGGCGCCAGTCGAAAATCACCTCGATGTCTCTGCGCGTACCGCCCTCGCGCTGTTTCTTGCGGTACAGCAGCGTGCGGCGCACGGGCACGTCCGTCCACGTGTCGAAGCGGTCGCGCACCTTGTAGAACAGGTCGGCGAAGGCGTTGGTGCGTGTGGTCATCCGGAAATGGTAGGCCCACGTGCCATCCAGGTCCTCAATGGGCAGCACTTCCAGTCGACCGCTGCCGGTGGGGATGACGGACCAGTAGAAGCTAAAGACCAGTGTTTCGCCGGGGTAAAAGGGGGACGATTCCGGGGAGGCGGCCGAAGCCGCAAACGGGCCCGCCAGCAGCGGCAGCAGCGCTGTGAGCAGTACCCGCCGGAAGGTCGCCAGGCGCCACAGATGCGGCCGGTGACGGGCGGCCCTGGGAAGGAAAGCTGTCATGGGAAAGAAGCGCCGGGTGCAGCGTGGTGTCTTGTGGCTGACGCCGCCGCCTCGGGCCGGGAGCCGCCCGTCGGCGGAGGCCGGCCACCCGTGAGGGGCGCCTGCCGGAACGGGATCACCCCATGCTGCCCGCGGATTCCAGGCCGCAGACTTTCCAGCGGCCCCTTTCCTTGACCAGTTCCAGGACCTGGTCCACCGGGTAGGTGGTGCCCAGGTTGAACAGGCGGCCGATGAAGGTGAACACGGGGTTGAGGTTGCGTTTGCGCACGGCGGTCAACCGCACGGTGGCGCTGTTTTCGTCGCGGTTGAGAATCTCGGTCTCGATGTTGAAAAGGGCGCACTTCATGAAGTCCGGTGAATAGCCCATTTCGTGGGCTTCACGGGCTTTCTGTTCGATGATGCGGCTCACGAGGTTGACGCCGTCGCTGTTGAGCAGGCGGTCGCACACGCGCCGGGACATGGCGGGGTCCACCATGAAGTAGGCCTTGCTGAACTCCACGGCGGCTTTCTGGGGGGTGTCTTTGGCGTCGGCGAAAGCGAACACCACCTGCATAAAAACGGCCAGCACCAGGGTAACGGCCAGTGCGGAGCTTTTGTTGGTGTTTTCAGCCATCGGTCATGCTCCTTTCCTTCGGTTGCCGCGAATGAGGCCATGCGATTTGCCCAGATACCATGAATCGCAATGGGATTCAAGGGTTTTCGTTTCCGTCCGTCGGCTGTCCGTGCGCGGCATGCGGCGGGGCGGACGGGCACCGCTCGGCAGCGGACAGGGCATTATATGCTCTTTGCGTTATTTGCAATTTTCATTCAAGTCCGGTACTGTAAAAGATTCTGCAAGGGGAGGTAGCGGCTGTGGCAAGGGGCACGGAATGAACAAAATCCTTCAATAGAGCGTCGGGCTTTTGTTCGTGTTCAGGGCGCATCAGCGGGCGCAGCCTGTTGGGTTGGCGCTGCTGATGCAACGTGGAACAGGAATAAAAAGACGGGTTGGATTGCGGGTTTTATTTGTTGCGGGGGCCGAACATTGGGGAGGGAAAATGCATGGACGATGCCGAGAACTGGGACTGGGAGACCGGGGAAAAAGTCATCGCCGTAGCACCGTGGAGAGAACAGTTCAAATGGGTGGAGGAGTTCCAAGTCCGTCCGGACGGCGAGAAGATCGCCGCCATCGTCAACCAGGATGAAGCCGAATTCAGGGTGTGTGTCAACGGCGAGTCGTGGGAGGGCGTCTTCGACAAGGCCTGGTACCTGCGGTTTTCGCCCGACGGACGTTTGACGGCCCTGGTTTCCGTAATGGGTGAGTGGACCGTGGCCGTGGACGGTGCGCCCTGGGAAACCCGCTTCGGCTACGTCTGGAACACGCGCTTCAGTCGTGACGGCCGGCACATCGCGGCGGCCGTTCAGCAGGACATGCAGTACGGCATGGCCCTGGACGGTGTGTGCTGGCCCCGCCTTTTCGCCAACCTTTCCAACGCCAGCCTCAGCCCCGACGGCCGGGTCACGGCCGCCGCCGTGCAGGTGGAGTCCCTGTCCGAGGGGGACATTCACCGCTTCCAGGAAGGGACTTACACCGTGGCCGCCGCCGGGCAGCCATGGGAGCGCCTTTTCGTCAATGTCTGGCACATCGCGCACGGACCCGGGGGCCGCCTGGCCGCCGAGGTGCGTCTCAGCCTTTACGACTACACCATTGCCGTGGACGGCGTGTGCTGGGACGAGACCTTTCAGGCCGTCTGGGAGCCGGTGTTCAACCCCGCCACCGGTGCCGTCACAGCGCCGGTGCGCCGCGGCGGCCGCTGGGCGCTTTTCCAGGACGGATCCCTCCTGTGGGACCGGGATTTCCTCCAGCTCTGGCACCAGACTTTCAGCCCCGGGGGTGAGACACTGGCGGCCATCGTGGCCCCGTCGTTCGGCCGGTGGACCGTGGCCGTGGACGGCCGCCCCTGGCCGGTGACCTTCGGCGCCCTGGTGACGGACCTTGTGCTCAGCACGGACGGCGCGCGCGTGGCCGCTCTGGGCAAGCAGGGCGATGCGTGGCACGTGGCGGTCGACGGCACCGTCTGGCCGGACGCTCTGGACATGGCCTGGCGGCCGGTGTTCAGCCCCGACGGGGGGCACGTGGCCGTCAAGGTGGAAAAGGGCGGGGCCTACACGCTTGCGGTGGACGGCCGCCTGTGGACGGAATCCGCTGAGGCACTCTTTGACCCGGTTTTCAGCCCTGACGGCGACAAGCTGCTGATAAAAATGATCAAGGAGGGGAAATACCATCGGCGTGTTGTTCCGGTAACCGAACTGGCGGGCTAGGAGGGATTATGCACGGGCTCTACACCTTTGTCACCGGGCCACTGGTCTGGCTGGCCTTCGTCGTGTTTATCGGCGGCAGCCTCTACCGCATCGTCAGCATGCTGATGCTGGTCAGCCGCAGGGAAAAGTTCATTTTCAGCTACATGAGCGTCAGATACAGCCTGCGTTCCATCCTGCGCTGGATGACGCCCTTCGCCACGGTCAACATGCGTCGCCACCCCGTGATGACCGTGGTTGCCTTCGCCTTTCATTTCTGCCTGCTCTTCACCCCTGTTTTTCTCCTCTCCCACGTGGTCTTGTGGGAAGAAGCCTGGAACGTGCGCTGGTGGACCCTGCCGGATGCCGTGGCTGACGTGATGGCGCTGGTAGTGGTGGCTGGTTGCGTCTTTTTTCTCGTGCGGCGCCTGGCACGCCCGGAGGTGCGTTTCCTGACCACGGCATCGGACTATCTGCTGCTGGCCGTGGTGGCACTGCCTTTCGTGAGCGGTGTTGTGGCCTATCACCAGTGGTTCGCCTACCGCTTCTTCTTCATCGTGCATGTGGTTTCCGGTGAGGTCATGCTCATGGCCATCCCCTTCACCCGGCTGAGCCATATGCTTTTCGCGCCGTTCGTGCGGGCATACACCGGATCGGAGTTCGGCAAGATCAGAAACGCCAGGGATTGGTAGCGCGGC
>JAMOVG010000143.1 GCA_027061725.1 Desulfobacteraceae bacterium
TGGTGACCCGGTCCAGCCCGGCGAAACCGAAAGCGTTCTGGGCCAGCAGGGTGATGCTGCCGGGGTCGAGCCCTCCGGTCGGGAACAGGTCGCCGGGTTCGCGTGCGGCGGCCGCCACGGGATGGCCGCGGACAAAGGCCTGCGCGGCCCGGCGCATGGCCTCTTGCAGGGCGTCCCCCTGCCCGGAGCCGACCAGCTCCAGGTAATCGGGACCGTGAACGATAAAAAGGGCATTGGCGGTCGCGTAGCTGTGCCGCGTGATCCCGAGCCGGCGGGCATCGGAACGCCGCTGGGCGCTGAAGACCGCAAAGGCGGCCCGGGGGTCGCGCATGCGGTAACGGTTGAATTCGAACCACCGGCCGGGCTTGCCCTTCAGCGCGAAGCGCTGGCTGACCAGCTTGCGGAATCCGGCCGAGCGGTACAGCGGCGCCTTGCCGTCGATCTTGTCGGCCAGGCGGTCCGGTCCGAAGGTTTCCGGCGGTCCCATGGGGTGCAGCAGCGCCGGCAGCGCCACCAGGTCCGCAGCCGGCGTTACCGGATGTTCGTCGGCCGCCGGCAGTGCTTCGCTCCCGCCCCCGTCGACGAACACGCGCACGGCCGGGTTGAAGTGCGCCTGGCGCATCAACACCCCGGCGGCAATCACCGCCAGCAGTGCCATGGCGATGAGACTGACAAGGGTTTCGGTTCTTCCCGGTTTGGATGCAGCAGGCTTCACGGCCAATCCTGTAACTTTTCAATAATTCGCGCCAAGTGTATTGCGGTTTCGCTCCTGTGGGCATCCGGGGCGCCATGCGGGCGGCCGTCTGAATTTCAAGAACTCGTCGCAAGCTCCTCAAACAGCCTGAAATTCTTAACGACGGTCGCCCGGATGGCGTTTCTCCCCGGCTGTCCAATGCCGCTTCACCGCAATACGCTTGGCGCTCTTCGGAAACCCGACACCGACGGCTCTCAAACAGATACCGAACCCTGACTCAGCGCGATGTCTCCACCCCCAGGCGGGGGCACAGGGTGCGCACCGGGCAGGTGCTGCAGAACGGCGACACCGGGCGGCAGATGACCTGCCCGAAAGCCACCAGCAGCGGGTTGTAGCGCTGCCACAGGCTGCGCGGCAGCACCTCGCGCAGGGCCTCCTCGGTGGCCTCGGGGGTGCGCGTGTCCACCAGGCCGATGCGGTTGCTGATGCGGTGCACGTGGGTGTCGACGCAGATGGCGTCCTGCCCGAAAGCCTCGGAGAGCACCAGGTTGGCCGTCTTGCGGCCCACACCGGGCAGCGCCAGCAGCGCCTCGAGGTCGTCGGGTACCCGCCCGCCGTACCGGTCCACCAGGATCCTGCTGACCTGGCGCAGGCGTTTGGCCTTGGTGGGCGCAAAGCCCACCGGCCGTATCAGGCTCTCGATCTCGGCCTCGTCCAGGGCCAGCATCTCCTGGGGCGTGCGGGCCCGCTGCAGCAGGCGCTCGGCAGCCACGGCGGTGACCTCGTCCTTGGTGCGCAGCGAAAGCAGGGTGGAAACCAGAATCTCGTAAGGCGACGCGCCGCGCTTGGCCACCAGCGTCACCACCGGCGCCTGCCAGGTATCCTGCTCCTTTTCCAGGATGGACACGAAGCGCCGGATGCTGTTGCGATCGACTTTTGGTGTCATGGGATGTCCGTAGTTACGGTTTTTCGGATCACCGGGTTAACGTTTCTATCCATGGACAAGGGACCATGGACAACGCGTAATCCGTACGTTGTCAAATCCGACGGGATAGGTTACACAACAGCCGTTGGCCTTACTTCACAAGCAAGGAGTTCTCCCATGCAACTGATCGTATCCGGCTCCCTGGCCTATGACCGCCTGATGGCCTTTGACGGGCATTTCCAGGACCACCTGCTGGCCGACCGCCTGGACGCCATCAACGTGTGCTTCACCGTCTTCGGGGTGGAGGAACGTTTCGGCGGCACCGCCGGCAACATCGCCTACAACCTGGCCCTGCTGGGAAGGCGGCCTCTGATCCTGGCCACGGTGGGCAGCGACTTCAGCCGCTACCGCGAACGGCTGCGGCAGCTCGGGCTGCCCACGGAGGGAATCCGCGAGGTCCCCGACCAGCTGACCGCCTGCGCCTATATCACCACGGACCGCGGCAACAACCAGCTCACCACTTTTAACCTGGGCGCGCTGGGCATGCCCTGCGAATACGACCTGTCGCGGCTGCCGGGCGAAGAGGCCCTGGCCATCATCTCCCCGGGAAACCCCGGCGACATGCTGGCCCAGAGCCGCTTCTACAAGCAAAAAAAAATCGACTACATCTTCGACCCGGGCCAGTCCATCCCCATCCTGGAGGCCGAACACATGGTGGAGATGATCACCGGTTCGCGCCTGCTGATCTGCAACGATTATGAACGGGATCTCATCCGCCAGGCCACCGGCCTGGACCGCGAGGCGTTGCTCGCACGCACCGGCGCCCTGCTGACCACCCTGGGGGAGGCGGGCTCCGAACTGTACACCCCAACTGAAACGGTGCACATTGCGGCCGTCGGCGTCCAGCGGGTGGTCGACCCCACCGGCGCCGGCGACGCCTACCGGTCGGGGCTCATGGCCGGTCTGGCCGACGGCCGTCCCCTGGTCGAGGCCGCCCGCATGGGGGCGGTGTGCGCCAGCTTCGCCGTCGAGAAAATGGGCACCCAGGAGCACCATTTCGACGCGGCAGACTTCCAGCGCCGGCAGCGGGAGCACTTCGGCGCCGCGGACGGCTGATCAGGATACCCCGGCGGCGGCGAAAACCGCCTCGACCATCTCCCGGGCCTCCTGCTGGATGCGGACCAGGTGCGCTTTTCCCCGGAAGCTCTCGGTGTATATCTTGTAAATATCCTCGGTGCCCGAGGGCCGGGCCGCGAACCAGCCGTGCTCGGTGACGACTTTCAGCCCCCCGATGGGGGCCTGGTTGCCCGGCGCGCGGGTCAGCTTGGCCACGATAGGGTCGCCGGCCAGCGTATCGGCCGAAACCTGGTCGGCACCCAGGTTTTTCAGGACCGCCTTCTGTCCCGCGCTGGCCGGCGCATCCAGCCGCTCGTAAAGCGGTTCTCCCAATTCGCTGGTCAGTTCCCGGTAGTGCTCGGCCGGATCCCAGCCGGCCACCGCCAGCATCTCGGCCGCCAGGAGCCCCATGATGAGGCCGTCCTTCTCGGTGGTCCATACGCGGCCGTCGCGGCGGAGAAAACAGGCGCCCGCGCTCTCCTCCCCGCCGAAGGCGCAGGCCCCCTTTAGCAGGACGTCCACGAACCACTTGAAGCCCACGGGGACTTCGTAGACCACCCTTCGCATGCGGGCCGCCACGCGGTCGATCATGCTGCTGCTCACCAGGGTCTTGCCCACCCGGGCGTCGGCCGGCCAGTCGCGGCGGCGGTCAAAAAGGTAGTCGATGGCCACGCACAGGTAGTGGTTGGGGTTCATCAGGCCGCCGGCGGGGGTCACGATGCCGTGGCGGTCACTGTCGGGGTCGTTGCCGAAGGCCACATCGAAACGGTTTTTGAGGGCGATCAGGCCGGCCATGGCGAAGGGCGATGAGCAATCCATGCGGATTCTGCCATCGTGGTCCAGGGGCATGAAGGCGAAAGCCGGGTCCACGCGCTCGTTGACCACCGTGATGTCCAGAGCGTAACGCTCGGCCACGCGGGGCCAGTAGTGCACCGCCGCCCCGCCCAGGGGGTCCACCCCGATGCGGATGCCGGCAGCGGCGATGGCCGGCATGTCCAGCACTTCACCAAGGGCGTCCACGTAAGGCGTGGTGTAGTCGTAGGGCCGGGTGGTCCCGGCCCGCAGGGCGCGTTCGAAAACCACGCGGCGCACGTCCCGATTGCCCTGTCGCAGCAGTTCGTTGGCACGCTGTTCGATGCGGCCGGTCACCTCGGCCCCGGCCGGACCGCCGTGGGGCGGGTTGTACTTGATGCCGCCGTTGTCCGGCGGGTTGTGCGACGGCGTGATGATGAGGCCGTCGGCTTTTTGGCCGCCATGGGCACGGCCCCAGGACAGGATGGCGAAGGACAGCACCGGCGTGGGCGTGTAGCCGCGCCCCTCGTCGATCATGGCGCTGACGCCGTTGGCCGCCAGCACCTCCAGCACGCTGGCAAAGCCCGGCTCGGACAGGGCGTGGGTGTCCACGCCCACGAAGAGGGGGCCGTCGATGCCCTCGGCGGCGCGGTACTCGCACACGGCCTGGCTGATGGCCAGCACGTGCGCCTCGTTGAAGCTGCCCTTCAGCGACGATCCGCGGTGCCCCGATGTGCCGAAGGATACCTGCTGGGTCGGGTCCGCGGGGTCCGGCGTGAGGGTGTAGTAAGCGCTGACCAGACGGGCGATGTTGGTCAACGACGAAAAGGGTGCCGGTCGGCCGGCGCCGGGATGCTGGGACATGGGTGACTCCTGGTGAATCGGCAATACGCGAATCGCGACCGGCATCCGTTGGCCGTATCGCAAAGCGGAAGCGGGGAATCCGGGCTTTTCGGGATCCTTTGCCTCCATATCACCAAAACCCGGGTGGTGCAACCTGCGGACCGCGGCTTTTCGCCCGAACTTGCCAGCTGCCGGAAAAGGTCTTACGTTACGATAAATGTCTGCCGGCACAATCGCAGACCTACCCCATTGCCAACCGCATCGCGGCAGGTCCTGCCGCCCGGGTGCACGAGAAGAGAGGGAACATGAAAGACAACGCTTACGCCATGGTAATGGCAGCCTTTGCCGCCGACTCGCTGGCCCTGGGAGTCCACTGGATCTACAACACCAACGTCATCGACCGCAAGGTGGGACGTGTCGAAAAACTGCTCAAGCCTATCGTGAAGTCCTGGCACCCCAACCGCGACCGGGGCGAATTCACCCACTACGGCGACCAGACGCTGGTGCTGCTGGAATCCGTGGCCGCCTGCGGCGCATTCGAACTGGCGGACTTTGCCCGCCGCTGGCAGGCGCTCTTCCAGGACTACGATGGCTACGTGGACCAGGCCACCAAGGCCACGCTCAAGAATTTTGCCGAGGGCAAGGCACCCGAAGAGGCCGGGTCGGATTCGACGGACCTGGGAGGTGCCGCCCGCATGGCGGCCCTGGGCTATCGCTACGGCTACGAGCCCGACGAATTCACCCGCACGGCCGTGGACCAGGCCCGCATGACCCACAACCACCCGCACGTGCTGGCCAGCGCCGCGTTCTTCGCCCGGGTGACGGCCGCGGTCTTGGGGGGCAGCAAGCCGGTCGATGCCATGCAAAAGGCCGCCGGGGAAACTTACGAGGATGCGCCGGTGGGGCAGTGGGTGGAGCAGGGCCTGGCCAGCACCGGCGGCGATACCCGCGAAACCATCAAAGCATTCGGGCAGGAGTGTGAAACCGAAGCCGCCTTTCCGGCCACCATCCACCTGATCGCCAAGTACGAAGACGACCTTAAAGAGGCCCTGGTGGAAAACGTCATGGCCGGCGGCGACTCCTCGGCCCGCGGCATGCTGGCCGCCATGGTGCTGACGGCCCGCCTGGGTCCCGGGGCCATCCCGGCAAACTGGCTGTCGGATCTCAAGGCCCGTGCGCACATCGAGAATCTGCTCTCAAAAATCCAACCGTAAGACCCGCCATGCCCGGCGACGTGCGACGGCGATGCGCCCCGGACCGGCTGCCAATGCCTGTCGCACTGGCCAACCTCAACCTGTCTCCCGGCAAGCGCCAAGGGTACAAGCCTTGACCAGCGACATCGCCCTGATACAGCCGCCCATTCGTGACTTTTACCTGACGGCCAAGCGCACCTTCCCCTACGGCCTGGCCTGCATCGCCACCGCCCTGCAGACACAGGGCTGGTCGGTGGCGCTGATCGACGCCCTGTCCACCGCCAAGTCCCGCCCCGTAGACCCGCCGCCGGCAATGGATTACCTGCGGGACTTCTACGGCCATGAGGACCGCTCGCCGTTCTGCCTCTTTCACCGCTATCGCCACTACGGCTACAGTTTCGAACACGTGGCCCGATTGGCGGCGGCATCCGGTGCCTCCCTGATCGGCATCTCCTCGCTGTTTACGGCCTACAGCATGGAAGCCATAGAGACCGCCCGGGCCGTGCGGGCGGCCTGCCCCGGCGCCGTCATCGTTACGGGCGGCCACCACCCCACTGCACTGCCCCGGGCGGTTTTAGACAGCGGGGTGGTCGACTTCGTCCTGCGCGGTGAGGGGGAGGCCGGCCTGCCACAGCTCGCCGCGGCCCTGCACGGGCGCGGTGTGCTGGAAAAAGTCCCTGGTCTCTGTTTTCGCCGAAAAAACGGTACATTGCATATCACCCCACCTGCACTGGTGCCGGACCCGGACAGCTTCCCGCCGCCGGCCCTGCAGCTCGTTAAACGCGGCTTTTACCAACGTCGCCGCAGGGGCAGCGTGGTGGTCACCGCCAGCCGCGGGTGTCCCATGGGGTGCAGCTACTGTGTTCTGGGATCCAACGACGTACCCTACCGGCGCAGAAGCGTTGCGGCCGTCATGGCCGAGATCTGCACCGCGGTAGACGACTGGGGGGCCGGGTTCATCGATTTCGAAGACGAAAACCTCTCCCTGGACCGCAGGTGGTTCACCGACCTGCTGGCGCGCATCCGGCGGCGCTACGGCCGGCGGCTGGAACTGCGCGCCATGAACGGCCTCTTTCCCCCCTCCCTGGATGACGACCTGGTCGGCGCTATGCAGGCCGCCGGCTTCCGCGCCCTGAACCTCTCCCTGGGCACCTGTTCGCAACCGCAGCAGCGCAGGTTCCGCCGGCCGGACGTACGAGCCTCCTTCGAAACGGCCGTTTCCAGTGCCCACCGCCGCGGCATGCAGGCCGTGGGGTACGTGATCGCGGGGGCGCCGGGCCAGCGTGCAGAAGATTCCCTGGACGATCTCCTCTACCTGGCGTACCTGCCCGTGCTGGCGGCCGTGTCGGTCTACTACCCGGCGCCGGGCAGCCGGGACTACGAACACTGCCGTGAAAGGGAGCTGCTGCCGCGCCATTTCGGTCTGATGCGTTCGTCGGCCCTGCCCATCGAGGACACCACCTCCCGCCTTCAGGCCGTCACCCTGCTGCGGCTGTCGCGCCTTCTCGATTTCATGAAGCAGCTGGTGGGCGGCGGGCAGGGCATTCCGGAACCCCGCCCGCTGGAAGAGGGGGCCCGCCTGTCCGCCCACGACCGCACCGAAGCAGGCCGGCGGCTCCTGGCCGCCTGGCGGTACGACGGGCGCATCCGCGGCGTGTCCCCCGGCGGACGGGTCTACGGCCACCGGATCGACACGCGCCTTTCGCGCAGCTTTCTGAAACGCCTAGACTGCAGGAAAATTCGCGGCTGAACCGCCAACGTCCCTGGATCCCGATCGGAAACGATATTTTCGATACGCCTCCGTGTTGATATTTCAAACCAATGTGGTATGAAACGGGTTCATTGATTTTTTTCCCGGGCGCGCTGGTTTCAGTTAACGGCAAACAGAGACAAGGGTCCAGGCACACACGGTATGGAACGTCCCAGCTTCAAAAGGCCCCGTTCGCTGAGGGAAGCATACGACCGATTCCTGAAAATCCGCGGTGAACCACGGGACATCGCCATGGGCTTCGCCCTGGGTCTTTTCGTGGGAATGACGCCCTTCATGGGATTCCAGACCATCATTGTGCTGCCCCTGGCGGCCCTGTTCAAGGCCAACAAAATATCCGCCGCCGCCGCCGTGTGGATCTCCAACCCGCTGACGGCGCCGGTGCTCTACGGGATCACTTACTTCACCGGAGCGAAGCTATTCGGCCTGTCCAGGATCGGCCCGCCGCCACCCAACCTGGAAAACCTCACCCTGCTGGACCTGCTCCACAAGGCGCCCCACGTTCTGTACATGATGATCGTGGGCGGCGTGGTGCTGGGAATCCCCCTGGCCGTAGCCGGCTATTTCTTCACCCTGAAAGCCGTGCGCAGGTACCGCCAAGGCATCCAGCAGCGACTGGCGCACCGCAAGAGCAAAAAGGCCGAATCAGACCCCCCGGCCTGAGGGCACCTTGACGGCTTCGGAGCGTGGCCGCATTTCCGAACCGGTCCACTAAAACCACCTGCGGAGCGCTAGCGGCTGCGCTGGTAGCGGTTCACCGCCCGGTTGTGCTCCTTGAGGGTCCGCGAAAACTGATGGGTCCCGTCCCTGCGGGCCACGAAATACAGAAACTCGGTCTGCGCCGGGTACAGCACGGATTTGAGGGCGGCCGCCCCCGGGTTGGCAATGGGGCCGGGGGGCAGCCCGCGAATACGGTAGGTATTGTAAGGCGTTGCAGTCTTCAGATCCCTGCGTGTCAGGTTGCCGTTGAAATTTGGGATGGCGTATATGACGGTGGGGTCGCTCTCCAGGCGCATGCCCTTCTTGAGGCGATTGAAAAACACGGAGGCGATCAGCGGGCGTTCGGGTGCGCTGCCGGTCTCCTTTTCGACGATGGACGCCAGGGTGACCACCTGGTGCACACTCAACCCCAGTTCTCGGGCGCGGGCCTTCCAGGCGGGCGTGAATTCTTGCCAGAAACGCCCCACCATGGCGGCGATAATCTGCTGCGGCGTGACGCCCCGGGGAAAGGCATAGGTGTCCGGGAACAGGTACCCTTCGAAGGTGGCACCGGCGATGCCGTAGCGCGCCGTCTGGCCGGCATCGGTGGCAGCGCGGATGAAATCGGCGGCCGGCACCAGCGACAATTGCGCCAGCCGCGCGGCGATCTGGTAGAGGGTAAAGCCCTCGGGGATGGTTACCCGATAAAGATGCACGCGGCCCTCGGCCAGCACACCCAGCAGTTGCCGCGGCTGCATGGCCGAAGAAAGCAGGTACTCACCGGCCTTGATGCGCTTGTCGTAGCCTTCGAGACGCGCCAGCAGCTTGAGCCGCATCGGGCTGTCCACGATGCCGCGCCGGTGAAGGTCCTCGGCCAGGGCCCCGAAACGGAGGCCCGGCGCAACGGTGACCAGTTCCGCCACGCCGCTGCCGCCGCATGGGCCCTCCAGGTAGCGCCGCACTTCGCTTCTCGCGTACCAGAAAACCCCCAGGCCGAGGCCCAGCAGGACAAAAAAGATAATAAACCAGGATTTCTTCACAATCCGCCTTCCAAGAAAGGGCTCCCCCTGTGCCGGGGAAGGGGCCTGCCGCCCGACGTTAAACCCCTCCCGGACCTGCGCACTATGCCAGAGGCGGGCCTCCTTGTCAAAACCCTGTACAATCCCCGACAATGCCATCGACGGTAACGACTGGCATGCTGTATACGGATTCGGGAGGGGCGGGCCGGTTTCGGCGGCGCGCCCTCGATTTCACTTGACTTTCGGCAGTAAAGCCAATAAGCGATTGATATCACGCTTCAACCTTCTTATGAAGAGGACGACTGCATGGCCAAACCAAAACTGAAGGCACACCACATCAACCGGGAGTGGTGCAAGGGATGCGGCATCTGCGTGCATTTCTGCCCCACCAAGGTCCTCGAACTCGACGACGAGGACAAGTCGGTGGCCGTGAGACTGGAAGACTGCATCTGCTGCATGCAGTGTGAGCTGCGCTGCCCGGATCTCGCCATAGAAGTGGAAACTGAATAGGATCAGCAATGGACAAAAAGATCAAGTTTGTTCAGGGAAACGAGGCCTGCGTGGAAGCGGCCCTGTATGCCGGGCTGGATTTTTTCGCCGGCTACCCCATCACACCTTCCACGGAAATCGCCGAGCACCTCTCGGTGCGGCTGCCCCGCAAGGGGGGCAAGTTCATCCAGATGGAAGATGAAATTGCATCCATCTGCGCCATCATCGGAGCCTCCCTGACCGGCCACAAGGTTATGACGGCCACCAGCGGCCCCGGCTTTTCCCTGATGCAGGAGGCCCTCGGCTACGCCGTCATGACCGAGATCCCCTGCGTCATCGTCAACGTGCAGCGCGGCGGCCCCTCCACCGGCCTGCCCACCCATGTCAGCCAGGGAGATGTCTACCAGGCCCGCTGGGGAACCCACGGCGACCACGCCATCATCGCCATGACGGCCTCCAATCACCAGGATCTCTTCAAGATCACCGTGGAGGCCTTCAACCTGGCAGAGACCTACCGCACACCGGTGATCCTGCTTTTCGACGAGGTCATCGGCCACATGCGTGAGAAGCTGGTGCTGCCCGAGCCCGGGGAGATCCCCCTGGTCGAGCGCCTCAAGACCACCGTGCGCGAGGGCATCGATTTTCACCCCTACCTGCCCCGTGAAGACGGGCGGCTTCCCATGGCCGATTTCGGCGGGGTCCACCGGCACAACGTCACCGGCCTGTACCACGACATGTGGGGGTTTCCCACCGACACCCCGGAGATCGTGCACGGCCTGATTCGCCACCTGGTCGACAAAATCCGCAACAACGTCAATCACATCGCCAGGTACAAGGAATATTACCTCGAAGACGCCGACAACATCTTCATCTCCTACGGTTCCGCCGCCCGCTCGGCGCTGCACGTGGTCACCAGCCAGCGCAAAAAGGGCGAACGCCTGGGCCTGCTGGAACTGCAGACCCTGTGGCCCTTCCCCTACGACATCGTCCGCGAGAAATGTGCCCGGGCGCAGTCCATCCTGGTGGTGGAAATGAACATGGGCCAGATCGTGCGGGTGGTCAAACGTGCTGTGGACAACCCCCAGCGGGTGGTGCTGGCCAACCGCATCGACGGCGTGTTCATCACGGATGCCGACATCCGCAACATTCTACGAATCATTCAGGGAAAGGGCGTATAGTCCATGGCCATCAAAGATTACATCCGGGAACGGTTTTTTCCGCACATGTGGTGTCCCGGCTGCGGACACGGCATCATTCTCAACGCCATGCTGCGCGCCATTGAGAGCCTGGGCATGAGCAAGAACGAAATCGTCATGGTGTCGGGCATCGGCTGTTCGGCGCGCATTTCGGGCTACGTCGACTTTCACACCCTGCACACCATTCACGGCCGCGCGCTGGCTTTCGCCACAGGGGTCAAACTCAGCCAGCCCGAACTGAACGTCATCGTGCCCATGGGCGACGGCGACGCCCTGGCCATCGGGGGCAACCACTTCATCCACGCCGCCCGCCGCAATATCGCCATTACCGCCATCGTCATGAACAACCGTATCTACGGCATGACCGGCGGACAGTACTCCCCCCTGTCCGGCTACGGCATCACCGCCACCACCGCGCCCTACACCAACATCGACCACGATTTCGACGTGGTGCAGTTGGCCATGGCTGCCGGCGCCACCTATGTGGCGCGCACCACTACG
>JAMOVG010000144.1 GCA_027061725.1 Desulfobacteraceae bacterium
GTACGCCCGCTTCCAGGGCGCCCCGGGCGATGGCTTCATTTCCCATCAGCAGGTGGCGGCTTCCGGCCTTGTCGATGACGGTACTGGACATGTTCCCTCGCTATCGAAAAATCTTCTCGACCACTTCCCGGGCGATGTGCACCGCAGCGTGGTCGTCCTTCCGGCCCGCACCCACCAGGTTGCGGCGCTCGAGGATGCGCAGGGCGCGCCTTTTCTTCTCCGCGGCGGCCAGGCGGAGGTGCTCCAGACGCTCGGCCGGCAGCGGGTCGATTTCCAGAAAGCCCTCGCCTTCCGCCTGCGCCACCACTTCGGCACCGGTGCGCGTGCGAATGATCAGTGTGTTCCATCCCGCACGCCCCTCGAACATGCCCACCGACACGTCGGCCAACTCGGAAGTCATGTCCGGACAAATGAAGCAGGTTTCGGGGATAAGAGGCTTGATCTCCCGCAGCGGCACCTCCAGCCGTCCCCCGACGGTTTCCACGACCATGGTGTCGGCGGGCGGCGGCGGGATATCCATGCGCGCCACCTGTGCCGGGTCCAGCCCGCGGCCGGCCAGCAGACGCGCCAGTTCCCGCGGTTCCAGCGACCAGTTGCAGAACAGGCCGACGGTGACGGCAAAGGGGTCGACGAAATCCGGCTGCCCCAGGGGGCTGGTGCGCATCTGGGCGACGGCCGTCATCTGGCAGGGCGTGCCCACCACGGCCAGGCGCGCAACGCCATCGGCCAGAGCCCGGTTTACACCGGCCAGGGTGGGGGCGGCCGCGAACTTGGACGTGGCGCAGGCGCCGACTTCGCGCCAGTCGCTCACCAGGCGGGCGACGGGCGTCCACCCGTCCCGTCCGGTGAGCACCGCGGTGTCCGCGCGTGCGTGCTTCAGGGCGCAGGCCACCAGTGCGGAAACCGTCCCGCCGCCCTGGAAGTGCCCTGGCGGCATGCGGCCGCCGGCCCGGGCCGCCACCACTTCGCGGTGATGCCCCAGCGGGCTGCCGTCGTAAGGCCTGCCATGGACGGCCTGCGCCAGGCGTTCCAGGTCCACCTCTGCCTTCGGACAGAAGGCAAAGCAGCGTCCTTCGGGCAGGTCGCAGCCAAACAGCTGTACGGTTCTGCCGCGGTAGTTGCCAAAATAGGGGCACAGGTCGACGCAGGCGCCGCAGCCGATGCACAGGTTGCGGTCGAACACGTCCTGCGTGAGCCGCTCGGCTCCCCCTGCGGCCATGACGGACGATTGGGTATTGTTCTTCACTGTCGATCACCCCGCCCCGTTGAGGGGCCTCTGAAAATCAGTCGCCATCGTCGGACGGCATTTCCGCCTGCCGGCCCAGGCACTTCTCCACGGCCCGGATGATGGTTTCGTAGCCGGTGCAGCGGCACAGGTTGCCGGCGTGGGCCCTGCGGATCTCCTGGCGCGATACCTTCCGGCCGCGGTGGCGTTCCACGAAGGCGGTGGACGTCATGATGAGCCCCGGCGTGCAGAAGCCGCACTGCACGGCGCCGGCGTCGACGTAGGCCTGCTGGACGGCCGACATGCGCCCGTCGGCGGCTTCGCCCTCGGCCGTGCGGATGGTTTTCCCGTGGGCCCAGACGGCCAGGTAAATGCAGCTGTCAATGGCGCGGCCGTTCACCAAAACGGTGCAGGCCCCGCACTCCCCCACGCCGCAGCCCTCCTTGACGCTGGTCAGCCCCAGTTCGCGCAGCATGTCCAGCAGGGACTGCCGGACATCGACCGAAAGCGTGTAGGCGCGGCCGTTGATGGTGCAGGAAACGGTCTTTCGCATCAGAATTTTCCTCCGGCTCTCTCGGCGGCCCGCCGGGTGACGCGGGCGGCCAGGGTGCGGATGATGTGCAGGCGAAAATCCTGCCGGGCGCGCCAGGACGTGCGCGGCTGCACGTCGGCCGCCACCGCCGCGGCCACGGCATCCAGGGTCTCGGCGGTCAGCGGCCGTCCGGCCGCGGCCGCTTCGGCGTGGGCGCAGCGCACGGGCGTGGGCGCCGCCACGGTGAAGACCAGCCGCAGTTCCCCGATGGCCTCCCCCTCCAGGCGCACCGCGGCCGTGCACCCTATGGTGGCGATGTCCATGGCCTCGCGCATGGCGTACTTGTAATAGGCGGCACCGAACCCGCGGTAGTCCCGCGGACGGATGTGAAGGGCCACCAGCACCTCGTCGCGCGCCAGGGCCACGCGGCCGGGTCCCGTGTGGAAGCCCTGCAGGGGCGTGCGTCGGCGCCCCTCCGGCCCCTGGATCTCCAACTGCGCGTCGTGCACCAGCAGGGCACCGACGCTGTCGGCGCTGACGGCGCCGTTGCAGATGTTGCCGCCGACGGTGGCCACGTTGCGCAGCTGGGGACCACCGGCGGTGCCCACGGCCTCGGCCACCACGGGCACCAGCCGGCGCACGTCGTCGGAGGCCATGACCTGGCGGAAAGTGCTCAGAGCGCCGATGCGCAGCGTGCCGTCATCGGCCAGGCCGATGCCTCTCAATTCCTCCAGACCGTTGATGTCGACCAGCCGCGCGTAGTCCCCGCGGCCTTCGCGCAGGCGGATGAGCACGTCGGTCCCCCCCGCGACCAGCCGGGCGCCGGGTTCGGCGGCCAGCAGTGCCACGGCCTGGGCCACGCTTTCTGCTTGCTGGTAGTAGTCGATGGCAAACATGGTGGTCTCCCCGCTTGTCTATAGAAGCCCCGCCCCGGAAAAGTAACGGTAAAGCACCTTGGGGGTCATGGGAATCTCGTCGACCTTGACGCCCGTGGCGTCCCAGACGGCGTTGCGGATGGCCGGCGCCGGTGTGATGATGGGCGGCTCACCCAGGGACTTGTTGCCGTATCCCCCGGTGGGCTCGCGCGTCTGCACGAAGGCGCATCCCAGGTCCGGGATGTCCATGAAAGTGGGCATCTTGTAGTCCAGCAGGTTCCCGTTGTAGATGCGGCCGTTCTGCTCGTCGATGAGCATTTCCTCATAGAGCGCCCAGCCGATGGCCATGGCAAGGCCGCCGTGCACCTGCCCCTCGGCCATGAGGGGGTTGATGATCACCCCGGAGTCGTGAACGTTGAAGATCTCGCGAATGGTCACCCGGCACAGCGGGATGTCCACCTCCAAGTCGACAAAGGTGCAGCCGAAGGAGGCCGGGTTGGTCATGGTCTTGCACGAAGCCTCGGCGGTCAGCTGGGCGCCGCGCTGCTTGTGATAGTAGGCATCCAGGGCCAGGTCGGAAAGAGACAGCAGCGCCTCTTCCGGAGTGCCGGCAAAGACGATGCGGCCGCCGCGCAGGTCCAGGTTGGCGGCCGCCTGGCCGGTCATCAGGGCGGCGTGGGCCAGGATCTTGCCCTTGAGCGCTTCGGCCGCCTGCCGGACGGCCGGCGCCACCATGTAGGTCTGGCGCGACGCATAGGCCCCGGTGTCGAAGGGGCTGACGTCCGTGTCCTGGGAGCTCACCACGTGGACGTCGTCGCAGTCCAGGCCGAGGGTCTCGGACACCATCTGCGAAAAGGCCGTGTCGGCGCCCTGCCCGATCTCGGTGGCGCCCACCTGCAGGTGCACCGTGCCGTCCTGGTTAAGAATCAGCCGCGCGCCGGCGATCTCCACGCAGGAGGGATAGGTGCCGGTGCCATAGCTGAAGCAGGCCACGCCCAGGCCGCGGCGCACGTCGCCGTCCTGGTTGCGGCAGGCGCGGCGGCGGGCGTCCCAGTCGATACGCCGGCGGCCTTCCTCCAGGCACTCGACCAGGCCGCAGGTCAACAGCTCGTGCCCGTCCAGGGGGTTCACATCGCCGCGCCGGGCCACGTTGCGGATACGGAACGCCACGGGGTCCATGCCCACGGCGCGGGCGGCTTCCTCCACCAGGCACTCGATGCCGAAGATCACCTGGGGCGAGCCGTAGGCCCGCATGGCGCCGGCGGCCGGCACATTGGCATAGTGGGTGGTGGCCGCAAAGCGGACGGCGGTGCGCGGGTACAGGTTGCAGGACTTGGTGCACGAAGCCCCCATGATGGCATGACCGTGGGAGGCGTAGGCACCGGTGTTGGAAAAAATCTCCACGTCCAGGGCCGCGAGGCTGCCGTCCCGGCCGGCGGCGGCCCGCCCCCGCATGACGGTGGCGTGGCGCGTGCGCGTGGACGTAAAGCACTCCTCGCGGGAGAGGTCGATCTTCACCGGCACACCGCCCAGCTGCAGGGTCAGGAAGGCCACCATGGGCTCCAGGATGACGTCCTGCTTGTTGCCGAAACCGCCGCCGATGTACGGCTTGATGACCTTCACGCGGCTCAGTGGCAGTTCCAGGGCCTCGGCCACGATACGGCGCACGATGTGGGGGATCTGGGTGGAGGTCACCACCACGATGTGCGCCATATCGTCCATGTAGGCGTAGGCGATGTGGTTCTCCAGGTGGCAGTGCTGAACGATCGGGGTGCGGTAGCGGCTCTCGACCACCGCATCGGCGCGTTCCAGCACCTCGTCCACCTTTCCGCCGGCTTCAAATCGCAGGGTATTCACGCGGTTGCCCCCCGGGTGCAGGGCGGGCGCCCCTTCGGCCAGGGCCGCCTCGGCCGTCACCACCACGGGCAGCTCCTCATAGTCCACCGCCACCCGGGCGGCCGCCGCTTCGGCGGTCAGGCGGTCGCGCGCCACCACCACGGCCACCTCGTCGCCCTGGTAACGCACATGGCCGGTCAACAGGCGCCGGTCGGCCACGTCGGCGTGGTCCGGGTTCAGGGCATAGGGGTGGCCGGCGGTGGCAAACGGCCGGTCCGGGACGTCTTCGAAGGTGAATACGGCCTCTACGCCGGCAAGGCGGCGAGCCGCCGTGGTGTCGATCCGTACCACACGGCCGTGGGCGATGGGGCTGCGCACGTAACAGGCCCAGCGCATGCCCGGCATGGGCAGATCGTCAGTATAGCGCGCCCGCCCGGTGACCTTGGCAGCAGCGTCCTTGCGCGTGACGGATTTTCCTACAGCCATCTCGAAAACCTCCTGCGCATGCCGCCTGCTGCATCCGGGGGCTCCCGGACTGGAGCAGTTCGGCATGTTTGCCGGCGGCATCGGGCACTCGGGCCCGGAAAAACATGGCGGCACGCGGCATCTGGTGCTCAGCCGCGTTGCTCTTTGCAATATACATGTCGTCGTGACCCAACCGGCTGAGACCCCGGATCAATTTCGGGGTATCCCGACGTGCATTTTCCCGATGGGACGGTCGTTCGATGTTTACTATGCTTACTTTAGCGATTGCAAGCCTACCACCGGCAGGCCGGTACTTCAAGAGACTTCGGCGTTGCTTTTTGGCGCGAAAGCCTCTTCATCGGTTTTCCGCTCCGCTGGTGCACCCCGGCACTCAAAAATCCCCATTGCCCTTGACAAACCGCAACCTCTTTGAGATATTCAGACGCTGAAGGATGTTCGGAAGACAGCGTGTTCCGCAATATAACCTCGGAATATTACTTGTCTTTTTATCTGCGCCTTCCCGACGGTTTTTTGTTGTACCGCATGTTGCAACAAGTTGGCTGGCATCTGGCAATACAAATCGACCAAAACCCCGGAATCCACCGGGAATGTCCCGTTGCCTGAAGCCGTGTACCGGGGATTATTGCCAGGTTTTTTGAATAAAGAATGTCAAAATCATTCCACCTCAATATCGGCCTGTCCGATAATGCGATAGGCGCGTACCTCTCTCTCATCCGCAACCATCCGGTCAACGGCTCTCAACTCAGCCGCCAGTCCGGAATTCCCCGTACCCGGATTTACGATGTCCTCCGATCCCTGAAACAAAAGGGATTCGTCAACGAAATCAAACCGGGGGTGTATGTTCCGCTTCCACCGGCGGAGTTGATCAACCGTTTGCGAAGGCAGCATGAAGCCGACCTGAAAGCGCTTGAGGAACTGGTCGAGGAAACGCGTAACGAGGTGGACCATGAATTCATCTGGACGATCAAGGGGTATGACCAGGTGCTTTCAAAAGCCAGGGAAATGATCGGCAGCGCCTCCACGGAAATCTACATTCGCCTTTTCCCGGAAGAGGGTGTCCACCTTGACCCCCTCCTCCGGCGGGCCCAGGATCGGGAGGTGGCGGTTAAGTTCGTGTGCATGCGGCCGGCCCCGTTCCTGGAAAGCTATCCCTTTCATGTGGTTCACCCGGAATCCGACACCATCGAAATCACGCTGGGGGGGCGCACTTTCGATATTGTCGTGGACCGCCGGGAGGTTATGGCCGGCATGTTTGAAAGCGGGCGGGAAGATCGCTCTCCGATTTCCTGGGGTCGCAATCCGTGGTTTGTCTCCACGCAGCGCGACAGTCTGCGCCACGATTTTTTTCACTATTTTCTTCACAAAACGTATCAGCAGAAACAGTCCCTGACGGCTGAAGAAGAGGTCATTTACCAAACGATTCTGCGTGACGTGTGACCGTGAAGGTTCCCTTCCCCCGATGGAAGGGGTGATCAACCACCTAATACTCAATTATGGAAGGAGATGTTGCATGCGTAAACACCTGACTGTCGGAATGATGATGCTGGCCCTGTTCACCTTTTGCGCCGCCAATGCGTTCGCCGGCGGAAAATCCGCGCTGGATGAAATCAAGGCCGCGGGCGTGATGGTGGTTTCCACGGACGCCAATTATGCCCCCCAGAGCTACCTCAACGAGAAGGGGGAACTGGAGGGCTTTGACATCAGTGTGGCCAAGGAAGTGGGCAAACGACTGGGCGTCAAGGTCAAGTTCGTCACGCCGGACTGGGACCTGATCACCGCCGGCAAATGGGGCAAACGTTGGGACATATCCATCGGCTCCATGACGCCCACCAAAGAGCGCAAGAAGGTGCTGCTTTTCACCATGCCATATTACAGCTCCCCGGCCCAATTCGCCATTCACAAGGCCAACACCACCATCAAGAAGATCAATGACCTTGCCGGCAAGACCATCGGCGTGGCCACCGAAACCACTTACGAGCGTTACCTGAACCACAACCTGCAGATCGAGGATGTCAAAATCGTCTACCAGGACTGGAAACCAGGCAAACTGGTCACCTACCCCACTGACGCCAACGCCATTGAAGACCTTTCCCTGGGCGACGGTGCCCGGCTGGACGCAATCCTGAGCTCCCGGCAGACCATCGCCGAGGCGATCCGTTCCGGCTGTGGCAAAGGTTGCCCCATCAAAATGCTGGGCGATCCGCCGTACTATGAACCGCTGTGTTTTGCCCTTGACAAGACCCGCCCCAACAGCGAGTCGCTCCTGGCCGAGCTCAACAAAATCATCCGTTCCATGTACGACGATGGCACGCTTGTGAAACTCTCGATGAAATTTTTCCACACCAACATGATCCCCAAGCTGTAACCCCCCGGTCCCTGCCGGCCGGCGGCGACCCGACAACGTCGCCGCCGGCCGGCCGCAGTGGTGTCAAACCGTTTTTCTCACCGTTTTCCCCTTGGCCTGGAGGCTGAATCATGAATGACCCCAGTGAATTGCCGGTTAACGAAATACCGCCGGAGGCTCAGGCGGTACTGAACAGTATCGAGGATACCCAAACCCGGTTCAAACGAAACCTGGCCTTCTCACTGGCGGGACTGGTCGTCTTCCTTTTTTTTGTACTGTACATCATCGGCCTGGATTTTCGCTTCATGGCCAGGTGGCTCGGGTTCATCATGGGCGGTATGGGATACACCTTGCTGGTTTCCGTTCTGGCCATCACCCTGGCCTGTATTCTGGCCGTGTTGGGAGCCCTGGGACGGCTCTCTCGGAATCCCGTCATCAATAGTTTGGCCACCGCCTATGTTTCGTTGATTCGCGGTACACCACTGCTGGTCCAGGTGTACATGTGGTATCTGGCCCTGCCGCAAGTGGGTCAGGCTCTCGAGCGCATGGGCATTGCCGGCGCCCAACGCTGGTTCACCCTTCCGGCCTTGGTGGCCGGCATTCTGGCCCTGGGCGTCTGTTACGGTGCCTACATGACCGAAATCGTGCGCGCCGGCATGCAGTCCATCGGTGTCGGGCAGCGGGAAGCGGCCAAATCGCTGGGCATGAACAGCAGCCAGATGCTGCGGCGCATCATCTTTCCCCAGGCCCTGCGGGTGATCATTCCACCGGTCTCCAACGAGTTCATCGCCATGGTCAAGGATTCCTCGCTGGTGTCCCTGATGGGCGTCTGGGAGTTGAGTTACCGTGCCATCAAGATCGGACGGCGCTACTTTCAATCCCTGGAAATGCTGGTTCTGGTGGCCCTGATCTACTGGGTCATGTGCATCATTCTGCAATCGGTGCAGGAGCGAGTGGAAGCCCATATGGCCCGCGGCGACAGGAGGACCCACTGATGGCTGAACGCGATACCATGGTAAGCATCCAAAACCTTCACAAGGTGTTCGGCAGGGACATCTATGTGCTGCGGGGCATTGAGCTGGAAGTCAAAACCGGCGAAGTGGTGGTCATCCTGGGACCGTCGGGTTCGGGCAAGAGCACCCTGCTGCGCTGCATCAACTTTCTGGAAGAACCCACCGCCGGAACCATCTGCGTGGATGACCTGACCGTGCGGGCCGGCGAAAAGGGCCGCGAACGAAACCGTCGCATCCTTGAAATCCGCAAGAAGACCGGCATGTGTTTCCAGTCTTTCAACCTTTTTCCCCACATGACCGCGCTGGAAAACATCATCGAGGGTCCGGTCACGGTCTTGGGGCAGAAACCCCAGGAGGCCATCCCGTACGCCGAGGAACTGCTGGGGTGGGTGGGGCTTTCCGACAAGCGCGACGAGTACCCGGCCCGCCTTTCCGGCGGCCAGCAGCAGCGTGTGGCCATCGCCCGCAGCCTGGCCATGCGGCCCAAGGTAATGCTTTTCGACGAGCCCACATCGGCCCTGGACCCCGAGCTTGTGGGAGAAGTGGTGGATGTCATGGAACGGCTGGCCAGGGAAGGCATGACCATCATCGCCGTCACCCACGAGATGCACTTTGCGCGCGATGTGGCCCAGCGCGTCCTGATCATGGACAACGGTGGCTGGGTGGAGGAGGGCCCCCCCGAGGAAATCTTCACCAATCCGCAGCACGAACGCAGCCGTCGGTTCCTGGCGCACATCCTGTAACGCTTTTCTGCCGGGGTCTTCCCGCCCCGGCAGAATCGAAAATCCAATTGACAAACCATTACCGGGTTGCTACTTGTTGTCCCGGCCGGGACAACAAGTAGCTGCATCGACGCCCGGCTGCCATTGTTCGCCGCTGGCGATAACCGGCCCGCGGCCGGGCCAGCGTGTACAGGAGAAAAGCCGTGACAATCGTCCGCCCCTCCATTTCCGTATTAACGCCCTCGCAAATCGAACGGGTGCACGCCTATTCCCTGCAAATCCTGTCAGATATCGGAATCCAAATCGCTTCCGAAAAGGCCCGCAAACTGTTTCGCCAGGCAGGCGCCCGTTTCCTGGACGACCAGACGGTGTCCCTGAACGCTGACCTGATTCACTGGGCCATGGATGCGGCCCCGTCTGCATTGGAAATCTTCGATCGCCGTGGCCGGAGGGCTTTTGCCCTGAAACCCGGTGCCGAAACCCGTTTCGGGGTCGGCGTGACCAACCTTTATTACGAACAACCGGGCGTCCGGAAGGTGGTTCCTTTCGCCTTGACGCACGTGGAAACCGCCGCCCGTTTGACCGAGGCCCTGCCGGCCTTTGACCTGCTGGCCACGCCGGGGGTGGCCGGCGACCTTCCGCCCGAAAGTGCCGACCTGCTGGTTACCCTGGCCATGGCAGCCAACACCTGCAAGCCCCTGGTGCTGCTGGTTTCCGAGCCACGCCTTTTCGACACCACCCTGGATCTGCTGCAAGCGCTTTTCGGCGACCGGGCGCAGAAGCCGTTCGTACTGCCCTACGTCAACCCCATTACACCGCTGGTTCTCAACGAAGACACCACCGAAAAAATGTCTTCTGCCATCGGACGGGGTTTTCCGATCATTTTCAGTAACATGGGAATGTCTGGAGCCACCACCCCCATCACCCCGGGCGGAACCCTGGCGCTGCTGAACGCGGAGCTGCTGGGCGGCCTCGTTTTCTCCCAGCTGGTCAGAAAAGGCGCGCCAATCGTACTGGGGAGCATCCCGGCCGGGTTCGACATGCAAAACATGATGAGCCTGTACACGCCGCGAACGATGCTTTTGAACCTGGCCTGCGCCGAAATGATGGCCCATTACGGGATCCCCCATTCGGGAACATCCGGCAGCGGCCCGGGCTGGGGCGCCGACCTGCCGGCCGCCAGCGCCCTTTGGATGAACCATCTGACCAGCTGCCTTGGAAAGGTCGGGCTGGCGCCATTTGTGGGCGGCAACCTGGATTCGCTGGTCTTTTCACCGGCCATGGTGGTGTACGCCGGAGAGGTTGTTCGCCTCGCACGGCAGTTCGCGGACGGGTTCACCCTCGATGACCAGGCGGTCGATACCGAAGACATCCGAAGCGTTGGTGCGGGCGGCAACTTCCTGGGCTCGGAAGTAACCTGCCGACTGTTTCGGGACATGATGGAAACGAGCCCCATCTGGCCCAACATGACCCTGGAGCAGTGGCAGCAAAACGATCGCCCCCAAGCGGCTTCGGTGCTGGAACGCTATACCCTCGACCTGATCGCGGACCTGGCGCCGCCTCCCGACTGCCAGGACCTGATGGCGAAGGGCAACGCGTTTATCGAAAAGTCGTTATAACCTGACCTGAACGGAGCGGTTCTAGTTTTTGAAATAATTTTATTTGCAATGGTTTCTTCGCTGGAGGCGCAATGAAAAATATTCTGGTATTGGGAGCAGGATTGGTGGCCCGGCCAGCCGTGCGCTATCTGCTCGGCCAGCCGGGGCTGAGCGTATCACTGGCCGACCAGGATATTGAAAGGTCCAGGGCCATCATCGGCCAAAACGAAGGGGGAACCGCCCTGCAGGCGGATGTCCGCGACACCGAAGCACTGTCACGGCTGGTGGCCGCAGCAGACATCGTTGTCAGTCTCCTGCCCTGGACACTGCACCCCCTTATCGCCCGCCTGTGTCTCGAACACAAAAAGCACCTGGTCACCGCGTCCTATGTCAAGGCGGAAATGCGGTCGCTGGACGCCGCAGCCAGAGCCAGAGGGCTGCTTTTTCTCAACGAGGTCGGTGTCGATCCCGGCCTGGACCACATGGCGGCCATGCAGGTGATTGACGGGGTGCATGACAAAGGCGGGCAGGTCGCTGCTTTTTATTCC
>JAMOVG010000145.1 GCA_027061725.1 Desulfobacteraceae bacterium
GAAGGCGTCGGGGTGGCTGGGGCTGTCCACGGCCGTTACGGGAACGGCGGACTTGATGTCCACGTCAATGGCGAACCTTCCCGTGGTGCGGGCGTTTACGTCGCGCCGGGTCACGGTGGCCAGGGGATAGACGTAAGTCACCTGGTCGTGGTCCACGCCCAGCTCCTGGTAGTAGACGATCTGCACCTTCTGGCGGGCGCCGGCGGCGATGGGGAAAACGCGCATCTCGAAGGTCTTGTAATCCACCTGCTCCAGCAGCCCGGGGTCGCGCCGCTTGCGCTTGTAGCTGTCGTAAATCCTGCGGGCGCGCTTTTTTTCCACCACCTCGCCCACCATCTCCTTGCCGTTGATCCACATGGAAAAGTTGGCCACCGATGCCCCCCGCGGCACCGGGAAGGTGTAGAGCGCCTCCACCTGCCGGTTTTCGGTGTTGCGAAACACCTGGGTGACGCGGGTGACGGCCACACCGTTGTTGATGGTCACCCGCACGTCGTGCTCCTCGATCTCCAGCACGCCGCCCAGGCCGCCGTCGGCGATGAGCAGGCCGGCGGCCCGCCCGCGGGCGGCAAACAAACCTGCCAGCAGCAGCGCCGCCACGAGAACGGTCAGCGCCAGCCGGCTTTTTCTCAGCATGTTTCCCAGGATCGACTCTTTCATGATGCATCTCCTTTCCGTTGAAAGTTGCGGCCCCGCCGACGGCCGGATGCCGCTGCCGGCCGGAACCGCGGTTCTGTCTTTCCCGGGTACCAAGAAACATGCCAGACGCCTTTTCAGTGTAATCAACCATTTGTTTTATCGTAATTTTCTTTGTTTTTCACTTGTTGACGTCACTAAAGTTTTGCCTTGCGTCTGTACATAATATGCATAGCCTTTATTCATGTAATGTACGGAAAAACCTTGAAAAGGAGCGGCAGCATGGAGCGATATCGACTGCGCCCCCGGGAGCGGCGCCTGTTCGCACTGGTCAGCCGGGCGGTCTTCACCAATCCTTTCACCGACGAGCGCGCCGCGCTGGACCGGGAGATCAGCGGCCTGGACGCCGGCGTCCCTGAAGCAGGCCGCACCGAGGCCGTTGTGCGCAAGGTGGACCGCACCATCCGGCGCCTGGACCGCGAAGGCCGCGGCGACATCCGCCGCTACGGCGGCCAGGACCGGCGGCTGCTGGAAACCTCCCTGCTCTTCGAGTTCTTCCACCGCTTTCTCGATCGCTTCGACGGCTTCATCCGGGAACAGATCGCGGCCGGCAGCCGTCCCCTGGAGGTGCCTTTCGCCCGCCGCGCGTTCGCCTACCTGGGCGAGCGCGGCTTCGCCCCCGCCGACATGCGGCGCTACTTCGAGGTGGTTTTCCAGCTGCGGCGGGCCTACTATTTCATCGACTCCAGCCTGGTGGGTCGCAGCCCCTGCATGCGGGCCCTGCGCCGCCGCCTGTGGAACGACGTCTTCACCCACGACCTGGACCTGTACAACCGCCACCTGTGGAACCGCATGGAGGACTTCTCCACCCTCATCCTGGGAGAGACCGGTACGGGCAAGGGCACGGCCGCCGCCGCCATCGGCCGCTCGGGGTTCATCCCCTACGATGAAAAACGCCGGCGCTTCGTGGAGAGCTTCACGCGCTCCTTCGTTTCGCTGAACCTTTCCCAGTTTCCCGAGAACCTGATCGAATCCGAGCTCTTCGGGCACCGCCGGGGGGCCTTCACCGGGGCGGTGGAGGACTACCAGGGAATTTTCGACCGCTGCAGCCCCCACGGTGCTATCTTCCTGGACGAGATCGGCGAAGTTTCCATCCCGGTGCAGATCAAGCTGCTGCGTGTGCTGCAGGAGCGGGTGTTCTCGCCGGTGGGCAGCCACCGCCAGCACCGTTTCCAGGGGCGCGTGATCGCCGCCACCAACCGGCCCATCGAGGCCCTGCGCCGGCAGGGCCGCATGCGCGACGATTTCTACTACCGCCTGTGCTCGGACATCATCACAGTGCCGCCGCTGCGCCGACGCATCGCCGAAGACCCGGCCGAGCTGGACGATCTTATCGCCCTGCTGGTGGAACGCATGCTGGCAAGCCGCGTGCCGGACATCACACAAATGGTGCGCAAAACCATCCGCCGCGAACTAGGCTCTGGCTACCCCTGGCCCGGCAACGTGCGCGAACTAGAGCAGTGCGTGCGCGCCGTGCTGCTCAACCGTCGATACCGCGGGGCTGCGCCGGAAGCGGCGGCACCCGACCTGGCCGGCCGACTGGCCGCCGGGATCGAAAGCGGCACCATCGACGCCCAGAGTCTGCTGTCCGGCTACTGCTACCTGCTCTACCGTCGCTGCGGCACCTACGAAGCGGCCGCGCGCCGGTGCGGCCTGGACCGCCGCACCGTGAAAAAGTACGTCACCCGCTGGCGCCGTCAGGTGGCCGGATGAACCCGGCGACATGCCCCCCCGTTTCGCGGCGCGGGCAGCGGCCTCAACTTTTCCCCTCCTCCGGCCGATAAGAATTCCGACAGACGTTGCGCTGCCGGTCGCTCCCGACACCCGGCCGGCACCGGCGGCGCCATAACCTCCGCAGGAGACAAGCAAAAATGAAACAGTCGTGCCGATACCACCCCACACGGCGGGCTCAGTGGGCCTGCGACACCTGCGGCGCCAGCTTCTGCCCGGACTGCATCCTGGTGCGCACCCACGAAACGGGGCTGCAGACTCAGACGCTGCACCTGTGCCCCAACTGCCGCATACCGGCCCGCTGGCTGGGCGTCGAAAACGCTATCGATCCCTTCTGGCAGCGCCTGCCGCGCTTTTTTCTCTACCCTTTCAACCGCTGGTCCATGATCCTGATGGTGGCCGTCGCCGCGCTTGGCACCCTTTTCGCGGGAAGAGGGGTGGTCTCCGGCATCGTCGGGATCCTGCTGTGGGGCGTAACCATCAAGTACAGCTACGCTGCGCTGACCGCCACGGCCTCGGGAGACCTCACACCACCGCCCTTGGACACCAAAAGCCTGTCGGACGACTTCGGCCAGGTGTTCAAGCAGTTCGCGCTTTTCATCGTCATCGGCATCGGCCTGGTGGCGGCGGCCTTCGTCGGCGGGCGTCCGCTGGCCCTGGCCTATTACCTGATGGCCATGCTGTTGCTGCCGTCCATGATCATCCTGCTGGCCACCACCAACTCGCTCATCGGGGCGCTCAATCCCATGCTGTTCATCGGGCTGGCCACACGCATCGGCTGGAGCTATCTGCTGCTGTATTTCTTCGTCTCCCTGCTGGGCAGCGCCCCCATGATCCTGGGGCGTTTCATCTTCCAGCACCTGCCGCAGACAGCGGGGCTGTTCCTGTTCAACCTGGCCAAGGTCTATTATGCCATCGTCTCCTACCACCTGATGGGATACGTCATTCTGCAATACCACCGCCGGATCGGCTACGAGGTGAACTTCGAGGACTTCCGGGACCCGGAGGCCCAGGCGCCGGCGGCCGAAACCGACGAGAACCAGCTGTTGCTCAACCGGGTCAACCTGCTGATCCGGGAGGGCCGCCACGACGAGGCCATGGAGACCCTCGAGGCCGCCGCCAAAGACGGTTTCGAGGACGTCCGGCTCTCGCAGCGCTACTACACCCTGCTCAAACTCAAGGCTCGGCGCGAGCAGCTCCGGAAGCACCGGCCCCGGCACCTGGACCTTCTCTCGCGGGCCGGCAGGAAGCGCGAGGCGCTGGATGTCTATGGCGAGTGCCTGGCTGACGACAGCGCTTTTACCCCGCCGGCCGAAACCCTCTTCAAGCTGGGCAGCTGGTTCAACGAAAACGGAAAGAGCAAGGCCGCCATCACCGCCTTCAACCGGCTGGTGAAGGCCTACCCCGACGATCCCCTGGTGCCTAAGGCCTATTTCCGGGCGGCCCAGATCTTTCACGACCGCCTGATGAATCCCGACCGCGCCCGCAAAATCCTGCGGGGGCTGTTGAACAAGTACCCCGATCACGAGATCGCCTCCCGGGCCGAGACCTACCTCTCCCATCTGGCCCCCGGGGCGGCGGCAGGTTAATCGCAGGCCGCATGACCCGCCGGGGGCACGCAACCCATCAAGGTCCCCGGTATCAGCCATGCCAGACCGCACTTGTGGTTGCCCTGCAACGGCGGCCCCCCACAGCGAGCCTCCCCACGTGGACACCGTATCGGGAGGAGCCCATGCGCCAGGCAGCCCTGTCAATGACCCGTCCCCATGAGCGGCCGCCGCTTGAAACCCTGCTTGCCAGGGCGGCCGAAACGGCGTCACAAATCGGGCCTGAGTTCCTTGCCCACGCCCAGAAACTCGACGACCTGCGCCGGCGTTTCTGCGGGGGGCGCTTCCACCTGGCCGTGCTGGGGCAATTCAAGTGCGGCAAGAGCACCCTGCTCAACGCCCTCACCGGCGACCCCGTGCTGCCCGTAGGAGTCGTCCCGCTGACGGCTGCGCCGACCTTCATCCAGTACGGCCAATCCCGCGCCGTGCGCGTCATCTATCGCGACGGCTGCCCGCCGGACGAATTTTCGGGCACCGGCGTCGACGAACGCAGGGCCTGGAAGCCGCGGACCTGAAATCACGGGGCTACGGGGCTGCGCGGTTACCTCGCGGCCTACACTGTTTCTGAAGGCTTCACACGGCTGCAGTCACAGGCCGACGAACTGAAGTCCGATCTCGGCGACGTCCAGCACTGCATTCTCATCCGGGGCAGCCACGTGCGGGTGCGACGCTATGCCGGAGAGCCGGACTACAGCGCGGAAGTGGCCCGACCTTCGATAAGTTCAACCACGGCGCGGTGAAGGACTACACCGTCAAGCTGCCGCCGGCCGCCGGCATGAACCCGGTGGAAGCCCAGATACTGGAATGCGTGGTGCGGCTGTACCCGGAACTCTTTTTCCGGCTGGACGCGTACTGCCGCGACAACGCCGGGTTCGCCGACGAAACCGTCATGCGCTTCGACCGCGAAGTGCAGTTCTACCTGGCCCTGCGGGGGTACATCGCCTCCCTGCGAAAGGCCGGCCTGGTGTTCTGTTACCCGCAGGTGACCCGGGGCCGCGCGCCGCTGCGGGTACGCGAAGGCTTCGGCCTGGCGCTGGCCCGCAAGTGCATCGCCGAACAGGCGCCTGTGGTGTGCAGCGACTTCACGCTGGCCGAAGGCGAACGCGTGCTGGTGGTCACCGGCCCCAACCAGGAGGGCAAGTCGACCTTCCTGCGCAGCATCGGCCTGGCCCAGCTGATGATGCAGTGCGGCCTGTTCGTGGCGGCCGGACCGCTGCAGACCAGGTACGGCCAGGACCTGTACCAGCAGATATTCCAGGCCGCCAACTGAAACACCCGGACAGCAGGCTCCCGGCATGCCAAGCCGGGCGGCTTCGGGAGGGACTGTGCCGCGATGGAACGGGAGGGCACGGCCGGGGTGCTGGTCAGGCCTGCTGGCGGCGGAGCATGCGCGCCTCTTCAGAATCGGGGAATCGGGCGCAGATAATGTCGCGGTACCGCCGCCAGCGGTCCTTGCGGCCCCGCTCACGGCAGGCCGCAGCCAGTTTAAAAAGGGCCGTTGAAATCCCCGGGAAATCCGGCCGTTTGCGGACAAGTGCGGCCAGCAGCTTCTCGGCTTCGTCCACCCGCCCCCGGGCAATGAGGGCCAGGGCAATCTGCAGGTAGAGGCCGGCGGGCAGGGGCGGCCGTCGGGGAATGCGGCAGTACTCGCGGTAAACCTCCAGGGCCTCCGACTGGGTGCCGGGATCCCTGATCAGCCGCGCAATCAGCTCCCGTGCCGTGGCTCCGAAATCCGCGGTGTGGGGCGTCAGCTTGCGGATGTGAAAGAGATGGCGCAGGGCTTCGGTGCGCCCCGGCTCCATGCGCAGTGCCTGCTCGAGCAGCTTCTCGGCCGCCGGCAGTTCGAGGGCGGCGATCTTTTCCAGGGCTTGTTCCATCAGCGGTGCAACAGGATCCTGCGGTTCAACGGCTGTTTCCGGCACCGCCGCGGCACCGGGCATGGGCAGCATCCGGTTGGCGGCGCCCATCAGCGCGCCGCTGAGCAGTCCGCCCACATGGGCCATGTAGGCCACGTGGTTGGGCCCGCTGAAAAAGAGCTGGAACAGCTCATTGGCCACCCAGCAGGGAAGCACCACAATGGCCGGAATGGTGATGGTGCTGAAGTAAAAACCCAGGGAATAGAAGATGCGAATGCGGCGGCGGCCGTAAAGCACGGTGAAAATCCCCATCAGGGCGGCGATGGCGCCCGAGGCGCCCACCAGCGGGACGCGACTGTGGGAGTAGACCAGGCAGTACAGCCCCGCCGCCAGCACCCCGCCCAGCAGGTATTCCAGCAGGAAAACGGCCCGTCCGCAGCCGGCCTCGATGAGGCAGCCCATGATCCACAGGAAGACCATGTTGCCCAGCAGGTGGGAAAAGCTGCCGTGCAGAAACATGTAGCTGATGAAGGTGAGCGCGGTCGGTTTTGCAGGCTTCAGGCCGAAGCGGAAGGAGACCGATCGGGAGCGCAGCTTTTCATATTCGGTCCGCAGCCGGCGCCACTCGCGAAACCGCTCCCGGTCGCCGCCGAAGGCCGCCCCGCTCTCCATCCGGGACAGGAAGCGGCCGTCGCCCTCGATGCGGCCGTGCAGCAGCATGCGCCGTTCCTTCTCGGACAGGTGTTCTGCGGAAGCGGACGCCGGCATCGGCCGGCCCTGTTCTTCCAGGTAGGCGACGTACAGCGGTATCTCGATGTCGGCCAGGCCGGACTGACGATAGAATTTCTCGGCCCGCAGCCCACTGCCGGCGTCACCGGCCTGCAGCACGAAATACACCAGGCAGTTGATCGCAATGATAGCGATGGTGAACCAGGGCAGGTTTTCCCGAAACCGTCTTCCGGTCAATGGAACGATCAGCATGGCGGCCTTTCCCCGCCGAACCGGGCGGGATCAGTAAACGTAGCCATTGGAAACAGGTGCCGTCGGGCGCGAATCAGGGCGCCGAACGGCGTTCTTCTCACCACGAAGCGTTTATCGGTCCGCCACGGTTATTTCTTTAAAGCCGCGCGGAGGGGACCGGTGGCACGGGCAGGCGCAAAAGGGGTTGACATTGGGACGCGTTGAGGCCTTTATTAATGCAATAATGGGGTCGGCGCCCGCCGCATCGGCGGGCGCCGGTACGGGCTATGAACACGCAACCGCCGCCGGGACGGCGGCGCACACCGACGGGAAACGGTATGGATCTGGAAATCATCAAGAAGGTCGATCCGGCCATGGCCGCGGCCATCGGCAGGGAAATCGAGAGACAGCAGGAAACCATCGAACTGATCGCATCGGAGAACATCGCCAGCGACGCCGTCATGGCCGTGCAGGGCAGCGTGCTGACCAACAAGTATGCCGAGGGCTACCCACGCCGGCGTTACTACGGCGGCTGCGAGTTCGTCGACGAGGTGGAGACCCTGGCCATCGAGCGGGCCCGCAGGCTTTTCCAGGCCACGTGGGTCAACGTGCAGCCCCACTCCGGCTCCCAGGCCAACATGGCTGTGCTCTTCGCCCTGCTGGAAGTCGGCGACACGGTCCTGGGTATGGACCTGTCCTGCGGTGGGCACCTGACCCATGGCAGCCCGGTCAACTTTTCCGGGCGCCTCTTCAAATTCGTCCACTACGGGGTGCACCCCGAAACCGAAACCATTGACTATGACGAGGTCCGGCAGCTGGCCCGCAAACACCGTCCGCGCATGATCATTGCCGGCGCCAGCGCCTATCCGCGTTTCATCGATTTCCAGGCCTTCTCCGAGATCGCCGCCGAGGTGGAAGCCCTGCTGATGGTGGACATGGCCCACATCGCCGGGCTGGTGGCCGCCGATCTGCACCCCTCGCCCCTGCCCTTCGCCGACGTGGTCACCACCACCACCCACAAGACCCTGCGTGGGCCCCGCGGCGGCATGATCCTGTCGCGCTCCGAGGACATCGGCAAGCGCATCGACAAGCAGATCTTCCCCGGCATTCAGGGCGGCCCGCTGATGCACGTCATCGGCGCCAAGGCCCTGGCACTGGCCGAGGCCCTGTCCGACGACTTCAAGGCTTACCAGCGGCAGGTGGTCAAGAATGCCGGGGCCCTTGGCAGGACCCTGTCCGACGGCGGCGTGCGCCTGGTGGCCGGCGGCACCGACAACCACATGATGCTCACCGATCTCACCGGCCTGGGAATCACCGGGCGGGACGCCGAGGAGGCGCTGGGAACGGCCGGTATCACAGTGAACAAAAACGCCATTCCCTTCGACCGCCAGGGCCCCACGGTCACCAGCGGCGTGCGCATCGGCACCCCGGCGGTGACCTCCCGGGGCATGGGCCAGGCCGAGATGGAGGCCATCGGGCAAGCCATCGTTTCAGTGATAAAAGCCAGCGAGGATGAAGCGCTCCTCAAGCGCGTGCGCGGCGAGATGCTCGACCTGTGCGCCGCATTTCCCATGCAGCGCCCCTGACAGTCAAACCCGCGTTTCCAAAAAGGAGGCGAAAATGGTGGATATCGGCAAAGAGCTTCTGGAAATCGTCAACAAACCCGGCCGCATCGGCATCCTGGGCACCAGCGACGGCCGGGGCCGCCCCAATGTGGCCTATTTCGGCAGCCCCCGGCTGATGGAAAACGGCACCCTGGTCATGGGCCTGGGCGGCAACCGCAGCCTGAAAAACCTTGAGCAGAACCCCCGGGCGGTTTTCCTGGCCATCGCCGAAAGCCCGGTGACTTTCACCACCCCCGGTTACCGGCTGTACCTGGACGTAAAGGAAATCCAGAAAGAGGGGCCTATCCTGGACGGCGTCCGCGGCATGATCGCCAAGCACGCCGGTGACGACGCCGCGAAGATGATCCATGCGGCGGTGGTCTTCGAAGTCTCCGAAATCCGCCGGCTGCTGGCCATGCAATAGCCTGAAAGCAACGGTGACCCTGGGGACGGCCCGGCGCGCTATTGGAAATAGAAGTTGATGCCGCCGGTGATCAGAAAATAGCCGATGCCGTAGTTGTAGTCGCCGACATCGCCGAAGCCGCCCACGTAGCTGCCTTCGACGCCCACGTTGATGTGCTGCCCCAGGGCCACGCCTACGCCGATTCCCAGCTCCCCGCACAGCAGTGTATCACTGGTGGAGGCGGCGGCGCGTTCGCCGCGCAGGGGCGACGAGGCGTTCAGGTCCAGGTCGGCCTTCATGCCGCCGAGGCCCCCGAAGATGCTGAACTCCACCGGCCCCAAACGCAGGGGAATCAGCTTGGCATCCAGCATGAGGGTCATGATGTCCAGGCTGGTGTCCACAGAGACCGGCAGATCGAAAAGGGTCAGGGCATTGCCGGCGTCAAAGCCCGGCAGGTAGTCAAAATTCAGCTCCAGGGCGAAAAAGTCCAGCGGGCGCCAGCCCAGTCGGGCATTGAAGCCGTATGTATCGCCGAAATCGATGTTGATGTCCAGGTCCTCGAGGTCCGAGATACCGGTGAGGTCGGCCAGCGTGTCGTTGTCGATCTCGCTGAAGGCGTACGAACCGCCTATCCCCAGGTAAAAACCGCCTTCCGCCAGGGCCGCGCCGCCGCCCAGCCCCAGGATGACCACCAGCCCCGCCAGAACCCCCACGAAACGCCTTGCCATGACACCTCCTGTGCGTTGGAATAGTGAAAAGAACACCGCCGGGCAAGAAAAAGGAATGCACCATATAAGGGTTTGGACTCTAAATGTCAACATTTATAGCACATTGTGACCCCTATCCGGGGGATTGCTCAGTCGGCGGCAGTATGCCAGAAGTCGTCCAGCGCCACGGCCAGGGCCCGGGGACTCCCCACGCGACGAGGCCGCCAGGTGGCCGGCAGCAGGCTGCGGTAACGGTGGGAAGCGTATCGCCGGTCGATGAGCAGCACCACGCCGTGGTCCGAAGCGGTGCGAATCACCCGGCCGGCGGCCTGGAGTACACGGTTCATGCCGGGGTAGAGATAGGCAAATTCGAACCCGCGCCCCTCCTTTCCCTCAAAGCAGGCACGGATACACTCCCGCTCCCGGGTGATCCCCGGCAGTCCCACCCCCACGACGGCCACACCGCTGAGACGATCTCCGGCCAGATCGATACCTTCGCCGAAAACCCCGCCCAGCACGGCGAAACCCACCCGGCTCTCCGCCCGGTCCCGTCGGAAGCCCGCCACGAAGTCCTCGCGGTCTTCTTCGCCCATACCGGGCTGCTGTACCACCACCCGGGCGCTGCCGAGCATAGGGCCGCAGGCTTCTCGCACGAGTTCCAGGTAGGCGTAGGAGGGAAAGAAAATCAGGTAGTTGCCCCGGCGGGCGGAGACCAGGGCGGCGATCATGGCCGCCACAGCGGGGGCCGTTTCACCGCGCTGCCGGTAAAGCGTGGAAATGTGGTCGGCGACGTAGACGCCCAGGTGCTCCCGGGGGAAGGGTGAGGCCAGCTCCAGCAGGGGCGTGTCCTCGCCGCAGCCGAAAATGCGCCCGAAATAGCGCCGTGGCGTCAGGGTGGCGGAGAAAAAGACGGCCGCACACCCACGGGCCAACGCCTGGGACAATTGGCGCGAGGGGTCCATGCAGAACAGGTGCACCGTCAATTCGCGGCCGTCGGTGCGCAGGCAGGTACTGTAGGATTCGTCGAACTGCTCGGCCACCCGCAGAAAACCGCTGACGGCAAAGTAGAGCTCCAGCAGGCGCTCCCGCCAGGCGGCGGCAGGTGTCGCGGCTAGCACCTTTTCCGCCTGTCGCAAAAAACCCGCCAGCTGCGACACCAGCTCCGACGGCGCTTCGGGTTCGGCCAGGGCCCCACCGGCCGCCTGGCAGCGGCGGCGATCGGCCACCAGCAGCGTGTTGATGCGGCCCAGGGCGCGGTACAGGCCCGGCCGGGCCTGGCGCAGGGAACGGCGGGCGTCGAGGAAGGCCTGCTTGGACAGGGTCGCCGAAAACATGTCGCGGGCCCGCTCGGCCAGGTTGTGAGCCTCGTCGACAAGCAGCAGGTTGTCGCCACTGTCCTCCAGGAAGAAGTGCCGCAGATAAACCCGCGGGTCGACGAGGC
>JAMOVG010000146.1 GCA_027061725.1 Desulfobacteraceae bacterium
GGTATGGCCGGCCTCATCCTGGTCAGCGACGACGAAGAGGCCGCCGCCGGCCTGCCCGACGGCGAATTTGATGTACCCCTGGTGCTCCAGGACCGCACCTTCGACAGCGACAACCAGCTGATCTACCTCCAGGGCATGGGCGGCATGATGGGGCGCATGAACGGTTTCCTGGGCCAATGGATTCTGGTCAACGGTCAGCCCCGGTTCACCCTGCCCGTGGCCACCCGCCCCTACCGGCTGCGCCTGCTGAACGGCTCCAACTCGCGCATCTACAAGCTGGCCTGGCAGGACGGCCGGCCGCTGGTGGTCATCGCTACCGACGGGGGGCTGCTGGAAAAACCGGTTCACCGCCGTTACGTGATGCTGGCCCCGGGCGAACGATTGGAGCTGTGGGCCGATTTCAGCCGGGACCCCCTGGACTCCCGCATCGCCCTGGTGAGCCTGCCTTTCAGCGGGGGCATGATGGGCCGCGGCGGCAGAACAGGCGGCGGTGGGAGCTTTCTTTCCAACGGCGCGCCGTTCAGCATCTGCCAGGTTCATGTGCGTCGCCGCGAAAGGGCGACTTTCCAGCTGCCCCGGCGCCTCAGCCAAATCACACGCTACCGCCCCGGCAGGGCCGTAAACGCCGGCAGGCCACGGACTTTCTATCTCCAGATGCGCCACATGTCCTGGACCATCAACGGCCGCACCTTCGAGATGACCGGCGTGGCCCCCGACGAAACCGTACGCCTGGGCACCATGGAGTTGTGGGAGTTCGTCAATACGGGCGGCGGCATGGGGATGATGGGCGGCATGGGGATGCCCCATCCCATGCACCTGCACGGCAAGCAGTTCCAGGTGCTGGAACGCAGCGGCGTGGGGCACGAAGGCTACGTGGACGAGGGGTGGAAGGACACCGTGCTGGTGATGCCGGGCGAACGCATCCGTTTCCTGGTGCGCTTCGACAACTATCCCGGCCTGTTCCTGTACCACTGCCACAATCTGGAACACGAGGACCTGGGCATGATGCGCAACTACTACGTGCGCACCTGACAGGCCCGACGCCCGTACCGGTGCGGAACGCCTCGAAAGTGTCCGGCTGCCGACGCCGCGCGCCGCACTTTTCATCACAGCCCAGAAATTCCACCCCTCCGGCCCCTGTACGGGCCTGTGCGAGGGTCTGCGTTCGGTCACCCTGGCCGAAGTGATGTGGTCCGAAAGGAAAATCGCTGACGGCGACATCGTTTATCCTACCGGGGTCCGGTATTACCAGAGCGTCTACTGAACCCGTCCTTCCGATCACCGGCAGGGGTTGGTGGGATCCCCCTCGGCCAGCATGGCCTCGAGCACCGCTCTTTCCGGCTCCCCCGGCACCACCCCGCGCAGCAGGGCCTCGATAACCACCTCCCCGTCCTGATTGCGGAAGGTGGCCTCGGCGCGCGCCCGGTTGGCCGCGTCGATGTCCACGATGGTCACGCTGCACTCGACGGTGTCGCCGAAGTACACCGGCCGCCGGAAGCGGAAGCGCATCTCCGACGCCAGCCACCCGATCTGCCCCCCGATTTCGGTGGCCATGCCCGCCACCAGCAACCCCTGGCAGATGCGCCCCCGCAACTGTTTGACCCCGGCGAAGCGGTCGTCAAAGTGAACCGGGTTGTAGTCCCGGCTGACGCGGGCGAAGGCCTCGGCATCCTCCCGGGTGAAGGTCCGGCGCACGCGGAAGACGTCCCCGGCCTTCAACCCCTCTGCGGCTTTGCGGCGAATGGTCGACATGCTTTCAACTTTTCAACTCACGGTTTTTCTGCGGTGGCGGGGCAGCCCCCGGCTGCCCCTGAATCCCCCGATGGCCCGTCCCGGTATCTGGAGCGGTTCCGCCGAAGCCATCACCTGCCGATGGCATAGGCCTGCCGGCGCGGGTCGGCCCCGCCGGCCACGACCCCCCGCCGGCTGTCGACGGCAATGGCCTGGGAGCTGCCCATGACCCCGTCATAGGCGTCCAGCACCTCAAGCTCGTGGCCCCTGGCGCGCAGTCCGTCGAGGGTCTCCGGCGGGAAACGTCCTTCGATGCGCAACGTGCCGTCGGGCTCCGATCGCCAGCGCGGCGCCTCGACCGCCTGCTGGGCATCGGCGCCGAAGTCCAGCAGGGCGGCACACAGCTGCATGACGGTCTGGGTCTGGCCGTCGGCGCCGGGCGTGCCCAGCACGACAAGGGGTTTTCCCTCTTTCAGAATCATGGCCGGGTGCAGCGTGTGGTAGGGGCGCTTTCCCGGCTCCAGGCGGTTGGGATGCGCCGAATCCAGCGAAAACCCGCGGCCCCGGTTGTGCAGCAGCATGCCGGTTTCGGGCACCATCGCGCAGCTACCAAAGGCCTCGAAGAGGCTCTGTATCAGCGAAACCGCATTGCCCTCGCCGTCCACCACCGCCAGGTAAACGGTGTCGTCGCCGGCCGATGTGAAGTCGCGGGGCGACACACACCGGGCCGCACGGCGCGGATCGATGCGACCCGCACGGCGACGGGCCGCCTCTCTGTCCAGCATGGCGGCCACCGGCACCGCATGAAAGTCCGGATCACACACGTAACGGTCGCGGTCGGCAAAGGCCAGCTTTTTGGCCTCCACCATGAGGTGCACCAGTTCCGCCCCCTGGGGCGTCATGGCGGACAGATCGAAATTTTCCAGGATGTCGGCCTGCATCAGCAGCGCGATACCCTGGGAATTGGGCGGATGGGTGCAGATCTCGTATCCCCGGTAAGGCGTGCGCAGGGGTGCGACCCATTCGGGGGCGTAACCGCGCAGGTCCTGTT
>JAMOVG010000147.1 GCA_027061725.1 Desulfobacteraceae bacterium
GGGCGAGGTCCCGCTTGAGGTGGTTTTTCAGCAGCTGCCGCTCGTCGTGCCCCAGCTTGACCATCTCCTGCACCGCCTTTTCGTGCACGTAGCGCAGGATGTCGTGGTAGCTGCGGCAGCGGTCCAGCGAAAATTCCTCCAGCAGGGGGTCCACCAGGTTCAGGGGCGTCACCATGTTCAGGATGCGCCGCAGCAGCCGGAAAGCCGGCGACTCGAACACGTTGAGGCTCTCGGAGTCTCGGTAGGCCAGCAGCTCTGCCACGCGGCCCTTGTAGATGCAGCGGTCCTCGGCGTCCACGGTGATCTCCATGCCCTCTTCGACGCGTTCCAGGATGCCCTCCACGTTCACCAGGCAGGGCACCCCGAACTCCCGGCAGATGGTGGCCATGTGGCTGACGCGCGTGCCCACCTCGGTCACCACGGCCGAGACGCGGTCCATGACCAGCGCGAAGCGCGGCATGTCGCGCGTGCTGACCAGCACGGCCCCCTCGGGAATGCGGTCAAGCTGCTCGTAGCCGCGGATGATGCTCACCGGCCCGGCGCCGATACCCATCTGGGCCACCTTGCCCCGCTCCCGTGAGATGACCTCGTACTTCTCCAGCAGGTCGGGCAGCGACTTTTCCTGGGGCTTGCGGCCCTGGAGCACCAGGCGGCGGGACTGCAGGATGTAGAGTTGGCCGTCGTCGGACAGGGCCCACTCCACGTCCTGGGGGTGCTTGAAATAATTCTCCAGCCGCAGCGCCATGCGCGCCAGTTCGCGGATCTGGTCGTCCCGCAGGCAGGGCCGCCGGCGGTCGCCCTCGGCGATCGGTCGGTACGCCAGGCCTCCCTCCCCGGCCGGGTACAGCCCGCGGGTCTTCTCGGCAATCTGCCGGTCCCGGATCTCGAGCGCCGGGGTGCGCGCCACCGTGAAGGCGTCCGTGGGCACCTCGCCCTTGGCGATGGCCTCGCCCTGTCCCCAGTTGGCCACGATGAGGATCACGTCGGCCCCGGGGTCCGAGGGGTACTCGGTGTAAAGGATGCCGCTGGCCGCGGCATCGATCATGCGCTGGCAGCCCACCGCCATGGCCACCTGGCCCTCGCCGGGCAGCACCGTGCGGCGGTAGCGAACGGCGTGGGGGCAAAAGAGGCTGGCCACTACCCGGCGGTAGGCGTCGAAGACGCTGTCTACGTCAGCCGCCACCGCCAGCACGGTCTCGTACTGGCCGGCAAAGGAAAAATCCATGTCCTCCTCGCGGGCGCTGCTGCGCACCGCCAGCCGCAGGTCATCGCCGAAGGCAGCCTTGAGCCGCTGCAGACGGGCGCCGATCTCCGACATCAGCCCCGGCGGCGGCCGCATTTCCAGCGCCCGCTGCCGCAGTTCCTCGCGCGGGCCGTCGATCTCCTCGTCGGGGGTCTCCATGTCGGCGACCAGCGCTTCGAAGCGTGTCACCAGGTCCCGCAGGTCATTGAAGTCGATGACGTCGTGGTAGGCCCGCGTGGTGATCACAAAGCCTTCCGGCACCGGCAGGCGCAGGTCGTGGGCGATCTGCCCCAGGTGGCTGCTCTTTCCCCCGGCGATGATGCCGTAGTCCCGAGTAACCTCCTCGAGCATGAGCGTGACGGGTCCTTCGCGGTCCTCGCGTTGCTCCACGACGCGCAGCAGCCGGGCGGTGATGTCGTCATAGACGCCGTAGAGGTCCCGGTAGCAGTTGTCGCACAGGGCGTTTAACGCATGAACCGACTTGAGCACGGCATCGGAGATGGCCTCGAAGGAAGTCTCGGCGTAGTGGCGGTCGAAGACGTAGTCGCCGCTGAGCTTGACACCCATGTCCGCGATGATTTCAAGGGCCCGGTTGTTGCACCGCAGGACCTCCTTGAACTGGTCGAACTTCTGCCGCACGGGAGACATCCCGTCCCCCGCGGCAGTGCCGCGGCCGGCGCCGGCCACCATCTTTTTCAGTCGCGCCAGAAAACTCACCGTCTCTCCTGCTGCCGCATGTGGACTTTGCCTGCCCCCGCCGGGCGGCGCGGGCGCCTCACCCCTTTGCCACATTAGATCAGATCGTCGCAAATTTCAAACATCAATCCTCTTGCCCCCCGGCCGCCGCCCGCCGATTGACAGATGCCGCATGATCCTGTATTTATGGACCACATCAGGGCAAGTGCCTTTTCGACTGACCTGACGGGAACCTGCCGGCCTCTTCCAGCCACTGCAAACGGCACCTTCCTGACCCCACGCTGCCCGAGGAGGAACGATGGCACCCCGCATCGGCAAAGTGGGCATCATCGGATTCCTGACGGCCCTGGTGGGCATCGCGTTCATCTGCCTGTCCGCCGGGCAGCGCCTGGAGCTGCCGCTGGGCCTGAACGTGCTCTTCCACGCCCGCGGCGTGCGCGATGTACCGCCGGACGTGGCCATCGTCTCCTTCAGTCCGGTCCCCGGCCAGATCACCCGCTGGCCCGCGGCGCCTGTAAAGTCGCTGCGTTCGGTGCATGCACGCCTCATCGATTCCCTGGTGCGACGCGGCGCGGCCGTGATCGCTTTTGACATCACCTTTCTTCAGCCCGGCCCCCCGGATCAGGACCGCGTGCTGGCCGCCGCCATCCGCCGGGCCCGCAACGTGGTGTTGTGTGAATACATGCGCAGCGTCTATGTGCCTCTTTCGGACCGGGGAGACGCCGGAGACCTGGGCGTCAACATCGAAAAGCGGCTGCCGCCCGTCGCCCCGCTGGCGCAATCGGCCGCCGCCACGGCCCCTTTCCCGCTGCCCCGCGTGCCGGTGCAGGTCTCGCGCTTCTGGACGTTCGTGCCGGTGCCGCACGAAAGGGCCACATTGCCCGTGGCAGCCTTCAAAATCTACACGGACGACCTGAGAGCCGGTTTCCGGCGGCTGCTGCTGAGCACCGTCCTGGGACGCGCCCGGCAGCTGCAGGCCATCGCCGTGGACAGCCCGCCGCTGGCCTACGGGGCCCATCCCGTGGAGGCCTATCGCGGTGTCCTGCGCAGCTATCCCGACTGGCGCGGCCCGCTGATCCGCGCGCTGCAGTCTCCCCGTTTCCGGGACCTGAACGAACGGCAAAAGAACATGCTGGCCTCCCTGGTCGAACTGTGCGCCGGGGAGAAACAGCGTTACCTGGATTTCTACGGCCCGCCCGGCACCATTCCCACCTTTTCCTACATGCAGATCCTGGAGAACAAAGGGCCACTTACCTGGCGCCAAAAGCCGGTCAAGCTCAGCGGCCGGGCCGTCTTCGTAGGCTTTTCCAAGCTGCTGCGTTCGGAGCAGAAGGACGGTTACTACACGGTCTTTTCGCGCAGCAAGGGGGTGGACTTCAGCGGCGTGGAACTGGCCGCCACGGCCTTTGCCAACCTGGCGGAGAACCATCCCGTCCGCCCGCTCTCTATGTCCGGCCGGCTGCTCGTGGTTGTCTCGGCGGCCCTGGTGCTGGCGGTGCTGTGCCGGCTGCTGTCGCCCCTTTGGGGCGCCCTGGCCGTGGCCGGCGGCGGCGCGGCCTACTTCGCGCTGGCCCTCCAGCAGTTCCGTGCAACGGGGATGTGGATGCCGGTGGCAACCCCGCTCTTCATCCAGGCCCCCTTCGCATGGCTGGCCACCACGCTGTGGAAATACCGCGAAACCATCGCTGAACGCAACACCATCCGCAAGGCCTTCGGCTACTACCTTCCCGACCACATGGTGGCCGAACTGGCACGCGACCTGAACCGCATCGACGCCCGCCACAGGATGCTGCATGGCACCTGTCTGCTGACCGATGCCGAGCACTACACCACGCTGTCGGAACGCATGCACCCGCAGGATCTTTCGGCCTTCATGAACCACTACTTCGAAAGACTCTTCGGGCCGGTCAAGGCCCACGGCGGATCGGTGTCCGACGTCACCGGAGACGCCATGCTGGCCATCTGGGTGACGGCCCGGCCGGACCCCGAGGCACGACGCCGGGCCTGCCTGGCGGCCCTGGAAATCGCGGCCGCCGTGGCGCGCTTCAACCGCTCGTCGGCAGGTCACCACCTGCCCACCCGCATCGGCCTGCACAGCGGCCGGGTGGCGTTGGGAAACATCGGGGCCCTGGACCACTTCGAATACGCGCCCGTCGGTGACGTGGTCAACACCACCTCGCGCGTGGAGGGCCTCAACAAGTACCTGCAGACCCGCATCCTGGTGTCACGCCAGGTGCTCGACGGGGTGCGTGACCTCCTCACCCGCAGGGTGGGCCGCTTTCTGCTGGCCGGAAAGACGCGCCCGGTGACCCTCTACGAGCTGATGGGCCTGCGCCGTGACGCCACCGCCCGCCGGCGGGCGCTGTGCCGCGTCTTCGCCCAGGCCCTGGCCGCCTACCGCGAGGAGCGCTGGCCGGAGGCCATCGCAGCCCTGGAGGCCGCCCTGAAACTGCACCCCGGCGACGGGCCGGCGACCTTTTACCTGAAGCTGTGCCACAACTACCTTCGCCGCCCGCCTCAGCAGCCGTGGGACGGAATCATTCGCCTGGAGGGAAAATAGCGTTGACAAATACGTAAAAAGTTGTTTTCGAGCGGTTTTCAGCCTGGTCCGGATGTACGAAGCAGGGGAAAAAGGCAGCGCCCCCACGATCCAAAACGCTGCAGGAGAAATGCCGAATGGACAACGGTCACAAAGCACAGGACGCCGAAGGGCGCATCGGCGAACTGGAGAGGCGGCTGGCTGACTGCCGGCGCGAACTGGAGGACCTGAAAAGCACGGGGGGCCAACCGGACGCGGCCCTGTTCAACAACAGCCACACCGTGATGCTGCTGGTGGACCCGTCCGACGGCCGCATCGTGGACGCCAACCCGGCGGCCTGTGCCTTCTACGGCTACGACCACCGGACGCTCACGGCCATGACCTCCGCCGACATCAACACCCTACCCCCGGAAGCGCTGCGCGAAGCCATGCAAAGCGCCCTCGCGGGCCGCAACGGCATGTTCACCTTCCAGCACCGCCGGGCGGACGGCAGCCTGCGGGACGTAGAGGTCCACAGCGGTCCCGTGACCGTCAACGGCCGCACCCTGCTTTTTTCCATCATCCACGACATCACCAAGCGCCGCCGCGCACTGGAGGCCCTGCGCGAGAGCCGGCAGCTGTACAGCGCGGTGGTCAAGCAGGCCTCCGACGGCATCTACCTGCTGGACCCGACCACGCGCCGCGTAACGAAGGCCAACCGGTCGCTGTGCCGCATGCTGGGCTACACCGCCGAGGAGTTTGCCCGCCTGCAGGTCTACGACTTCGTCCACCACGCACGCGAAGACATCGACAGCATCCTGCGGCGGGTCGCCCGCGAGGGCGACTGCATGATCGGCGAGCGTCGCTACCGGCGCAAGGACGGCGGCCTGATCGACGTGGAGGTCAGCGTCAACAGCGTCTCCTTTTCGGGCAAGGAACTCCTGTGCGTGGTGGTTCGCGACATCACCGACCGCAAGCAGGCCGAACGGGCCCTGAAAAAGAGCCGCCAGCTGTTCGACTGGTTCATGAAGCACCTGCCGGCTGTGGCTTTCATGAAGGACCTCAACGGGCGCTACATCTTCTACAACCGGGCCAGCGAAGACTATTTCGGCCACCCGGCTGAAGAGCGCCTGGGAAAAACCGACGACGAACTCTGGCCTCCCGAGGTGGCCGCCACCATCCGCGAGAACGACCGCCGCGTCATGTCCAGCGGCAGGAGCCTGAACGTTCTGGAAGTAGGTCCCGTCAACGGCCGCGAACGCTACATGCTGGTCACCAAGTTTCCTATCTTTAAGGACGGCAAGCCCTTCATCCTGGCCGGCTTTTCGGTGGACATCACCGAACGCATCGAGGCTGAGCGGGAGAGCCGGCACCTCAAGGAGCAGCTGCTGCAGGCCCAGAAAATGGAGGCCATCGGCACCCTGGCCGGTGGTATCGCCCACGATTTCAACAACCTGCTCATGGGCATACTGGGCCGCACCTCCATCATGCTGATGGACAGCTCCCCCGGCGATCCCCACTACGAGCACCTCAAGGGCATCGAGACACACGTCAAAAGCGCCGCCGACCTCACTCGGCAGCTGCTGGGCTTCGCCCGCGGCGGGAAATACGACGTGCAGCCCCTGGACATCAACGCCCTGCTGCGCGAACAGAACGCCATGTTCGCGCGCACCCGCAGGGAAGTCAGCTTTCACGAGGATTTCCAGGAGGACCTGTGGACCGTCGAGGCCGACGCCGGGCAGCTCAAGCAGGTCATGCTGAACCTGTACGTCAACGCCTGCCAGGCCATGCCCGGCGGTGGGCGCCTCTCCATCCGCACCCGCAACGTGAACCTGGACCGCGCCTTCACCGAACACAACGAGACGCCGCCGGGGGCCTACGTGCAGATCTCCGTGACCGACACCGGCGTGGGCATGGACGAGGCCACCCGCGAGCGGATCTTCGAGCCCTTCTTCACCACCCGCAAGATGGGCCACGGCACCGGCCTGGGGCTGGCCTCGGTCTACGGCATCATCCGGAACCATGCCGGCATCATCCGGGTCAAAAGCCGCAAGGGAGAGGGCACCACTTTCGACATCTACCTGCCGGCTTCCCGCAAATCGCCGCGCACCTGTTCCGAGCACGAGGAGACCATGCTCGAGGGCTCCGGGACCGTGCTGCTGGTCGACGATGAACCCATGGTGACCGAGGTAGGCGCCAAGATGATGTCCCGCCTGGGGTACCGGGTGCTGACCGCCGCCAGCGGGGCCGAGGCGCTGGACATCTTCGCGCGCAAACACGCCGAAATCGACGTCGTGGTACTGGACATGATCATGCCCGAGATGAACGGTGAGCAGACCTTCCGCCGGCTTCAGGAAATCGACCCGCAGGTGCGGGTGATTTTCGCCAGCGGCTACAGCCTGAATCACCAGGCCGTACAGGAAACCTGCTGCCGCGATTTCCCCTTCATCCAGAAACCCTTCAACATCGCGGGACTCTCGCGCCGGCTGCGGGAGGTGCTGGACGCCTGAAAAGGCGCCCCCTGCCCTGCGTCCGCCCCCCACAGGGCAATCGCAAGTAACCTTGGCATGGTTGATGCCCTGACTTTTAATGGGCTGCGCGTTAAGAAAGGCGAGCTGTCTGGGCGCGAGCGCGTTCCTCGCCTTTGAGCGCCGGCGGCCGGAGCATCCCCGCCGGGGCTCACGCAGCGCAGACGATGCCTGCCCGCCCCGGCGCTGCAAGCTACTTGCGATTGCCCTGGGGACCCCATTTATGCGGTTGATTCGGGCGCGGTTTCGCGTTATGGTCGGCGGTCACCGGAAAGGGAGATCATGAAAACGTATCTGCTGCTGGTTCTCAAGGGCATCGGCATGGGGGCCGCCAACGTGATCCCGGGGGTCTCTGGGGGCACCATCGCCCTGATCACCGGGATATTCGAGCGCCTCGTCTTCGCCCTCAAGTCCTTCGACCTGACGGCCGCCCGTCTGCTGCTGCGGGGCGACCTGCGCGGCTTCGCGCGACACATCGACCTGTACTTCCTGCTGTCGGTCATGCTGGGCGTGGCCCTGGCCATCGTGTCTCTGGCGCGCCTGTTTGACTACCTGTTCAAAAACTACCCGGTCTACATCTGGGCCTACTTCTTCGGGCTGGTGCTGGCGTCGGTGTGGTTCGTGGGCAAGACCATCGAACACTGGAAGCCGTCCGTGCTGGCCACCTTCGTGCTGGGAACCCTTACCGCCGTGGTCATCTCGCTGCTCAACCCGGCCACCGAGAACAGCAGTTTCGCGTACCTGGTGGTGTGCGGCGTGGTAGCCATCTGCAGCATGATCCTGCCGGGCCTTTCGGGGTCCTTCATCCTTATCCTGATGGGCAACTACAAGCTGGTGGTCATCGACGCCATTAACCACCTGGACCTGAACATCCTGATCCCCTTCGGCATCGGCGCCGGCGGCGGGCTGCTGCTCTTCTCCCACCTGCTTTCGTGGGTGCTCAAATCCTACCACGACGAAACCATCTCCCTGCTGACGGGCTTCATCCTCGGCTCGCTGAGCATCCTGTGGCCGTGGCAGCGGCCGGTCTTCATGCTGGACGCCGCCGGCCGGGCCATCCTCAAACACGGCGAACCCATCGTGGTGAAATACACCCGCTACCTGCCCGACAGCCTGAGCGGCGAGGTCTGGATGGCGATGGCGCTGATGCTCCTGGGCATCGCCAGTATCTGGCTGACCGAAAAACTGGCCGGCGGCAGGAAAAACATGCCCCACGCAGGCTGATGAATTTTCTTGTTTTTTTATGACGGCCTTGCCGGGGCAAGGTACTAAAGCCCCTCCTTTTAGTACCGATAAACATGCAAGGAGGGATATCCCGAATGACCATAGAAAACCCCGAAAACCTGCTCAGGCAGAGCATCAAGCTGCCCTCGCCACCGGCCATTGCCATCCGCATCCTGGAGGCCGTCAAGGGAACGGATTCATCTTCCGACGAGCTTTCCGAGGTGATTTCGGCCGACCCGGCCCTGGCGGCCAAAATCCTGAAACTGGCCAACTCCTCGCTCTACGCCCTCTCCTGTCCGGTGGACAGCATCAAGAAGTCCGTGACGGTCATCGGCATCAACGCGCTGAAGAACATCGCGCTGTCCTTCGTAATCGTTAAGGAGCTGCGCGGGCACGCCGAAGGCGGCTTCGATTTCGACTTCTTCTGGAAGCGCTCCCTGACCGCCGCCGTGGGCGCCGACCTGCTGTCGCCGGTGGCCCACGGCAAGAGCGATGACCTCTTCGTCACGGCGCTGCTGCAGGACATCGGCATCGTCATCATGTACCTGTCCCGGAAGGCCGACTACCTCAGGGTCCTGGACGAGCGCATGACGGCCGGCTCTTCGCTGTGCGCCACCGAACAGCACATCTTCGGCTTCGACCACCAGGAGGTCGGCGCGCTGGTTCTCAAGGACTGGGGCCTTCCGGACACCATCTATGAACCCATCCGCCACCACCACTGCCCCGAGCAGGCGACGGAAAAATTTGCACCCCGAACCCACATGCTGTGGCTCTCGGACCGGCTATCCTCGGTCTACCACGGCTCCCACCGCGTGGAGGTGGTGCAGCAGGTGCGCAGGGAACTGGCAGAGCGCTACCAGGTTGACAAAGAGGCCGCCCAGACGCTCATCGATACTGTGGCCGAACGCAGCGTGGAAGTTCTTTCGCATTTCGACGTCCCGCCGGTCGACATGAAGCCCTTCTCCCTGATCCTGCAGGAGGCCAACGAGGAACTGGGAAAACTCAATTTCTCCTACGAACTGCTGGTCATGGAGCTCAAGCAGTCCATGGAGCGGGCCGAAAAACTGGCCGTACAGCTCAGGGCGGCCAACAAAAAGCTGCGCGACATGGCCTTCTGCGACAGTCTGACCGGCCTCTACAACTACGGCTTTTTCCAAGACGCCATGGACCGCGAGCTCAAGCGGTCCGCCCGCTACAAGAGCCCCCTGTCGCTCATCATGATGGATATAGACAACTTCAAGCGTGTCAACGACGAGTACGGCCACCAGTCCGGCGACATCGTGCTGCAGAAGGTGTGCAGCGTTATCTCCAAAAACACGCGCAACTCCGACATCGCCGCGCGCTATGGCGGAGAAGAGTTCGCCATCATCCTGCCCGAAACCGATATCCGGGGCGCGGCCTTCATGGCCGAACGGGTGCGCAAAGCCATCGAGAAACTGGAAATCGAAGTCACCGGCGGCAAGACGCTGCATGTCACCATCAGTGCGGGCGTCACCAGCTACCACCCCGGCGAAGGAGGCGCCAGCAAACTGCAGCTCATCGCCACCGCCGACAAGGCGCTCTACCTCTCCAAGAACACCGGCCGCAACAAGATCAGTGTGGTAAAATAGAAGGGTGAAGCAAAATTGCAGGCGGGTGTCAGTGTCACGTGTTGAAACGCTTTCTCCGGCAGGCCACTGACAACCGACAACAGGCCCTGAATCAGCCTTTGCGGCCGGTCAGGGCGTCCATCAGGTCCTGAAACTGCCTGCTCTGCTCCTGCATGAGCTTCTGGAATCCGCTGGCCGCTTCGCCTCCGGTCACCTTTTCCGCCAACAGCTTCTCCAGGCGGTCGATGACCTTCTGCTGCTCGCGGCACTTCTCCTGCAGGGATTCGTACTTCTCTTTCAGCGCTTCGTGATCGGACCGCGGCACCACCTCGAGCAGGTCCAGAAACTGTCGGAAAGACTGCATGAAGCTTTCGGCGGCCTGCTGCCATTGGGGCGAAGAGGCCGCCGCTTTTTCGTCGCTGCCGGGCGTCAGGCCATAGAGGCGGGCGACCCGGCGGCTGATGTCCTGCGTGCCCTTGATGCCCTGTGAGAACCACTGTGCGATTTCACCGAGCTGCTTCTCCCCCTGGGCGGCGGCCAGCATGGCCTTGCCCCAGAACTCCAGGAACTTGGGATCCATGAGTGATGTCCTTTGTGGGTTGGTTGCCCGTGGTCCGCTGCAATACATCGGTCTGGCTACCACGACTCCCGGTCCGTTCGCAACCCCGCCGGCGGAGGCCGCACAACAAAAAAGGCCCGCCGCAGCGGCACGTGTAACGTGCGGCTGCAACAGGCCGTGGGTGCAAATGCGGACGCCCCGCCCTACTTGACCCGCTTGATCCTGGGCGCCGGCGTGGCATTGTCCCGGGAGGAGGCGCTTTTCCCACTCTGTGCCCTTGTCCCTCTGCGCCTTTGACCCGCGCTCTTCTTCCCCTTGCTTTCCTCGTCCAGGTCCAACTGGAAGCGTACCGGCCCGCGAGACCCGTCCGCAAAACGCGTGTGCAGGGCGTAGGCCGATTTGGGGTCTGACCAGGAGGTTGCGATAGCCACGTGGCCCTTGGGGAAAGCGGTCACCTCGGCGTCGATGTAATCCAGCGGTGCAAGGGCGGTCTCCTTCTCCACCAGGTCGTCGTGTTCACCGTAGCAAATCAGCCAGGGGATCTTTTTCTCCTGCAGGCGCTTGAGGTTCAACTTTCGGCCGAAGAGCTTGACCGGCAGCGTGCCGTCGGACGCGATGGGCGTATTG
>JAMOVG010000148.1 GCA_027061725.1 Desulfobacteraceae bacterium
CATTCCCACCAACATGTTCACGGTGATGTTTGCCATCGGCCGACTGCCGGGCTGGATCGCCCAGTGGAAGGAGAGCATGGACGATCCCAACTGGAAAATCAGCCGGCCGCGACAGGTCTACATCGGCCCCACGGTGACCGACTATGTCCCCATCGAGGAGCGGGGGGAAAGTTCAGCGGAAGAGTAGTGCCCCCTTCAGCCGCGGCCGCGCAGCGCCTGCAGCCGGGGTTCATCAGGACACCGGGTCGTACTGGAATATCCCGTCGTCGATGACCACCTCACCGGTGTCGGCATTTTCGGTCCGCCAGAGGAGTTTGTCAGCAGACACCTGCCACACCCGCGTGCAGATGGGGACTCCCGGGTACAGGGGGCTGGTGAAGCGGCAGTTCAGGTAGCGCACCCGCTCGGGCTGATCGGGCACCCGGTGCTGGATGAGCCCCAGGCAGGCGAATCCCAGGGTACCTGCGCCGTGCATGATGGGGCCCTCGAACCCGCAGCGGCGCGCGAACTCGGGATCGGCGTGCAGGACGAACTCATCCCCGGTCAGCCGGTACAGCAGGGGCTGAGCGGCGGCCGGGTGCGCCGCAAGGGTCGCGTCGGGCGGGCGGTCCGGGAATTCGACTCTGGGCGACGGGGTGCGCTCTCCGCCGAAGCCGCCGTCGAAACGCGAATAAACCGTCATTCGGCTGCGGACCAGCAGCCGGCCATCGCCGTCCACGGTACGGCCGTCCACCACGATGAAAGCGCCTTTGTCGGCACCCAGGTCATCGTAACGCACGATCTCCCCGTCGGTGGCCAGCACCCCCTCCACGGGCAGCGGCGCCTCGAAGAAAAACTCCTGGCCGGCGTGCAGCACGCCGCGTGCATCGGCACCGGAAATGCGTCCCACCTGCCAGAAGAAATCGAAGGTGGCCGCCAGAGAGAAGGTCGGCAGCACCTTCAGGCCCTTTTCGTAGCAGTACACCAGTTCGTCGAATCCGGCCCCCACGGCCAGGGCGTAGAGCACGGCGTCTCTCCACCCGTAGCGGCGGGTGACCGGTCCAATGGGCTTTCCAACGGCGGTCAGATCAAGGGCCATGGCAACTCCTCAGGGAAGACACTTGCGGGTGGTCATCTCCTGGCCCCCCACAAGCGCCCCGATGATGGCGCCGATGGCGGTGTCCATGTCGCTAGCGCCGGTATTGATAACCAGGTTGTAGTGGTAGGGGTTCGCGATGTCGGCGTGGTAGGATTTCTTGATAAAAGCCGCCCGTCGGTTTTCGCGGTTCACCACCCTGCGCCGGGCCTCCTCCTCGGACACGCCGTATTCTCGGGCCACGTTGGCCACGCGCTGCTCCAGGGGGGCCACCACGCGCACGCTCAGGCGCTCGTCGGGCGGGATGATGAAATTGGCACCCCTGCCCATGATCACCGCGCCCCCGTGCTTGGCGATGATGCCGATGACTTTCATCAGGTGCTCCAGGTAAAGGCCGGGCCACAGGTAACGGTCGTTGATCAGAGAGGCGATGAAATCCTGGATTCCTGTCAGCCACTCCTTCTCAACGGACGCTATAACCTGCTCGCTGACGTGGGCGCTCTTGGCGATGGCCTTGATGATCGCGTGATCAAAATAATCCAGTCCCAGAATCTCGGCCAGGCGCTTGCCGATGACGTGACCGCCGCTGCCCGGCTCCACCGAGATGGTGATCACCGGCTGGCCCCGCTTCTCCCCCTTTTTCCATTTCTCGATCAGCGGCTGGATAAAGTGGTCGATCGCGGCACTGTCCGAATTGCCTTCCTTGTCCATGGTGCCCTCCTTGTTTTGCCGGTTCCCTTCCACGAAAAAGGGGTTACGGCAAAAAAACCGCAACCCCTCGACATTGCTGGTAGGCACGGGCAGATTTGAACTGCCGACTTCTACCGTGTCAGGGTAGCGCTCTCCCCCTGAGCTACGTGCCTCTATGCTTCCTCTCTATTAACAACGAAAAATTTGCGTGTCAAGCAAAATGAAACCGGGCATGCGACCCGCCGCGGCCTTATTCGCCGTCCATGCCGTGCTGCAGAATTCCCATGCCGATGAAAATGTAGTGCAGGCCGGAAACCGTGGTCAGCGCTGCTGTCAGCCAGAAGAGAGGCGGCATCACCCACGCAGCCGCCCCCGGCACACCACGGTTGAGCAGCGCAACGCCGATGGAGGACAACTGGGCCACGGTGGTCAGCTTGCTGGCGATAATGGGCCGGATCTCCAGACCCACGCCGCTGATGGCAATAACCAGCACCCCGAGAACGATGACCACGTCGCGGCTGATCACCACCACCGCCAGCCAGGCCGGGATCATCTGCAGCACGGCCAGGGAAACATAGGCCGTGGCCAGCAGCAGCTTGTCGGCGATGGCGTCCAGGTAGGCCCCCAGGGTGGTGCGCTGATTCAGGGTGCGCGCCAGAAAGCCGTCCAGCCCGTCGGTCACGGCAGCTGCCGAAAAAACCGCCAGGCAGGGCAGGTAGCTCTCCCGGATGAGCAGGATGACGAACACCGGTGTCAAAAGTATCCGCAATACCGTCAATATGTTGGGGATGTTAACAGGCAGCACGGTGCTTCACTGGGCCTGTCCGCCGGCCGCCGGAGTCAGCTGAACCTGCAGGCTGTCGGGAAGCACTTCTCCGATGCGAATTCCGAAGCCCGTGAATGTCTGGCGCATCAGCGCCTCGGCCAGCGCGGGTCCGTCGCCCTTGAAGGTCACCGCCAGGGTGGCCGCGTCGGCCGCCAGGTTCTGGACCTGGACCTGCTCC
>JAMOVG010000149.1 GCA_027061725.1 Desulfobacteraceae bacterium
CCAGGACAATGGGTTTTTCGCCTGCCAGGCACTTTTCGCCACGATCACCAACGCCAACTGGGCTGACGACCGCTTCGTGGCACTGATCCGGGAGGCGTTGCAGCGCCGTGACGCTCTCAAGAAGCGGGTCGATGAGGCTTGCAGTGCCAAGGGGGAAACGTTCGCACCGCAGCACGATGCCGCCACCTGGTTTTCCGACGATCCGGCGCAGTTCGCCGAAAAAGCCAAGTCCGTGGGTGTCCTGGCCACGGAAAACGAAGACGTGCGTTCACTGCGAGAACTGCTGGTCATCGGCCTCAAGGGCGTCGCTGCCTACGCCGAGCACGCCGCCGTGCTGGGCAAGGAAAAAGACGAGATCTACAATTTCCTGATGGAAGCCCTGGCCTCCACCACCAAGGACCTGTCCGTGGACGAAATGGTCGGACTGGTCATGAAATGCGGAGAGACCGCCGTCACCACCATGGCCCTGCTGGACGAGGCCAACACCAGCGCCTACGGCAACCCTGAAATCTCCGAGGTGAACATCGGTGTGCGCGGCAACCCCGGCATCCTGATCAGCGGCCATGATCTAAAGGACATGGAGGAGCTACTCAAGCAGACCGAGGGCACCGGCGTGGACGTGTACACCCACGGCGAGATGCTGCCGGCCAACTACTACCCGGCCTTCAAGAAATACGACCACTTCGTGGGCAACTATGGCAGCTCCTGGTGGCACCAGAACAAGGAGTTCGAGTCCTTCAACGGTCCGATCCTGCTGACCACCAACTGCCTGGTGCCCCTGAAAAAAAACAACACCTATCTCGACCGCCTGTTCACCACCGGCGTGGTCGGGTACCCGGGCGCCAAGCACATCGCCGATCGCCCCGCGGGCGGCAGCAAGGACTTCTCCGAGATCATCGCGCTGGCCAAGCAGTGCAAGCCGCCCGAAGAGCTGGAGACCGGTAAGATTGTGGGCGGGTTCGCCCACAACCAGGTGCTGGCCCTGGCCGACAAGGTGGTGGACGCCGTCAAGTCCGGCGCTATCAAGCGTTTCATCGTCATGGCCGGCTGCGACGGTCGCCAGCGGTCCAGACAATACTACACCGAGGTGGCCCAGAAGCTGCCCAAAGACACCGTCATCCTGACCGCCGGGTGCGCCAAGTACCGTTACAACAAGCTGGATCTCGGCGACATCGGCGGCATCCCCCGGGTGCTCGACGCCGGGCAGTGCAACGACTGTTACTCCCTGGCGGTGATCGCCCTCAAGCTCAAGGAGGTCTTCGGGCTGGACGACATCAACGACCTGCCCATCTCCTACGACATCGCCTGGTACGAGCAGAAGGCCGTGGCCGTGCTGCTGGCCCTGCTGTTCCTGGGTGTCAAGGGCATCCGTCTGGGGCCGACGCTGCCGGCGTTTTTGTCGCCGGCTGTGGCCAACGTGCTGGTGGAAAAGTTCGACATCAAGCCCATCAGCACGGTCGATGAAGACATCGCGGCCATGATGGAAGGCAAGTAACCGATCCGTTTCGATACGGCGGCCGTGAAAAGGGGTTGCAGCCTTCCCGTTGCGGCCGCCGTGATGCACGACCCGGGAGCCAATTTCAGCCGAAGTTGGCTCTTCTCGTATAAGAAAGGAGAACCCCATGGCTGTATCATCCTACAGTGCTGAAGCGCTGTTTGCGGCCCTGACGGCGCGGGAGGATTTTCTGCTGCTGGACGTCCGAAACGACGAGGAGTTCGACCGCTTCAAAGTGGAGGGCCCCTATCCTTTCGACATGATCAACGTGGCCTACTTCGAGTTCATGGAATTCGAGGAGGAAAGCGTGGCCAAGGTGCCGCGGGGCAAGAAGATCCGCATCGTGTGCGCAAAGGAGGGCTCCGCCAAATATGTTGCCGAGATTCTCGAGAAGCACGGCTACAACGACGTGTCCTATCTCCAGGGCGGCATTCGCACCTGGGGCAACCTGCTGGCGCCGGCCAAGGCCGGCGAAGGCGACGGCTGGGAGCTGCACCAGTTCCGTCGCCCGGGCAAGGCCTCGCTGAGCTACGCGCTGGTGTCCGGAAAAGAGATGTTCGTCTTTGACCCGGCCAAGAACACGGATGCCTACCGGCGTTTCGCCGATGCGCGCGGCTGCGCCATCACGCGCACCTTCGAGACCCACCGCCAGGCCGACTACATCTCGGGCAGCGACCGGCTGCGCCGGGAGGTGGGCGCCGAGATCGTGGCCCCGCAGCAGGACTTCGAGGGGGCGCGTTTTCCCTACACGCCGGTGTCCGACGGCGACGTCTTTTCCTTTACCGGCGGCGGCCCCGAGGTGCGCGCCATCCACACCCCGGGCCACACCCCGGGCAGCACCAGCTACCTGGTGGACGGGCGTTACCTGATCTCGGGAGACGCGGTTTTCATCCTTTCCATTGGACGCCCGGACCTGGGCGGCAAGGCCGAGCAGTGGTCCAAACTGCTGTTTGCCACCATGACCGAAAAGATTCTCACGTGGGACCGTTCGCTGATCGTTCTGCCGGGTCACTACATGGACTGGCGCGAGGCGGACGAGGACCTGGTTTTTCGGGCCCCGCTGGAGCAGGTCATCGCGAACAACGCCGAGATTTACGGGGTGCGTGACGAGGAAACCTTCTTTTCCTTCATCAAGCAGAACATGCGTCCGCAGCCCGAGGAGTACGCCAAGATCCGCGAGATCAACGCCGGTCTGCTGGAAGTCGACGAGGAAGAGGCCGACAACATGGACCTGGGCAAGAACGAGTGCGCCGCCTCTGCGGCCCTCAAGGC
>JAMOVG010000150.1 GCA_027061725.1 Desulfobacteraceae bacterium
GGAGATGCGGCGGCCCCGGATGGTGCGCATGGCGTGCTCCGACAGCGACAACAGGTCGGTGCCGTCCAGCAGGATGCGGCCGCCCTCGATGCGTCCGGGCGGATCCTTGATCAGGCGCATGACCGAAAGCACCGAGACGCTCTTGCCGCAGCCGCTTTCGCCCACGATGCCCAGGGTCTCCCCGTGGTCGGCATGGAAAGAGACCCCGTCCACGGCACGGGCCGTGCCGTCGAAGGTGTGAAAGACCGTCCTGAGTTCCTGCACATCCAGCAGGTGTCGGCTTGCCGCAGTGTCCATGGCCTCGTTTGATTTTCCTAGCGGGGTGATGTCCGGGGTGCACGCCGGGATCCGCCGCCTACTGATCCACAGTTGGCGGCCGTTGTCAACAGCAAAGCGGTCTCCCGGCGGGGCAATCGCAGATAATCGCTGCCGCTGGCGGGACGTCGGGACTGCCGCCTGGGACCCGGTGCGGGCAGGGGTCGTCTGCGCTCCGTGAGCCCCGGCGGGGATGCTCCGGCCGCCGGCGCTGAAAGGCGAGAACTCGCTGCGCTCAGACAGCTCGCCTTTCTTTACGCGCCGCCGGCCTGCGCATCTTTTTCCCGCCGGTTCTCCAACTGCGCACAGCCGATGCCTGCCCGCCCCTCGCGCATGGACAGACCCGGATCGCGAAGGGCGCCTGCAGCACGCATGCCAACGGCTGCTTGCGATTGCCTTGGGGTCTCTTGGTGGGGGCAAGTGCCGCCATCAGAAGGTTGACACCGGGGGGGGGGCGTGTAAAATGCCTTCATCCACAGACCCCGAGCACCGTTTTTGGAGATCGTGATCCCCGGTACCCTTTTTCCCGGGACGCTTCCCGGCATCGCCGGAGCCGGAACGATACCCATGCCCGAAGACAGCGAACACCGGGTACGTGCGGTCATGAAAGCGTACCCCGTTAACCGGGTTTGAAAGGTCGTGCCTATCAGGGGTTCGCAACATGAGTTTCCGGGACAACATCGAGAGTCTGTTCGATATCGATAAGCCGTGATGCGCCTGGCGGACTTGGACCGCGGCCAGATCGTCATCGATGACTTTCCGGCGCCGGTGCACTGAGCGGAGCGTTGTCGCGGGCCGAGCGCGGCCCGCTTTTCGCCGCGGGGCGGAACCGCCGAGGTTCCCGCGGCCGCGGAAGTTGTCTCAAAGGAAGCAGAAAGGAGGAGCATCATGAAGAGACTGTGCTTTTTACTGGCAGGCCTGCTGGTTCTGGCGGGCGTGACGGCGGGGCCCTCGCTGGCGGCCCGCGCCGGCGGCACGCTGGTGTCCATGGCCCCTTACGGCGGTGACATCGGCACCCTGGACCCCCACAAGACCGCCCGCACCCAGGACGCCCTGGTGATCAAGAACATCCACCGCAGCATCTACAAGTGGAACCCGGCCGCAAACAAGCCCACGCCCGACCTGGCCGAGAAAGTGGATGTCTCGAAGGACGGCCTGGTGTGGACGCTGCACTTCCGCAGGAACGTCAAATTCCACAACGGCCGCACCATGACCGTGGACGACGTCATCTGGAGCCTCAACCGCATCATGAACCCCAAGACGGCGGCTTCGGGCGCGCGCTACATCCGCGTCATCAAGGGGGCCAAGGCGGTTGAAGAGGGCAAGGCCGATCACATTTCGGGCCTCAAGAAGATCGACGACTACACCCTGCAGATCACCCTGGCCGAGCCGGTGGACCTGGCGTACTCGCTCTACGACCCCAACGTGGCCATCCTGCCGCGGGACGTGGTGGAGAAGATGGGAGACGATTTCGGCACCAACCCGGTGGGCAACGGCCCCTACAAGTTCGTCAAGTGGGTGCGGGGCAGCGAGGTGGTGCTCCAGAAGTTCCCGGATTTTTACCTGAAGGACCGTCCTTACACCGACAAGCTGGTGATCAAGATCATGGGCGAGGGCGCCGCGCGCGACATCGCCTTCCGCGCCAAGGAACTGGACATGACCATCGTGGGGGCCGCGCAGTACCCGCAGTACCAGAAAGACCCCGTGATCTCCAAGCACATGGTCGAGGTGGCCGAGATGTACACGCGCCTGATGGTCTTTAACCTGGATTATAAGCCCTTCCAGAACAAGAAGGTGCGCCAGGCCATCAACTACGCCATCGATTCGGATCTGATCATCCGCAAGCTGCTCAAGGGCAAGGCCTTCCCCTGCAAGGGCTTCCTGCCGCCGGCTTTCAAGCCTACCGCCAAGGCCTACACCTACGACCCGGCCAAGGCCAAGGCCCTCATGAAAGAGGCCGGCTACGAGAAGGGCTTCACCTTCGAGTGCATCGGCACGGCCAACAAGTCCTGGGGCGTGGGAGTGGTGGAGGCCATCATGCCCTACCTCAAGAAGATCAACATCACGGTCAAGATCCAGCAGATGGAGGGGGCCGCCATGGCCGCACGCGCCAAGGCCGGCGATTTCCAGGCACTGATCTGGTCGCTGGATTCCGGACCGGACCCGCTGGTGGCGCTCATGCGCTGGAGTTCGAGCAACCCCCGCAGCTCCGGCAACTACGCCAACTACCACAACCCGGCCTACGACAAGCTGCTGACCGAAGCTGCGCGGCAGCGGGACCCGGCAAAGAAGATGGCGCTGCTGCGCCAGGCCGACGCCATGCTCTGCGACGACGCGCCGGTGTGGTTCTTCAACTACAACAAGGCCATCATGGCCTACCAGCCCTGGGTGCACGGTGTGCAGCCGGTGGCCGTGGAGATGATGTACCAGGACCTCATGGACATCTGGATCGACGACAGCTCTCCGCGCGCCAATGAAAAATAGGCCGTATTTCCGGCGGACGGCGCCCGGTGCAGACCGGTGGGCCGTCCGCCGGATTCCGAAAACCCGATAAACCCGGATGGCGAGCCCGAGCATGCTTGCATACGCCCTGCGAAGACTGCTGCAGTTCATCCCCACCATCTTCGTGATCACGCTGATCATGTTCCTGCTGCTCAACGTGCTTCCCGGAGACGCCACCCTGATGGCCGGCGGGCTGCGCAAGGAGGTCGACGCCAAGGTCATGGAGACCATGCGCCGGCAGTTCGGCCTGGACAAGCCGCTGTACCAGCGCTACCTGCTCTACGTGAAGGACCTGGTGACCGGCGACCTGGGGGTCTCCTTTCTGCGCCGCGAGAAGGTCAACCGCCTGGTGGGCCAGCGCGTCTGGCCGACCCTCAAGCTGGCCATCATGGCCATGGCCATCGCCGTGGGGGTGGGCATCCCGCTGGGGTTCTTTTCCGCCCTGCGCCAGGGGTCGCTGCTTGACACGGCCTCCATGGTGGGGGCCGTGTCAGGGGTCTCCATCCCGCAGTTCTGGCTGGGGCTGCTGCTGATGTACTTTTTCTCGGTGGTGCTGCGCATCCTGCCCACCACGGGCTACGGCGGCGGGGACCTCAAACACCTGCTGCTGCCGGCCGTGACCCTGGGGGTGGGCTACATGGCGCTGCTGGCACGCACCACGCGCGCCGCCGTGGTGGAGGTGCTGACTGCCGACTACATCCGCACGGCCCACGCCAAGGGGCTGAGCGAACTGCGCATCAACCGCAAGCACGTGCTGCGCAACACCATGGTGTTGGTGCTGACCACCGCCGGCCTGCAGTTCGGGGCGCTCATGGGCCAGACCGTCATCGTGGAGAAGCTCTTCTCCTGGCCGGGCATCGGGTCGCTGCTGGTGGACTCCATTTTCCAGCGGGACATCCCCGTTACCCAGGGCTGCATCCTGGTGATCATCGTGGTTTTCCTGGTCGTCAACCTGGCGGTGGACCTGCTTTACGCCGCTATCGACCCGCGCATCGAGTACAAATGAGCGATTTTTTCAAGAAACTGCGCCGTCGCCCCAGCCTGGTAATCGGCGGTCTGCTGACCAGCCTGGTGATCGGCATGGCGGTCTTTGCCCCCTGGCTGGCGCCGTACGACCCCGTCGACTTCGCCGACCTGATGGTCTCCGAGGAGCCGCCCAGCGCGCAGTTCTGGTTCGGTACGGACAACTACGGGCGGGACATCTTCTCGCGCGTGATCTACGGGTCGCGCATCTCCCTGGCCGTCGGACTGCTCAGCCAGGTGATCAACACGTTCATCGGCGTGATCCTGGGGCTCACGGCGGGTTACTTCGGCAAATGGTGGGACGACCTGGTGATGGGGGTCACCAACATCATGCTGACCATCCCGGCGCTGATCTTCGCGCTGGCCATCATGGCCCTGCTGGGGCCGGGGCTGCTCAACGTGTTTATCGCCCTGGGGCTGACCAACTGGTCCTACACCTGCCGCATCACGCGCTCGCAGGTGCTCTCGAGCCGCTCGCTGGACTACGTAACGGCGGCCCGCGCCCTGGGCTACGGCCGGGCCCGCATCATGCTGACCCAGATCCTGCCCAACATCACCGGGCCCATCCTGGTGATTGCCACCCTGGGCGTGGCGTACGCCATTCTGCTGGAGGCCTCGCTGTCCTTTCTGGGACTGGGCGCCCAGCCACCCACCCCCAGCTGGGGCGCCATGCTGGCCACGGCCCGCGAGCAGCTCTTCACGGCGCCCTGGATCTCCATCTTTCCGGGGCTGGCCATCTTTATCACCGTCATGGGGCTCAATCTCTTCGGGGACGGCCTGCGGGATATCCTCGATCCACACCTCACCCGTCAGGGGAAGTAAATTCATGAAAACGGCATTTCTCTCCACACGCGTATTCACCGGCGATTCCGCCCGTCCCTGGGCCCAGGGCCTGGCCGTGGACGGCGGCCGCATTGTCGCCGTGGGCGCAGACGAAGACGTCCGGGCGGTCACAGACGACAGCTGGGAAGTGCTTTCGCTTCCCGGACGCCTGGTCGTACCGGGCCTGGTGGACAGCCACACCCATTTTCTCAGCCTGGGGCGCACTTTCCAGTGGGTGGACCTTCGCGACCTGCCCTCGCTGGAGGCCTGCCGCGAAGCCGTTTCGCGGAAAGCAAAGCAAATGCCGCCGGGCAAATGGGTTATCGGAAGAGGCTGGGACCACCACAAGTGGGAGCAGCCGCGGCAGCCGACCCGTACCGACCTGGACGACATCACGCCGCACAACCCGGCCGCCATGATTCGTGCCTGCGGTCACAGCGTGTGGGTCAACTCGCTGGCGCTCAAAGAGGCCGGCATCGGCCGCGACACGCCGGACCCCGAGGGCGGCCGTATCGAACGTATGCCCGACGGGGAACCCTCGGGACTGATCCTGGAGGCCATCGAACTCATCCGTGACCACATCCCGGAACCCACCGAAGAAGAACTGGACAACGCCGCGCTGGCCGCCCAGGAGGCGGCCCTGTCTGCCGGCCTTGCCGGCGTGCACACCTGCGAGCACCTGGCCGACTGGAAGGTCCTCGACCGCCTGGACCGCCGCGGGCGGCTGAAAATGCGCGTCTACCACCTCATCCGCCCCGAGGACCTGGCGGAGGCCCGCGAGCGGGGCCTGGCGCCGGGCGCCGGCAGCGAGCGGCTGTGGTTCGGCCACGTCAAGCTCTTTGCGGACGGCTCCATGGGCGCTTCCACGGCCCTGATGCACGAACCCTATGCCGATAGCCCCGAAAACCGGGGCATCGCGGTGCTGGCGCCGGCGGCCCTGCGGGATCACATCCGGGCGGCCTATGCCGCCGGCTGGGACGTGGCCGTGCACGCCATCGGCGACGCCGCCCTGACCAATGTGCTGGATGCCATCGAGGCGGCACGGCAGCAGCACCCGGGGCCGCACCGGGACCGCGTCGAACACGTTCAGCTCTTCCGGCCGGAGGATCTTTCGCGCATGCAGCGCCTGGGCATCACGGCTTCGGTGCAGCCCGTCTTCGTGGACACCGACTGGAAGCCGGCCCAAGAGAAGTGGGGGCTTGAACGCTGCCGCAATGCCTATGCCTGGAAGACCATCACAGCGGCCGGCATCCCGGTGCAGTTCGGATCCGACACGCCGGTGGAACCCATTAACCCGCTGTTCGGGCTGTACGCCGCCGTCACCCGCCAGGACCGGCGGGGCGAGCCCCCCGGCGGGTGGTTCCCGGACCAGCGGCTCTCTCTGGAAGAGGCCCTGGCCGGGTTTTCGCGCCAGGCGGCCTGGACGGCGGGGCGGGAAGACGACCTCGGTTTCATTGCGGCGGGCCGCCGGGCCGACCTGACGGTTTTCGAGCAGGACCTCTTCTCCCTGCCGCCGGAGCGGTGGCTGGAGGCCGCGGTCTATATGACGGTGGTGGACGGCGAGATCGCCTATCGCGCCCCGCGTTGACAGGGCCCCGGCAAGTCGTCTGACCCGCCCCTCGAACCTATAAACCTTTTGCGTACCGGAGGACCGAAAAGTGACCGACCTCACCCATGCCAATGTAAAGCGGGAAATGGAAGTCTACGGCTATGACCGGGTCGTCCGGAGCCACTGCCGCATGTGCCACGGCGGGTGCGGCGTACTGGTTTACACCCGCAAGGGGCGGGTGGAGAAGATCGCCGGCGACCCGGACTGTCCCATCAACCACGGCACCCTGTGCAGCAAGGGGCTGGCATCGGCCCAGCTGGCCTACCACCCGGACCGGCTGACTCACCCGGTGCGGCGCATCGGCCCCAAGGGCAGCGGGCGCTGGGAGCGCATCAGTTGGGACCAGGCTCTGGACACCATCGCCGAGCGTATGCTGCGCTACAAAACCGACTGCGGTGCCGAATCCATTGTCATGGGGTACGGCACCGGCCGGGAGAACGAGGCCGTCATCTACCGTTTCGCCAACTACCTGGGAACGCCCAACGTACTCACGGCCGGCCACTTCTGCTACGGGCCGCGCATCGCCACCAGCATCCTCACCTGCGGCACCAACCCCATCGTGGACTACGAGAACCATCCCCGCTGCATCATGGTGTGGGGAAACAACCTGGTGATCAGCAACCCGGACTGCTACAAGGGGGAGCCTTTCTCGGTGAGCCTGAACCGGGGCGCAAAGCTTATCGCCGTGGATCCGCGGCTGACGCGCATTGCCTCGCGGGCCGACATCTGGCTGCCCCTGCGGCCCGGCACCGACGCCGCTCTGGCCTACGGCATGCTGCACGTGATCGTGACCGAAAAGCTCTACGATCATGCGTTCGTCGAGAACCACGTGCACGGCTGGGAGCCTTTCTGCCGGCGGGTGCAAGCGTATCCGCCGGAGAAGGTGGAAGAGATCACCTGGGTGCCGGCCGAGAAGATCCGGCAGGCGGCGCGCCTCTTTGCCGCCACCAAGCCGGCGGCTATCCAGTGGGGCGTGGCCATCGAGCAGCAGGTCAACTGTGCCGACAACGACCGCCTGCTGATGTTTCTGATGGGCCTCACCGGCAACATCGACGTCCCCGGCGGCCAGGTGCTCTTCCGCACCCCCAGGATCCGCAACGTGGGGCAGTTCGGCGCGCACAGGGACCTGCCCGAAAGCCAGCGCCGCAAGCGCCTGGGGGGGGACCGTTTCCGGCTGGCCGGCAATTTTGCCATCATCAACCCCAAGTGCGTGTGGGACGCCATCCTGGAAGAAGAGCCCTATCCCGTCAAAATGCTGTTTTTCATCAGCTCCAACCCGTTGCTCACACGCGCCAACGCCCGCGAGGTCTACCGGGCCCTGGAGCGGGTGGACTTCATGGCGGTGAGCGACTTTTTCATCACGCCCACGGCCGAGATGGCCGACATCGTACTGCCGGCCGCCACCTGGCTGGAGATGGACTACATCGGGGACTTCTGGAAGCGGCACGGCTACCTGCTGCCGCGCCGCAAGGTCATCGAAGTGGGCGAGTGCCGCTCGGACCACGAGATGCTAAACGACCTGGCCCACCGGGTGGGACAGGGGAAGCACTGGTGGGACAACTTCGAACAGGCCCTGGACTGGATCCTGGAACCCATGGGCATCACCTGGCAGGAGTTTGAGCAAATGGACTACGTGCGCGGGGAGGTCGAATACCAGAAGTACAAGACCCGCGGTTTTTCCACTCCCACCGGCAAATTCGAGCTGTACTCCACGATGCTGGAAAAGTGGGGCTGCGATCCGCTGCCCACCTATCGCGAACCGCCCGAGAGCCCGGTCAGCACGCCGGAGCTCTTTAAAGACTACCCCTACATTCTGATCACCGGCGCACGCCAGCCCGGGTTCTTTCACACCGAGAACCGGCAGGTTCCCTGGCTGCGCGAGCTGCACCCCGACCCGGAGGTCCAGATCCACCCGGAAACCGCCCGGCGGGAGGGCATCCGCGAGGGGGACTGGGTGACCATCGAATCGCCGCGGGGACGGGTGCGCCAGCGGGCGTGGCTCTTTGCCGGCATGGACCCGCGTATCGTCTCCGCACAGCACGCCTGGTGGTTTCCGGAGAAGAGAGATCCGGGTCACGGGTGGGCGGAGTCCAACATCAACCTGCTCACCGACAACGCCTATGAAAGCTGCGACCCGGCCATGGGGGCCACCAGCGTGCGGACACTGCTGTGCCGCATTGCACCGGAAGACGGAAAGGGGGCATCGTGATGCAAAAACCGTCTCTGTTCATCGACGCGTTCTACTGCTGGGGGTGCAAGACCTGCGAGGTGGCCTGCAAGCAGGAGAACCGGGCGCCGGCCGGGGTCAAGCTCATTCGCATTCACGAAGACGCTCCCCGCGAAATCGGCGGCCGCATGCAGGTGCTCTTCGGTGTCACCGTCTGCCGGCACTGTGAAGATCCCCCCTGCGCCGACGCCTGCCCGGTGGAGGCCATCACGGTCCGGTCCGACGGCATCGTGATCCTGGACCGCGACCCGTGCACGGGCTGCGGCGCCTGCCTGGAGGCCTGTCCCTACGGTGCCATCGGCCTGGATGACGAGGCCGGGGTGGCCTGGAAGTGCAACCTCTGCCATCACCGCCTCGACCGGGGACTGCTGCCGGCCTGCGCCGACAACGTCTGCCTGGCCCACTGCATCCACCTGCAGACCCGTGCCGCTGCATCGGGCGCTGCCGTCTCGGGAAAGTGACACACGGCAGACAGACATCTCCGCCAGCGCACCCGACAACTGGATCGGATCCCGGCCCCTGATTTGCCGCACGCTCCTGCGGGCCTTTTTCCGGCTCGCCGGAATCGTCGGGACGGCGCCGCCCGCTCAAGAACCGCCCCGAAACGGCCGATACAGGTGTGCAGCTGCCGGCCGACCCCGCAACGGGGCGCCGGAAAACCCCGGATATTTCTCCACCATGGCACACGTACTGGCAACGGTTTCAGCCGCCGTGATCGGCATCCTCGCAAGCCGGCTTTTCCTGGGGCCGCTCAAGACCGAATCCGTCGGTGTCGCGGCCGCGGCATTGTTGGTTTCCCTGGGCGTTGCCCTGTACATGCCCTACCACGCCTTGCGCGCAGAGCGGTCTGGAAGGATCTACATGCGCGGCTGGGTTGAACGCGGGCCGAGTCCCCTCAAGTTTCGTACGGCCATTGCCATGTGCTACGTGTGGTGCGCCCTGTGCTTCAGCATGCTGGCCTCTTGCGTGGCCAGACTGCTCGGGTGACCCCCTCCTGAACTTTAGATTTTGGGTGGATCAAGCGACATCGGTCTATGCGGTTTTTTACAAAGGGCTGTTTTTTGCATTGGACAAGATAAAATGCCAAACGCTTCCGTCAAATATGGTTGCGCCTGTTGGGTTCTGCCTGGGTTTTGAAAGCCTTGCGGTGGGGCGGATGTTCCATGATAAGATTTATCGGATCCAGGAACAACGCTGCCCTGGACCTGGACAACGCCGGCCAGGTGAGTTCTTTGCCGGTCCGCCGCCGGTCGATCAGGGCCAGCGACACATGCAGATGCGGTCCGGGGCCACGGGACCGGGTGCAGGCCGCCAGCCGGGCGACAATCTCACCGGCCGCGATTGGTTCGCCCGCCGAAAGGCCTGCGAGCGGCACGGTGTGACCGAAGATGGTGCAGACGCGGTCCTTTCCCCACTCCAGGACGGGGTGGTGCATGATGATGGATTTTCCCAGGAAGTCGTCGATGATGGCCAGCACACGACCGGCCGCCACGGCCGGGATGCGGGCCTGTGGCTGCAGGCGCCGGTGGTCGGTCGCGGACGTGCGGTAGAAGCAGAAGTCGACCCCCTCGTGGGGCGCCTGCCGTGGTCCGCCGTCTCCCCACCACTTGTTTCTATCCAGGAAGAACATGCCCGGATAAAACAACCATTCGGAAAACCCATCATCTTCCAGGCGATTTGCGGAAATCAACCGGCGCATGAAGAGAGAAGCTGCCGGTGGTTTCTTCCGGCGGTGGGGCCGTCGGTCGCCACTCGTGCCGGTTTCGTTCATGGTGCGGTCGCGGTCGCCTTTCAGAGCAGGCCCTGGTCCAGCATGGCGTCGGCCACCTTGCTGAAGGCCGCGATATTGGCTCCTACGGCGTAGTTGCCCGCACAGCCGTAGCGTTTGGCGGCTTCCAGGCAGGTGTCGTGGATGTTCTTCATGATCATCTGCAGGCGTCGGTCCAGTTCCTCCAGGTTCCAGGGCAGGTGGGTGCTGTTCTGGGTCATCTCCAGACCGGACACGGCGGCGCCGCCGGCATTGGCGGCCTTGCCGGGGGCGTACAGGATGTTTTTCTTCTGGAAGATGTCTACCGCCTCGGTGGTGCAGGGCATGTTGGCGCATTCGCAGATCAGCCGCACGTTGTTGTTGATCAGGTGGTAGGCGTCCCTGAGGTTGATTTCGTTCTGGGTGGCGGCCGGAAAGGCGCACTCGGCCCGGTGTTTCCACAGCGGATTGTGGTCCATGGCCTCATGCAGCGGCCGGTATTCGGCCGAGGGATACTTCTCGGTGTACTCTTCAATGCGGCCGCGGCGAATGTTCTTCAAGCGTTTGACGAACGCCAGTTTCCCGTGGTCGATGCCATCGGCATCGTAAATATA
>JAMOVG010000151.1 GCA_027061725.1 Desulfobacteraceae bacterium
CCTGGCGGTGCCCCGGGGAAACCGCCCCAGCTTGAGCAGCCCGGAAATGGCGAAAATCAGCGAAAGCTTCACCAGTGGAAAGAGCACGCTGGTCAGCAGCACGATCAGCGCCACCAGCAGGTATCCCTGGCGGTAGAACCCGATCACTCCGTCGACGATACTGGCGCTCTCCCTCATGCCGATGGTGTCCAGTGTCATCAGCGGCAGCAGAATGGCCGGCAGGTACAGCAGGAGGCCGCTGGCACTCATGGCCAGCGTGTTGCTGACGGTATTTCTGCGCGGTAGGCGCAGCCGTGTATCACATCGCGGGCAGCGGGCCACCTGCCCCGGCTCCAGCGGCACCTCTTCCAGCAGCAGGTCGCACCCCGGGCAGGCCATCAGGCAATCCAGCTCCGGTGCCGCGACGATGCGCGCCGCTAAGGGGCTATCCGCCATGCGTGCCTCCCGCGTAGACGCGCGGTACCCTGCGCGTTACGCCGCATGTCAGCTCGTAGGGAATGGTGTCGATGGCGGCGGCCACGTCCAGCGCCTGGATACTGCGCCGGCCGTCCCGCCCCCACAGTACGGCCCGGTCGCCCACCGAAACCGCGCCCTCTCCGATCTCCACCACCAGTTGGTCCATGGTGATGGTGCCCACCATGGGATAGGTCTGCCCCCCGATAAGCACGTGCCCCCGGTTGGTGAGCGCCCGCCGCACCCCGTCGGCGTAACCGATGGGCAGCACGGCCACGCGGGTTTCGCTGCAGGTGGTGTACCGGCGGCCGTAGCTGATGGGAAACCCGGCCGGCAGCCGGCGCACGTGGCTCACGCGGGTCTCGAGCGTCATCACCTGGCGCAGCGCGATGGACCGGCTGGTTTCACCGGAGGGGTAGTGCCCGTAAAGGATGATGCCGGGGCGCACGGCGTCGAAGCGGCTGTCCGGCATGTCGAGCACGGCGCCGCTGTTGGCCATGTGCACCATGGGCGGGCGCAGACCCGCCCCTTCCAGCTTTTCCAGAAGATCATTGAAACGCCGCAGCTGCAGCTCGGCATAGCGTTTGTCGGCCTCGTCCGAGGTCGCAAAGTGCGAATAGACGCCCTCCACGACGCATCGCCCGCATTTGCGCAGGCGCTCGAACAGCTCCGGTGCCTGCTCCCACAAAACCCCCACGCGCCCCATGCCGGTGTCCACCTTGACGTGCACCGGCACGGGTTCATCGACCCTGGCGGCCTCGATCCAGTCCACGTCCCGGGGGTCGAAGACCGAAATCCGCAGGCCGGCCCCGGCGGCCACCGGGATCTCATGGGCGAACAACCGGCCGAAGAGCAGGATGGGCCGCAGGAAGCCGCTGTCGCGCAGTTCCAGCGCCTCATCGAGCCGCGCTACGGCAAACAGGTCGGCCCCTGCTTCGGCCAGATGGTTGGCCACGGCCAGCGCGCCGTGGCCGTAAGCGTCGGCCTTGACGACGGCAATCACACGGGCCGGGGCGACCGCGTCACGGATGTTTCGAAAATTGAAAGCCAGATTTTGCAGATCGATGATGGCGCGCGTAGCGGGATGACTCACGATGTTCATTTCCTGTCTCGGGATCGGTTCGACGGCAGATTGCGGATGGCGAAACCGGCACGGGTACCGCTGTCAGGGCCGTATTTCGGGTGTCCAGCATACCCGATGGCAGCGGCGCCTGTCAATTGCAACCCGCACCACGCCTGCGTATTCCGGCCCGGGCGTCATGCAGACGCAGCGATAACTTCGGGCTTGATCTTCAGGCGACGGATGCTATAGATGGCCTGCCGGTCCGACGCATCGACAGGAGGCCCCCGTTTCCATATGAACAGCACAGCCATACTGCTCGTGGTGCTTTCGGCCCTTTTCCACGCCACGCGCAACCTGTTTACCAAGGAGTCCCTGGACAAGCAGGTGTTCCTCTGGTGGTACTCCATCTTCGGCATGCTCTTTTTCAGTCCGCTTTTCGTGACCGTAACGGCGCGCCACGGACTGGGCGGCGCGGATATCGTTCCCATCTGCCTGCTGTCGGGCTTCATCCACTTTCTCTATTGGATTTTCCACACGCGCGCCTATGAGGGCGGCGACCTGTCGCGGGTCTACCCCATCATGCGCTCTTCCCCGGCCCTGGTGCTGCTGGTGGCGGTTGTATTTCTGGGCGAGAGGGTGAGTGCCATGGGAACCGCCGGTATCCTGCTGGTGGGTGCCGGCATATACGTCATCAACATGCAGTCCCTGACGCTGCAGGAACTGCTGAAGCCCCTGCAGGCCCTGTTTACGGACCGCTCCACCCGCTATGCTTTCCTGACACTGCTGTCGGTGACGGCCTATTCCATCGTCGACAAGGTGGCGGTGGGGCGCATCCATCCCGTGTCGTTTGCCTTTCTGCATCTGTCCATCGGAATGCTCTTTTTCACGCCCTACATCCTGTGGACCAAGCCGCGTGGCATGATCCGGCGCGTCTGGCGGGCCAACCGGCTCACCATACTGGCCAACGGGCTGCTGGGCGTGTTCGGCTACGCCCTCATCCTGGCGGCCTTCACCATGGAAAAGGTCAGCTACGTGGTGGGCCTTCGTCAGCTCAGTATCGTGTTCGCCGTGATGATGGGCGGCAGGCTGCTCAAGGAGAAGCACCAGGCCATCCGCCTGTCGGCGGCCCTGATTATATTCTGCGGCGCATTTCTCATCTCCCTGGCGGGATAGCGCCCACCGGAACCACAAGGAGGAAGCAACGTATGCGGCGGGTTCTTTTCATCGGCAACAGCCACACCTACCTGCACTACATGCCCGAGATGCTGGAGAAGCTCAGCGCTGTCGAGGGGGCACCCCATCGGATCCTGACGGATCAGGTGACCGGCGAGGGGGCCGACCTGGCGTGGCACTGGAACAACTTCCCCACCCGGGCACGCATCCGCTCGGCGAAATGGGATTACGTGGTGCTGCAGGACCGCAGCGGCGGCCCGCTGGAGGCGCCCGATCGCCTGGCGGAGTATGCCCGCAAGCTTCACGAGCTCATCGGCCGTCAGGGTGCCCGCACGGTTTTCTACATGACCTGGGCACTGCAGGACCGGCCGGACAGCCAGGTGCAGATCGCCGACGTCTACGCCCGCGTGGCCGATGAACTCGGCGCGCTGCTGGCCCCCGTGGGCCTCGCCTGGCAGGCGGTCCTGCGGCGCCGGCCCGGTTTTTCCCTCTTTCACCGCGACGGCCGGCATGCCAGTGCCCTAGGGGCCTACCTGGCCGCCTGCGTCTTTTACGGGCTTTTTCAGCAACGCAGCCCCGTGGGTCTTCCGGCGGCACTGGCGATGCACGGCAAACCGAAAGTCCGCCTGCCGCGCGAAGACGCTCTTCTGCTCCAGGAATCGGCCTGGCAGGCCCTTTGCGGGGAAACTGGGCGTTGACAGGCCGCGGAAGAAGCGTCACAATTCACGAACACGTTCACGGATTCTCTCAACTCGAAACGTCTCGGGGAAAAACATGAAAGAAGGCAGACATACACTGACCATGCTGGTGGAGAATGAACCCGGCGTGACCGCCAGGGTTTCCGGCCTGTTCGCCGGGCGGGGGTACAACATCGAGTCCATCTGCGGCGCCCCCACGGCCAGCCCGGACATGTCGCGCATTACCATCACCACCAAAAGCGATCCGCATCAACTCGAGCAGATCATGAAGCAGGTGCGTCGCCTGGTCAACGTCATCAAGGTCCGGGACATGACCGGCGACGAGGCCGTCAAACGCGAAATGGCGCTCATCTGCGTCCGCACCACCTCCACCGGCAAACGCACCGAAATCCTTCAGATCGCGGAGATTTTCCGGGGCCGTGTGGTGGACACCGGCACCCGCCACCTGATCATGGAGGTCACTGGAAGCGCCGACAAGATCGATGCCCTCATCAATCTGCTGGAACCATACGGCATCAAGAAGCTGGCCCGTTCGGGAGCGCTGGCCCTCTACCGCGAACCCTGACGGGGATCACCCCTGCCGCGCAGGCCCTCCACCCGGGGAGGATCCGTCGCCCGCGGCCCAGTCTTCCATCATGTCGCGAAAGGTGTTCTCTCCGCTCCACAGCACACCGCGGTACCCGCCGCCGGGGCTTCCCCAGGCGCCGGCCAGGTAGAGGCCCTTTACCGGCGTGCGGTTCTCGATGCGGTTGATGAAGGTATTGTTCATGTCCTGCGCGAAACCGTAGATGGCGCCATTGTTGTTGCCCGTGTAGCGCCAGTTGGTCAGAGGGGTGGCCGCCACCCGCACTTCAATGGCATCGGAGAGGCCCGGAATGACGTCCCGTTCTGCGCGACGGATGAGCACCTGGGCCCAGCGCGCCTTCTCCTTTTCGTAGGCGTCCTTTTTACCGGCGAAATACGCGTCCTGAAAGGGACGCCAGGGCTCATAGCCGCAGTAGGCCAGCAACTGCACGGTGGCGGTACCGGGGGCGGAATAGCCCTCGAAAAGGTTGTCGTAGATGTTGACGGTGTAGGCCATCTTTTCCACGTCGCCGCGCAGGCAGGTTTGGTATCCCTGCTCGGGGCCGGAGGCATCGCAGACGTGGTGGCTGAAGCCGCGGATGCGCCCACGCAGCTCCTGCCGCAACCCCAGCCAGACAATGAAAGTGGAAATGCTCGGCTCGTAGCTCTCTAGCCGGGCGGTGTACTCGGCGGGCAGCGTGCTTTTCGGCAGCATGCGCCTGAAGGTGGCCGGTGCGCTGGCGTTGCTGACCACGGCGCGTGCCGCAAGAACACTTCCGTCGGACAGCACCACGCCGGTGACGGCACCCTTCTCAACCCGTATCCGTTCGACGGTGCGGTTGTACAGCACGCGTCCGCCGTTGGCCTGGATGCTCTCGGCCAGCCGGGTGCTCAGGGCCTGGGAACGCGGCCTGATGTAAAAGCAGCCGTTTTTCAGGTAGTCCCCCACGCCGCTGGCGAAGTAGAATCCCGAAAGCTTCGACGGCGGCAACCCGAAATAGCCCCACAGGGCGGTGAGTACGTTCTTGAGCGACTCGTCCCTCAGGAAGTCGTTCATGACATCGGCCGCGCTTTTTTTACGCACCGACCACATGTGCCGGAACTGTATGGGAAACAGCGCCCGGATGAACTCCCCCTTGTTGCGGTGCAAGCGGTCGGACTCCTCGGAGACGGCGATCATGAAATCGATCAGCTGTCGAATGCCGTCGGCTTCATCGGGAAAGCGGCGGCTGAGCATCTCTACGCAGGCCTCCGGGTCACGCTGGGGAATGGAGATGTCGAGGCCCGGCATGTGGATGCGGGCCAGTTCGGGCAGCGGCACCGTCTTGATGTCCTTGTCCAGGCCGAGCCTTTCGAGCAACCGGCCGGTGCTGCTGTCGCGCACCGACGTTCCCTGCAGCGAAACATCGAATCGAAAGCGTCCACGGTCAAAAGCGGTGGCATAGCCGCCGGGTACGCCCTTCTGCTCCACCACGGTAACCGGGATGCCGTGTTTCGCCAGGAAGGCGGCGCAGGACAGCCCGCCCAGGCCGGCGCCGATCACCACCATGGGGTAGCGGTGCTTGGGGCCCATTTTCTCGGCGCAGTAGGCGATCCCCTTCCAGTCCAGCGCCATGCCGGCGGCCGCTATGGCGGAAAACGTCAGAAATGATCTGCGGGTCAGGTCTTTTTTAAACACCTTACGTGCCTCTTGTTATCGCTCGCTCCACCGGGGGCGGCGCTTCTCCTTGAACGCCCGGATGCCCTCGGTGGCGTCTTCACTGGTGCACAGGCGGGCAAAAGCCTCGTTCATGTAATCGAAGGCCTGCTGATAGGTCATGTCGGCAGCGGCGTAGAAAGCCTGCTTGCTCAACTGGACGGCAACGGGACTTCGCCGGGCCAGGTCGGCGGCCCAGCGACGGGTCTCGCTCTCCAGTTCGTCCAGCGGCACCACCCGGTTAACCAGTCCCATCTCCAGGGCCTTTTTGGCGTTGATGAGCTCTCCGAAAAGCAGCATTTCCAGGGCCCGCTTCTGCCCTACCGAGCGCCGCACCGGAACCACCGGCCCGATGCAGTTGAGCCCCACGTTGATGGCCGTCAGCCCCATCCGCGCGTTGTGGGCCGCGATGGCCAGATCGGCCGCGGCCACCATGCCGGCGCCGTTGGCGGCCGCCACGCCGTGCAGCTGGGCGATCACCGGTTTGCGCATCCGCGGGATGGTCTCCAGCGGCTTCTCCATGCGTTCAATCCACTCCCGGTACTCAAGTGCGCTCTTGCCGGGGAACTCGTCCAGGTCGATGCCGGCGCAGAACACCCTGCCGGCACCCCGCAGAATGATAACGCGCACCTGCGGGTCCGCGTCCATTTCCTTCAGGGCCCTGTCCAATTCAATGGCCAAGGGCGTGTTGAAAGTGTTGAGATGCTCCGGCCGGTTCATGGTGAGCACGGCCACGTGATCCTCTCCGATTTCGATCAAAACGTTCTGCTCGGACATAACGGTGTTTTTCCTTTTTGTAGGTGCGGCTGATTCGCTCTCCTGCTTATGGCTCCGCGGATGCTGCAGGTGGGCAAACTGCCGATTTCTAAGGGCCTTTGGCGAGGTGGTCGCTGTAGGTTGAACGGGTCTTAAAATTAGTGAATATATCCCATCCATTGTTCATAGGTCAAGGGCCTGTTTGCAGGGCCATCGCAAGCACTGTCTGGCATGGTTGATGCCGGTGACCCTTTCATAGGTTGGACGTCCCTGGCTTCGCGGGGCGTCAGGTTTGGTGGTGCGTCGTTGAAAAGCCAGCGGAAAGAGATTCTCAGGCCGGCGGTGGTGCACGTCCGGCGGGGGCAAAGCGGTGTATTTTGGGGTTGAAGATGACGGCGCAGTTTGGTATTTTTTAAAGTGTCTGTCCGCTGAGGGGAAAATGGAGCCGGGGGCGTCAGCGGCCGCCGCGCAATCGGGCGCGGCGCGTGTCGATAATCCATCTACCCCGAAAAAAGGAGACCGAAAAATGGCCTATTTTCTCTTCATTCTCGGCAGGGACGACAATGAAGCCGCTACCCGCTGCTTCCAATTCGCCACCATCGCCCACCAAAAGGGCCATCACGTGGATCTCTTTTTCATCGACGGTGGTGTCCGCTGGGCCGACACCGGGCGGGATCTGACCAGCAGAACCGACACTGGCGACTGCCCCAACGACTACCTGCCGTACCTGGTGGAAAACGAGGTAAAAATCGGCATCTGCACGCCTTGCGCCAAGAACCGCCGGCTGGACGAAGCCCGTTTTTTCCCCAACATGCAGCTCGATGGGGGCCCGCATTTGATCGACATGGCAGCCGACGCCAAGGTTTTTAATTTCTGAACAGTACCCTGAAGGGTCACGCCGACCGGCCGGGGACGGGAGACGGATGATATGTTTGACCTGGAAGAACTGAAACAGCAGCGCGACCTCATCGATTCCATCAACTGGGAGATGACCCCCGAGGAAGCCGTTCGGTTATACCTGGAATGGGGCAACAACTGGGCACGCGGGGACGGCTATGTCATCCGTTCGGCAGACGACCATACCACCTACTTCGTGGTCAACTGCTGGTCGAAGCCCTATTTTATCTATCTGATCCGACGCAACTCCGAGGAAGCCGTAGAGCTGGCCAAGTTCGAGCTTCCCGAACGATTTCAGAAGCCAGTGTGCGAACTCAAGGGCGTTTATGCTCTGGACGACGACCTCAAGGCCTGGCTGAAAGAGGAACTGGATGTCTCCTGAGGCCGGACGGCGGACACCGATCCGGCGCCGGCATTTCATGCAGCAATTCCGGGGTGGCCCACCATGAAGCGCAACAGGCCCGGCAGCAACATAGAACCGCTGAGCGCAGATCTGCCCAAATCTCTGTCCTCTGACCTTCGCGGCCACCAATCCGTGCGGGCGACCTTCAAGCTTACCGTGCGGGCCATCGACGCCCTGAGTATCGTGTCGGTGCATCTGGGGATCAAGCAGAAGTCCCTCTTCGACCATCTTATCGACGACATGGCATCGCTGAGCGCCATCGGCCGCAATCTGGCACCGGATCGTTTCCGCCGGCTCGAACGTGTGCAGAAGACTTACGTCATCAGCCGCCGCACGCTCGACAGCCTGGAGCGGGCCGCAAGGGAACTCAACGCCCCGCGCGACGCCCTGGTGGAGTACTCCATCCAGCGCCTCATGCCGGTCATCGAACGCGAACGCCGCCGGCACTACCTGCGCAAGCAGATGCAGGAACGCATCCAGTGTTTCGTTCAGGACGGCCGCCAGATCCTGCTTCAGTCGGCCGGCGATCTGGGAGATGAGGACCCCGTTTTCGCCCGTTTCCTTGGGGCCATGGACGGGCTCGAAAACGCGCTTGAGAACATCACCGCTTTTATCGATCGCGGCAGTGGGATCGAAGACTTCTAACCCCCAGCGTCCTCTTCAAACCCGCGGAGGCAACCATGATCGAAAAAATTTTCAGCAAAATCCACTGGCTGGGGCACGACAGTTTCCGGATCGACGCCCCTTCCGGAACCATCTATATCGACCCCTACGAGCTTCCCGAAAACAGTCCGCCGGCGGACGTGGTGCTGGTTACCCATGAACACTTCGACCATTGTTCCCCGGGGGACATCGCCAGCATCCGGACAGATGCAACGATGGTGCTCACCGCAAAGGACGCGGCGGCCAAAATCGGCGGCGACGTGCGCATCATGAAGCCCGGTGACAGCACCGAACTCGCCAGTATGCGTTTCGCCGCCGTGCCGGCCTACAATGTCGACAAGCCGTTTCATCCGCAGAGTAACGGCTGGCTGGGCTTCGTCATCGAGACCGAAGGGGTGCGCATTTATCACGCCGGCGACACGGATTTTATCCCCGAGATGGCGTCCATTTCGGCGGACATCGCACTGCTGCCGGTATCCGGCACCTATGTCATGGATGCCCGGGAGGCTGTGGAGGCTGCGCTGGCCATCGGCCCCGCCATCGCGGTTCCCATGCACTTCGGTGCCATTGTCGGAAGCCGCAGGGACGCCGAGGATTTCCGGCAGGGCCTGAAGGGCCGCGTGGACGTGCGCATTCTTGAGCACTCCTGATGACGGCGGCGCAGCGGCCGTATACCGGCGGGTGCCTCCAGCTGCAGCCCGACACCGCGGCCCGGGTAGTGCCTCCCAGCGGGCGCGTCGCTCCGCCACTGGGGCTGAAAATCCTTTTGCCCCCTCCCGGCGGCGGGAACAAATCCGCCCCCGACAACCGCGACCAGGCCTCCGAACAGCGTCGCGAGGCCCTCTTCTGCCGCCAATGCACCCGGCTGATCACCTACCCCGACCAGCGCCTGATGGTGGACGGCGCCTTTCGTCACACCTTCTTCAATCCCCAGGGCATCGTGTTCGAGATCGGCTGTTTCCAGACGGCCGCCGGCTGCATCGCCATCGGCGAGGAAACCTCCGAGTTCACCTGGTTCAAGGGTTTTTCCTGGCGTATCTGCCTGTGTTCCGGCTGCCACGTGCACCTGGGCTGGCGCTACCGGTCTCCGCAGGGAAGCCGCTTTTTCGGGCTGATCCTGGACCGCCTGCGCAGCGGCTGACGACCGTCCGTACAGCGCGCGCCTTCCCGCGGCTTGACTAACGTCCAAGCGTTCTTAATTTACGCTCCGGCGACATCTCTGTTTACCGTAAATCACGCGGCACCTCACGGGGCGACGCCGCTCAGGAGCACAGGACCATGCAGCTCAATGCCCGTCTGCACGCATTTTTGTGGAATTCGCTGACCGCCAACAACTGCAACACCTACTTCATCGACGGCCCTTTCAAGGTGCTCATCGATCCCGGCCACGACGGTCTTTTCGAACACGTCGAACGTGGACTGGCCGCGTTGGGCTACTCGCCCGCGGACATCCAGCTGGTAATCTGCACCCACAGCCACCCGGATCACATCGAAGCCGTACGGCGCTTCGCCAAGCCGACCCTTTTCGCCATTCACGAAACCGACTGGCGCCTGCTCAACGGCGAGGGTCGGGCCATGGCCGGCATGTACGGTTTTGACCCGGGCGCCATCCGTCCGGATTTTTTCATCTCCGAGGGGGACCTGCGCTTCGATGAGCTCACGCTGCAGGTGCTGCACACTCCAGGCCATTCCCCGGGATCGGTATGCCTGTACTGGCCGGAGTACAAGGGTCTGTTCACGGGCGACGTGGTCTTCAGCGAGGGACTGGGGCGAACGGATCTTCCGGGCGGCGACGGGGACCTTCTCAAGGCCAGCATCCGCCGCCTGGCTTCCCTGGAAGTCGAAGCGATCTGGCCTGGACACGGGGAAACGATAGAGGGAAACAGCGCCGTACGCGCAAACTTCGACTACCTGACGCAGGTCATTTTTCCCCTCATCTAGCCACCGACATCGCCAAAGACGCTATCCGCCCTTGCGGGGGCCAACCGTGCAGGCGCGGCAGGATAGGCGCTAGGCGGTCCGTTCGGCGTCGAGCACCTTGCGGACAGCCTCGGAGAGGTCCCGCATGATCACCGGCTTCATCAGCAGCGCCCGGATTCCCGGGGCACGCTGCCGCAGTTCGTATATCGACTGGCTGAAGCCGGTGCAGATAATCACCGGAATATCGGACCGAATGGCGGTCATCTCTTCGGCCAACCGGTCCCCGGTCATGAGCGGCATGGTCAGGTCGGTGATGACCAGGTCGAAGTCGTGGAGGCGTTCGCGAAAGATCTCAAGGGCCTCTGCACTGTTGGTGTATGCGCTCACGCGATACCCGAGTTTCTGGAGCATGCGCCTGACCATGCGCACAATCTCCATCTCGTCGTCCACCAGCAGGATGTGCTCGTGCCCCCCGCGGATCTCCGAGAAGTCGGGGAGATCGGGAAGCCTCTCTGATGCCTTGATTACCGGGA
>JAMOVG010000152.1 GCA_027061725.1 Desulfobacteraceae bacterium
GACCCGGACGGCCGCGCGCGCCACCGCCGCACCGTGAGGGCCGCCGCGCATGCGCTGGTGGGCGTCACGAGCGCCGACTTCTGCCTGGCCGACACCGCCACGCTGGTGATGAAAACGCGACCCGGGCAGGCCCGCAGCGTGTCCCTGCTGCCCTCGATCCACGTGGCCGTCCTTCCCGTGGACCGCATCCTGTCCGATTTCAAAGAACTGTGTTATCTCCTGTCCTTCGATGAAAAAGAACGCCGCGAGGGCCTTACCAACTGCATGACCCTCATCTCGGGGCCCAGCAAGACCGCCGACATCGAGGTGGTCATGGTCGAGGGCGTTCACGGGCCGCGGGAGGTGCACATCTATCTGGTTGAGGCACCGTGAAAACCGACATCCACGCCATCACCGCACACTACGCCTCCGCCGGCCTGGAAAAACGCATCTTGGAGGCTGTGGCCTCGGCCGCCGGGGGCGATGATACTGTCGGCCGGGACCTGCTGGCGGCCTTTGACGAGTTTCACATCGGCGGACGCCGCGCTACCCGGGAACTGGGGCGGCTATGCGGTCTCAAACCCGGCTGGCGGGTGCTGGATGCCGGCTGTGGTGTAGGCGGCCCGGCGCGCACCCTGGCAGCGGAGTTCGGCTGCCGCATAGCGGCCTTCGACCTGTCCGGCGAATACTGCCGTAGCGCCCGGCGCCTGACCGATCTGGCCGGGCTGTCCGGTGCCGTGGCCTTCTGCCGGGCCGATGCGCTGGCACTGCCCTTCGCCGATGCCTGTTTCGATGCCGTTTTCAGCCAGCACGTCACGATGAACATCGCCCGCAAGGGCCGGCTGCTGCACGGTTACCGGCGGGTGCTGCGACCCGGTGGCCGCCTGGCACTCTACGAGGTATGCGCCGGACCGGGCGGCGCACCCCGCTACCCCCTGCCCTGGGCCGAAAACGAGGCCATCAGTTTCCTGGTGGCGCCGGAGGTGCTCAGGCAAAAGGCCACCGGCGTGGGCCTCGAAGAAGTCTCCTGGGAAGACATCAGCGCGACGGCGCTGTCCTGGCTGCGCGAATCCGTCGCCCGGCACCGGGAGATGAAAAAAATCGCCCCGCGCCTGTCCCCCCGCCTGCTCATGGGAGAACAAGCCGCCGAAAAGGGCGCCAATGTTTCGCGCAACCTGCAGGATCACCGCATCCGTGTGATCCGCGCCGTTTTCAGACGCCCCTCAATTAAAGTCTAAAGTCCCGCCCCGTATCTACCGATTTTAAGCGTCAGGCAGGCAGCACATTTCTGGCGGTGGAGGTGTGATTCTGAAAAAGTCCACCCGGCAATGGCGCGCGACCGTTTTCCATCGACACCGGCAATCAGGTTTTGGGGAATGATTAAAAACGAATCGACGGGAATTCCATCCACAAAAGGGCCGGCGATGACTGACAAACCAGCCCCGCAGGCGGCCCCGGCGGACGGGAAACAGGCCTTCACTCCCCGCCGGTACGACCGCTACAACTTCACCTACCCCCTGGCGTTCAAACTCTTTTCGCGGGATTTCGGGGACCTCTGGATTGAGGGCAACCTCAAGGATATTTCCATGGGCGGCGCGTGCATCCGCATAGAAGATCCGTACGGCCGGATGAGCAGCAAGCAGGTCCAGGAACTGCGCATGAAGCTCAAACTCTCCGAGCCCAGCGGCGAGAAACTGCTGCTGCTGGCCGTTGTGCGCTGGGCGCGCACCATCAAAACGGACAAGGGGATGGTCACGCTTATCGGCGTGGAATTCGACGGACTTCTGGAGTGGCAGGAGGAGCGGCTGCAGCACCTCATCAAACTCAAGGGCAAGGACCACAAGATGCTCTGGTCGCTGTGGGACAATTTCATGCAGGCAGAAAGCAGGTAGGCAAACATGCAGGACGTTTTGAGAAGAAAATTGTGGGCCGTAGGCGGAGGCAAGGGCGGGGTCGGCAAAAGTGTCTTCACATCGCTGCTGGCCTCCCGCCTGGCGGGGCTCGGGGCCCGCGTGGTACTGGTGGATGCAGATCTGGGCGGCGCCAACCTGCACATCCTTTTCGGCATCCGCTATCCGCTGTACACCCTGGGGGACTTCATCACGCGCCAGGTGGAGAACCTGGAGGACGTGCTGCTCCCCACCCCCATCGAGAACCTGAGGCTGCTGTGCGGCGCGGACGACATCCTGGGCATCGCCAACCCCAAGTTCGCCCAGAAAATACGTTTGCTGGGCCACCTTCGGCGTCTTTCGGCCGACATCATCCTGCTGGACCTGGGCGCCGGCACGTCCTATACCACCATGGACTTCTTCCTCTATGCCGGCGGTAAGATCGTGGTCATGACCCCCCAGGTTACCTCCATCCAGAACGCTTACGGCTTCATCAAAAGCTGCCTGCAACGCAAGATGGTGCGCACTTTCGCCACCGACCCGGATGCCCTGGAGCTGATCAACGGCGCCGTGGGCAGCCAGAAGAACGAGAAGACGGAGTTCATGGGGGAGCTCAAGAAGGCTTTCCGGCAGTTGGGGCCGGAGCAGAGCGCCAAGCTGGCCGGCTGTTTCGAGGAGATGAAAGCCAGCATCGTGGTCAACATGGTGCGCGACAAAAAGGAGCAGGACGTGGGGCGCATCGTGCAGGAGGTCTCCCGCAAGTACCTGGACCTCTCCCTGGAGTGCATGGGATTCATCAACTACGACCCCCAGCTGGACCGCTCCATCAACAACATGGTCGAGTTTCTCAAGAAAAGCGGCGGCCAGTCCATGGGCATGGAAATCTACGACATCGCCGCCAAGGTGCTCCGACGCTCGCGCCCGGACAACCCGGCCGACCAGGACGCGGCCATTGCCACGGCCAGGAAATCGCTGCAGCAGGCCTACGCGGCCGTGCGCATCTGAAGCCGTCGGGTGCCGGGGAACCATTCCCCGCCCCGGTCCCGGCGGCCGAAGAGCTTCCCCTGCAGTTGCTGACTTTTACCGAGCAGCGCTCTCCAAACGGCCTGAAGCGCCACATCCAGCGGATCGGCCTACGTTTCAAAATTGCTTATTTTCCGCCCCCCCCCCCG
>JAMOVG010000153.1 GCA_027061725.1 Desulfobacteraceae bacterium
CTGTTTTCCGCAGGCCGGCCCCCGGCAAAGCGCTTGGAAAAAATAGCCCCTAACCTGAGCGTTTTAACCCGGATTTTGGATTCAGACCGACTGGATCGAGCACGCCGGAGCTTCCCCAAAAAACCGCTGCCGATGCCTTTTGCCCGTCCCCTTGCCATCTGCCGAAACGGCATCCTGCGTGGCACGAGTATCTCATTTCCGCGGGACCCCTATAACACTCCAAAAACACCATCAAAACCATAAAGGACCAGGCTTCTGCCTCTTCGGGACATAGCGTTTTTCAAACGAAAAATCATGGCGACTTACAACGCAACGCACGCTTTCGTTCGAAAGGCGCTCATCTCAGGTTCAAGCAGGTTTCATTACCATCGTGATCGCATTTACAGGACAAGTGGTTACGCAAAGTCCACACCCAAAGCACCGTGCCGCATCATAATCCATTTTGGCTTCTACCCACTCCCGTGCGCCGAATACGCACCGCTCAATGCATTGGCCGCAATGCAGGCAGGCCTCCATATTGGTGGCAGAAACATAGTCAGAATGCGCGACCAGTTGACTCTGCCCGTGGGCCATCAACAACTGGAGATCATGACAGCAACAGGCGCAACAACTGCAAAGTGCATACAGCTTGTGGTCCGGTCGATACAGGCTTAGATGGACAAGGCCTTCCCGATTGGCGACCTCCAAGACTGCCGTCGCTTCATCGTAAGATATTCTTTTCCCAGCCCCCTTTTCGATGAGTTTTTCACCGTAGCCATCCAAGAGGAGACACACGGCAACAGGCTTTGCACAGCGCTTGTAATGACGACGGCATACGCAATCCACCAAAGCGATACTTTCCGCATTTTTGATAATGCGCAATACCTGCTCGGTCGGAAGGACCCACTGCTCATCGGCCAGGGACGCCCTGACGGGAATCACTCGTGAAGAAAAAGCGATCCTGTTTTCATCCATCCAGGCGCCATACTTTTCAAGCCGCTTTTGAAGCCATCCATCCATCGTCTTTTTTGATGCCCCTATTGCGTTCGACTGAACGGGTTCTCAGCTTTCCCGGCATTTTCTTGCCGAAGCGCATTGAGCCGCTCACGGATCAGCTCGATACTGCCCGGATCTACTGAAAGGTCCACCCTGACCAGCCGCTTGCCAGGCTCCACCATTTCCCTGACGCGATCATACACGTAACAGGTTGCAAAGATGACATCACAGCGACCGAGCATTTTTCTCAGTTCATCAGGCCTGTCGAGTCCAACCAGTATGCGGTGCAATTGTCTTGCCGCGGAGAAAAATGCGCTGTTGTAAAACGTCTCTGTGCTGCGCTGGTTTGCACAACAGTAGCCAACCCGCGCTCCCGGAGGCAAACGCAACAGTTCGCCCATCACCCTGACATCGGCTCTCAGCATCACAGCCGTTATCTCGGGGCGATTTTTTTCCGGCAGAACATCTGTCAGTTCCTCAAAATGGTTAAATCCACAAACAACAAGATCAACGCCCTGGACATAATCAGCCGCCCGTTGAGCATTCTTTTCCAAGGTCTGGATCAATACCCCCCTTGTATCGACCTCCAGTTCCTGCTCCAGCACATGACAGATATGGTCGATCACTTCATGGTTGCAATCGACCACCAGCACCCGCCCTGTTCCGATGATGGCGGTATAGGATAGAAGCTGATTGAGAAAAACATCCGTCGCCTGTGCAGTATCGAACCCAAGCATTTTGGCTTCCGCGAGGGCGTTATCCATTATTCGTTTAAGCTTAGCCATGTTACGGGTTGACCGTCCCTGCCGAACAAAGGTGCCCGCACCCACGGCAACACGGAGAAACTTCTGATCGGACAGTTCTCTGTATACCTGGGATACGGTGTTTCTGTTGACCGACAAATAGGCTGCGAGATCCCTGGCGGAAGGGAGCGCATCGCCGGGCTTCAATTGTCCCGTTTCAATAAGATGGCGAATCTGCCTTTTTATCTGTTCTTTGATGGGAAACGGGCTTTTTTTGTCGACCCCTATTTGCATATTGTCATAATTATATAGGTTTTTGTATATTTGTCAAGTGGAGAGTGTTTCAGTCCCCTTTTCAGGGAGAACCCGGCGGGATGGAATCCGTCAACGGCCGGATCTCAACCGGATCGGGTTCCCCCGCCTTTGAAGCAAAAATGCGGGGCCGGCTACAGGCATATCGCCGCCACAAACCGCTTCCTGCGCAGGCACAAAATCCAAAGCGTCCTTGGATCAGAGGGGCCATCTTGCAAAAACGTTGACGCACAAGGGGCTTTTTGGGTAATCTGCGTTGCCGAAGATGCGCTTTTTAAACCCGATAGACGGGCGGCTTCGCCTGTTGGAAAACAACACGTTGCTGATGATACCGATTTTGATGTTCGATTTTTTCCTTTCCGCCATATTCCCATCCAAAAGAGCCGCGCCATGATCCCTATTCGGTCGCGCCTGCCTTTCGTACGGATCATTCTAGCGCCTTACCTCGTTTTGTTGTTGCTGTTTGTGACCGTGACGGGCGCCGGTTCCATCTGGCTGTATGTCAAGGCGCGCCAGGCCCAGTCGCAGCTCGTGGTCCATGGCCTGCTGCAGACGGTTCGCCCGCTGATCGTCAGGCTGTCCCGTGCAGACGTGCCGTCACTTGTCAAAGACGGCGAATCCTGGCTCCACCAGCGCCTGGAAGGCATGTTCCGCCTGATGCCGGACCTGGAAAGTGTGCAACTGAACGCCGCCCACGGTGGCTTCCGCAAATTCCATGGCCCTGCGCATCGGCTGGTAACGCAGCCCTTGACGGACCGCATCGCCCGCCATGCCGGTGATCTGAGCAGCCAGACGGCCGGCAGGCGGCTGTACAGCGAATCGGCCCCTCTGCTGCGCATTGCCTTTGAGGTGGACGGCGGCCGAAGCGGGCCGGTTTACCTGGAATTCGGCTTCAACCGCGCCGCGCTGCAGGATGCCGTGGGCCGGGCCATGGGCACCATGCGCCAAGCCATCAGTCTGTTTTTCATGGCGGGGCTGGCGTGCCTGGCCATCGCCTTTGCCGTGACGCTATGGGCCGCCACGCGGGTGCGCCGGCTGGAAGCCCAGGTACAGGAGCTGTACCGGCATGCTTCGGCCGCCGAACTGATGGCGGGACTGGTGCATGACCTGCGAAATCCGCTGGCCAGCTTTCGTGCAAACCTGGCGGCGCTGCGTATCACCCCCAAAGACACCGAAGAAATCGTCGCCGACATGGACCAGGATCTCGTCCGAATGGATGCCAAACTGGGCGCCATGCTGGATCTTACCCGGCCCCGGAACGAAACGCCGGTTCCAGTAAATGTCGATCGCCTGCTGGACGATGTCGCCAGACAGGCCGAACCGGCACTGTCGCAGCGTGGCATTGCGCTGCGCCGCCGCTGCAGAATCGATCGACCGGTGATGGCCATGGCGGACGGCCTGCGCGACGTGCTGCTGAACCTGGTGATCAACAGCGCGGAAAGCGGGCAGCACGGAGGAGAGATCGACGTGGAGGCCTGGCTGGAAAACGACCGCCTGGTGTTCCGGATCAGCGACCGGGGTGACGGCTTGCCGGCGCGGACCGATATTTTCGCGCCCTTCGTTTCCACCAAGCCATCGGGCCACGGCTTGGGACTGGCCATCAGCCGTCGTACCGTGGAGGCCTATGGCGGCAGCATCAAGGCCCGCAATCGGCCCGGCGGCGGCGCCGTTTTCACGGTCTCCCTTCCGCAGCCGCCGAGAAAGGGGGAAAGGTGAGCCACCAGGAGGAGGGCTTCCCCCGCCTGAACGGGATGCGGGTGATCGTTCTCGATGACGACCAGTCCATTTGCCGCAGCCTGGCCAGGGTACTGCGCGGCCTGGGGGCCGAAGTGGCCACCGCCGGCAGCCTGCGGGAGGGGCAACTGTTGGTGGAGGGAGCCGGTGCCGATGTAGTGCTGGCCGATCTGAAGCTGCGCGATGGAACGGGTCTGGAACTGCTGCCGGTCTTTCAGAAAAAAAACCCCGAGGGGCTGTTTTATCTCATCACCGGACACGGTTCGGTGGACAGTGCCGTACAGGCTCTCAAGCACGGCGTACGCGATTACCTGCAAAAGCCCGTCGATCCCCTCCACCTGGCCCGCCGGCTGGCGCACGATGCGGCCGGCCGCCGACCCTCCATCCTGAAAATGCGCCTGGATCCCTACCTGCTGTTCCGTGACCCGGTGATGGCCGAGGCCCTGGCCGATGTTCCCCGTTTTGCGGCCCTGGAGGAGCCGGTGCTCATCCAGGGAGAGACCGGCACCGGAAAAGAGTTGGTGGCCATGGCCGTGCACAAAATGAGCCCCAGGGCGGCGGCGCCCTTCGTGGCCGTCAATTGCGGGGCCATACCGGAGGGCATGCTCGAAAGCGAACTGTTCGGACATGAGCGCGGCGCGTTCACCGGAGCGTTGGGTGTACACCGCGGGCGCTTTGAGCAGGCCGCCGGCGGAACGCTGTTCCTCGATGAGGTCGGCGAGATGCCCCTGCCGTTTCAGGTGCGGCTGCTGCGTGCCCTTGAAGAGGGCAGGATTCAGCGCATCGGGGCGGAAAAACCCATTCCCATGGATGTCCGCATCGTGGCCGCCACCCACCGCGATTTGCGTGAAGACGTGGAAGCCGGCCTGTTCCGGCGGGATCTGTACTACCGACTGGACGTGTTGCCCCTGCGGCTGCCCCCCTTGCGGGAACGTCGCCAGGACATCGTTTTGCTGGCCGATCATTTTCTCAAAAGGACGTTTGATGCCATGGGCCGCCATTTCAGACCGCCGGCATTGGCCCGGGATGCCCAAGCCGCACTCGAGGCCTACCCCTGGCCGGGCAACATCCGGGAGCTACGCAATGCCATGACCCGCATGGCAGTCAGAATACCAGAAGAAATGCGAGAGGTTACCGCCAGTTTCCTGGAGTCGTTCCTGAACCGGGAAATCCGACGGGAACCAGCGGGAGACGGTATCTGGATCCCTGCCGACGCAACCTTGGCCGAGGCCGAGCGGCTGCTCATCGATCACGCTCTGGAACGCACCGGCTTCAATCGCCGCGCCGCGGCTCGTCTGCTGGGTATCGGCGAACGAACCCTGCGTCGCAAGCTCAACCGGAAGTAGTTCCGGCCAGGAGGCGGCCAAACTGGCCACCGCCGCCGCCTGCAAGCCGGCCAAACTGACCGGCTTCTTTGTTTTCTGGGTAGCGAAAAATTCATAACGCACTGAAAAACAGATCCATCAAGAAAATGGCACGGGGGTTGCTGAGGGGACCGGCAGTATCGTTAACCGTTAATCTATCAAAGGGGTGAAGACTATGAAAAAATGGATGGAAGGGAGACGTATCGGTCTGCTGGCATGTGTACTGATCACCGCTTTTCTGCTGCAGCCGTGTTTTTCCGTAGCTGCCGGCAACACGACACAGGGCTCGAGTGTGGAAAAAGAGGTTCACAGCAGTTCGCGGCGCCAGGCCTGGAAAAAGCGCGAGACCATTATCCGGGAAGCGGTGGCCGCTCTGGACCAGACCCGCAAGGCTATCGAAGCCATCAAGAAAAAAGACCGGCAGGCGGCCCTGGATGCACTGGCCATGGCGGCCGGAAAACTTGACATCGTACTGGCCCGGGATCCAGCACTGGCAACAGCGCCTATCGACGTTCAGGTCGAAACGCTGGATCTGTATGCCTCGGTGGACACCATCAAGCAGGCCGTGAAGAAGGCCGAGGACCATCTTGAAAGCGGGCAGGTGCAGCAGGCCCGACACATCCTCGGCAGCCTGGCCTCCGAAATCGATATTGTGGTCACGTCCATCCCGCTGAAGAGCTATTCCGCCGCCATCAAGCGCGTCGCCCGACTGGTGGACCAGGAAAAGTACCAGCCGGCGATGGAAACCCTCTATGAAGCGCTTTCGACCCTGGTCATTACCCGCAACATTATTCCGTTACCCATCCTGCGGGCCGAGGAATTGCTGAAAAAGGCCGAGAAGCTGGCCCAACACCAAGGCCGCAGCGAGAAACAGAACCATCAGCTGGACCGCCTGCTCACCGATGCCGGCCGTCAGTTGAAGATCGCCGAGGTGCTGGGCTACGGCGACAAAGATCAATACAAGGGGTTTTACGATCAAATCGAGAAGATTCGGGATAAAACCTCCGGCGGAAAATTTGGCAAGGGCTTCTTCGACGGCTTGAAAAAATCCTTGCATAAATTCAAAGACAAGATATTCAATGCAAGCGAGAATAAATAAGGCCGCTTGGGGCGATGATTTTGCCGGCTGAACCGCCGTGGCAGCCCCATGGCCGCTCCGCACAATGGACGACACAAAGGAGGGATTCATGACAAACGACGCAGTTACCGAACCACAGGCGCACGGAGACGGCCCTCTGCTGGGGGTCACCCTGGAGGAGCTGCCGCGCAAGTGGAAATGGATGATGGCCTTGGGCATTCTGATGCTGCTGGGAGGATGCCTGGGATTTTTTATGACGGTAGCCGTGACCATCGTCACCGTGCTGTTTTACGGAAGCATGATTTTGGTGGGCGGGGTGGCCAGTTTGCTGCACGTCATCAAGGAACGCGAGGAGCGGTGGCAGGGCCGGCTAACGCATATCCTCGTGGCGCTGCTGTATATCGCCGCAGGAATGGTTCTCCTGATCAACCCGGTGGCGGGCTCCATGGCACTGACCCTGCTGCTGGGCGGGATGTTCCTGGCCATGGGGGCCATGCGCATTGTTTACGGGTTTCGTTGCCGCAAAAAGGGATGGCGGTGGGTTTCCATGGTGCTGTTCGGGTTGGTCGACGTTCTTTTCGCCGTCATTATCGCCGCCAGTTGGCCGTTGTCGAGCCTGTGGATTATCGGTATCATGGTCAGTGTCGAACTGATCATGAACGGCTGGCTGCTGACTTTCACCGCCCTGGCCGTGCGCAAGCTGGCGCAAAAACGGTGACCGGCGACATTCGAGACCGGAGAAGGAGAAAACGCTATGGTTATGGGAATCAAGCAGATGCAGCGGCTGTTTCGGGTAGCCGCCGGCATGACCGTTGACAAAAGCGACATGAAACGGCTCAGCGACTTTATCGGGGACCGTCTGCGCGACCTGCTCGTACTGGGCCAGGTGGCGGCCAGCGTCAATGGCAGGGACATCATCGAGTACCAGGATGTCCCCATCACCGCCGGCCTGCAGCAGGCCATACGGGAGTTTCGCCAGATCGACGAAACACTCTCGCTTGCCGATATCCTTCGGCAGCAGTCACAACTGCCGCCGTTGCGCTACGGGATTTCAACGGTGCTGGAGCAGAAACTGGCCGAACTTGTCGGCGGCATTACGGTCAGCCTGGCCAAAATTTTCAAAGTGGTCAATCCCGACTGCAAGAACCCGGGCACCGCCGAATGGGAGCAGGTGGAGCAGATCTACGCCATCCTGCTCTGAGGTGCCGCCCGCACTGTCCATGTGCGGCCGGTTTTCCGGTTCCCGGGCAAAACGGATCACCCCCCACCACTGCGCATCCCCTGATCCGGAGACCGGTGGGCGGCCGGGGGAAAAATGCATCGGTCGGTCAGGGCCCCGGCCCGCCCGGCGGTTCTAGGGGGACATGCCAAAACACAGCCACTTGAACCGCGTGCGCATCTCGTCGGAAACGTTTGCCCCGATCCTGGCCATGAACAGGTTTTCGGGCTTCAGACAGATGTTGGGTTCGTTGGTCTGGTATTCCTTGTAGCCGAACGGTTCAAACAGACGGATGAGCATTCCGCGGTACTGCGAGGCCGTCACTCCG
>JAMOVG010000154.1 GCA_027061725.1 Desulfobacteraceae bacterium
CGGTGCGACCGGCCGAGTTCTTGATGCCGGTCATGACGTTGGCGTAGCGCACCAGGTTTTCGCCGGCCGGCCCGATGACGCAGCTCTTGATATCCTCGTCGCCCAGTTCCTCGCGGATGGCCCATTGGGTTTCGGTGGTGGTCTTGCCCCACAGGTGGGCGGCGTCACGGATTTCGATTTCGCCGTTGTGGATGAACAGGTAGACCGGCTTCTTGGCCTTTCCCGTGATCACCAGGTGGTGGAAGCCGGCCCAGGCCATCTCGGGGGCGAAGAAGCCGCCCATGTTGGCGCTGCCCAGCAGGCCGGTGAGCGGCGACTTGGCCATGATGTGGGTGCGTGCCGTGGCTGAGGCGCAGGTGGCCGTCAGCAGTCCGCCGCTGATGATCAGGGCATTGCCGGGGCCCAGGGGGTCACACCCCTTTTTGGTGTGGTTGTAAAGCAGGTAGGCGTCCAGGCCGCGGCCCCCCAGGAATTTCTTGCGGATTTCCAGGGGGATCGGCGCGATGTCGATTTTGCCGGTGGTCAGATCGATGTAGGCGATCTTGCGGTTCAGTGCCATGCTATTGGACCTCCTTTTTCTTCAATGCTTCTTCGGCGAGTTTGCGGTTGACGTCCCAGACCGGTCCGCGGACCCTGGGAAAATCCGGCCGAATCCACGCCACCCGGTACTGCATGCCGCACTCCGGGCATTCGACCTTGTCCTGTCCCGGCTTGGGCGTCAGGCGGCCCATGCAGCTGGGATTGTGGCACCGGAACTTGCCGTAGGTGCGCGTCTTGCGAAGGCTCTCGGCAGTCGACAGCGGTTGGTTGTCCTTGGCCATTGGTCGCTCTCCTTTCCGTCTCTCTCGGTCCTCAGTGAGTTCACTATGATGAACATCCTGTGAGCCACCATTTTGCCCCCAAAGGGGCCGGATGTCAAGCAAAAAGAAGGTGGTTAGCCCATTAAATGTGCCAGTTGCGGATATTGGTGATTGACAAGGCGTCTGCAAACCGCTATGGAACCAGCAGGAATGTTCACTGAGATGAACACTTTTTCGAATTGCCTCATGTCCCGGGAGCTACGCCGGGCGAGGCACGGGAGAGAGGGGAGATGGCTTATTTTCAGGTGAACGACCGCTGCACCGGGTGCCTGGCCTGCGTCCAGAACTGCCCGGCCTCGGCCCTGGACTACAGGGACGAGGGCCCGCAGCGCACGCTGCTGCACAATATGACCCGCTGCGCCCGCTGCGGCACCTGCTGGCGGGTGTGTCCCCGGGACGCTATCGAGTTCCAGTACCTGCTCAAAAACCGCTGGGACGAGGTGGCCACCCTGGAACTGGTCCGCTGCCGCGTGTGCGGTGAACCCGTGCATACCACCCGCCTGGCCGATGCGGTCGACGACCGGCTGGAGCCGCTGGCCGAGGATCTCTGCGCCCGTCACCGGGGCCAGCGCGCTTCACTGGCCGTGGCTTACTCACTGGCGGCCGGCAGGGGGCTCAAGAGAGGAAAGGCATCATGATCGTCGCCGATTCAAAACCGCTGATGGAAATCGCCCCGCTGCTGACCGGCAGCCGACGGGTGCTGGTGCTGGGCTGCGGGGGCTGCGTGACCGTCTGCCGCTCGGGCGGCCTGGCGGAGGCCCGTGAACTGGCGCGGCGCCTGGCGCACCCCGAGTTTTTTCCCGACGGGGTTCCCGAGTTCCGGGTGGATGCCATCGAGCGCCAGTGTGAGCGGGATATGCTGGAAGCCTACCTGGAGACCCCGCCGGACACCGACGCGGTCCTTTCGCTGGCCTGCGGAGTGGGGGTGCAGATGGTTTCCGACGCCCTGGAACCCATGCCCGTGTTCCCGGCCCTGAACACCACCTTCATGGGCGGGGCCGACGAGGCCGGGCTCTGGCGGGAAAAGTGCCGCGGCTGCGGCGACTGCGTGCTGGCGTACACCGGCGGCATCTGCCCTATCGCGCGCTGCGCCAAGAAGCTGCTAAACGGCCCCTGCGGCGGCACCAGCAACGGCAGCTGCGAGGTGGACAGCACCCAGCCCTGCGCCTGGGCCCTGATCTTCTACCGGCTCAAGAAGCAGGACAAACTGCACCTGCTCGAAGAAATCTTTCCCACCCGCGACTGGCGCCCCGGGGGTGGCAGTGGTCCCCGCATGCGGCGCAGGGCAGGAGTGGCCGGCGGGCCCGGGGATTTTCGGTAGCGCCATGGCGTCTTCATGTCCCATGGGTTGCCGTCATGGGTGAACCCCATCGGCTTTCGGACGGCTACCGGGCGCCGGCCGTGGTGCGTGCCTTCGACCTGCTGCGGGCCGTGGCGGCGGCGCCCGAGGGCCTCAGCCTGTCCCAGCTGGCGGTGCGACTGGGGCTGAGCAAGAGCACCATCCACGGACTCATCCGCGCTCTGGTGCAGGCCGGGGCCCTGGACCAGGACCTGGATCGGCGGCGCTACATTCTGGGCGACACCATCGCTGATCTGGCCTTCAACAGCTGGAATTATCTCGGCATTCATGAAAGCGCCCAGCCGGTGCTGGACGAGCTGGGCCGCCGCATCGGCGAGAGCGTCTTTCTGGGTATCCTCAGTCGCCGGCGAGGTGTCATCGTGGCTACGGCCGAGGCGGACAAGCCGCTCAAGATCTCCTCGCCTCCCGGAACCACCATCCCGTTGATGGCCGGTGCTGTGGGCAAGATCTTTCTCGCCCGGCTGAACGACAGGCACGTGCGGCGGCTGATCGCCGAGAACGGCCTGCCCGCTTAC
>JAMOVG010000155.1 GCA_027061725.1 Desulfobacteraceae bacterium
CAATTGGTGGCCGTGGCGCCCTACCGCGAAAAGGGTGTCAAGGCCGGCGACAGTGGCTTTTCGAAGGGCGTCCTTCCGGACGGGGAGAACGGTATCCGTCTGGTGCTGCACACCGGCGGCAAAACCGTCAGCGAGACCCTGTCCGTGCGCATTCATTCCAACCGGTAGCGCCGGGATTGCACGCCTGGTGGATGTATCCATTGCGTGGCCCCGGGAGAACGCTTGGACAGGGTTATCCCGTCTTTTGCAGGAGCACCTTGCTGTCGTTGAGGTAAAGGGCGTAGATGCTCGCCTTGACGCGCTTCTGCTCGCCGAAAATATTGGTCAACAGCAGCGCGTCACCGTCGGGTTTGACCGTGTCGGCGGCCTCCATAATCAGCTCTTCTGCTTCACCGTTCATCAGATAGACGTTTTGTTCACACATCTGCGTTTCCTTTCTCTGCGCCGCGACGACCGCCGGCGGGGTGTCGGGATCGGGTCGTTGCCTCCACCAGGCGAATAATAGGCACGTTGCGCACAAGTTCAAGGGGTGCCGCGGCCGCAGCGGTCCCGAAACGCCCGATTGACTTCCAGTTTTTCCAGGGACAGGCGGATGGCGTCGGCACAGGCCGTGTGCGTCTGCAGGTAGTGCTCGAAGAAATCCCGCACTTCGCGGCGGTACGCAAGCCCCGCCACGGGCACCATGGCGGTGATCACACGTTCGAAGAGCAGCGGGTGGAAAGACTCGAAATCTGCCAGGCGGGAAACAAACCAGGGCCAGAGATCGTTCACAGCGGCGGGGTTGGCGGCCATGGAGACCACCGGTATAAATTTGTTGCGTGCCGGGACCTGGCGCAGGGTGTATTCGCGTACCGCCGCAAGGCAGTCCGGGTCGGAAAAGCATCCCATAGCCATCAGAATGTTGAGCCGCTCGTGCTCGCTGGCGCTGGTTTCCAGGCGACGGATGAACCAGTCCAGGGTGCGGCGGTCTCCCTGCAGGGCGGCGGCCTGCAGCACGCTCTTCATGATGTCCGGAGAGATGCTTCCCCCCTCGGCCATCTGCCGGTAGAGCCCGGCCAGTTCACGCCCGGCGTCCACAGATCCTAGCAGCAGGGACGGCCACAGGATCTGGTCGCGCAGCAGGGCGGACGCGTGAGCCTCCCGGCGCGGCGGTACCACGGCGATGCGTTCCAGGGCCCCCTCCAGGAGGGGAAGTCCCACGGATCGAACCCGGTCCCGTGCAGGCCCTTCCAGCAGAAGTACGGCTTCGGCCAGGTTGGCGGCGATGCTGGACAGGGGCAGGTAACCGCTCTCAGACCGATAGTAGCCCAGAAAGTCGAGGTATTGCCCCAGGGTATGGTCCCCGCGCTTGACCAGGGCGAAAAGATCGTTTTCCAGACCCCAGCGGTCGCGGCTGTCCAGGCGGCCGTCAGCGGCCAGGGCCCCCAGCCGCTGGAGGTTTGCCGCGTCTAGATAAGCGCTGCGGTAGAAACCGGTCTGGCCGCTGTTGAGTTTGCAGGCGTACAGGTCGGTGTCCAGGGGCAGTTCGATGCGCTCTTCGTTCATCAGAAGGGAGTGACGGCGCCTTGCGCCGGAGGCATCAAACAGGGCGATCTGCAGCGGGACAGGCCAAGTCTGGCGGGGGGCGTCCGGCAGGTAGGTGAAGCGCTGCTGGGTGATCTCGATCCGGCTGCCGCGGTGGCGCAGCGTTAACAGGGGGTAGCCGGGCTGCCGGATCCAGCGCCGCATCATGGACGCCACCGGCCGCCCCGACACGGCCTCGAAAGCCTCCCAAAGGTGATGGCTAGCGGCATTGGCGTATGCATGGGACTGCAGGTAGGCATGCAGACCCCGGCGAAAACCGTCGGTCCCGATGTAGCTCTTCATCTGGTTGAGAATGCTGGCACCCTTGCTGTAGATGATGGGCGCCGTGGCCGTGTTGATGACCACGTGTTCACCGCCGGGGATCTCGATGGCCAGGGTATCGTGCAGGCTATCGCGAACCATGGCCGGCGCCGTCTGGTCCTGGATGAAGCGTTCCCCGATAAGCCAGTCGGGAAAACTGTGTCGCACCACGCCGTAGCCGAAAAAGGTGGCGAAGCTCTCGTTGAGCCACAGGTACTTCCAGTCCGAGGGGGTTACCAGGTTGCCGAACCACTGGTGGACGATTTCGTGGGCGGTGACCTCGAAAATGCGCTCCCGGGCGCTGCGCGAGGTAGTTTCGGGATCGTCCAGCAGCAGGTTCTCGCGGAACGTGATGGCGCCCCAGTTCTCCATGGCGCCGTACGCGAAGTCCGGGATTGCCAGCAGGTCCATTTTGGGAAGCGGGTAGTCGATGCCGAAAAACTTCTCGCAATATTCCAGCGCGCGGCGGCCGTATTCCAGCGCGGTGGCGGCATAATGCCCGGCCCCGGGCATGGTGACCACCCGGATGCGCGCATCCTTGCCGTCGACAGTGGTTTCAAATTCGCCGACTCCGAAAAAGACGAGGTACGTGGACATGCGGGGCGTGCGGTTGAAAACCACCTCCTTCCTGCCATCGTCCAGTTCCCGGATTTGCCGCACGTCCATGTTGGAGACCGCCGTGAGATGCCGGTCGATGACCATGCGTACGTCGAAGGTGGCCTTGCGGGCGGGATGGTCGAAACAGGGAAAAGCGCGGCGGGCGTCGCTCTCCTGGAACTGCGTGACGGCAATATGCGTGGGGCGGCCGTGGACAGTGCAGGCGCTGCGGTAGAAACCGGCCATCTTGTTG
>JAMOVG010000156.1 GCA_027061725.1 Desulfobacteraceae bacterium
CGAGCTTTCCGAAGGCGGGGATGGGATCAAACACATCCGCCGCAAAAAACTCGATGCCCTGCTGGGCTACTGCGAATCGGCGGTGTGCCGCAGAAAGCTGCTCCTCAATTATTTTGACGAAGGCCACGACGGACGCTGCGGCAACTGTGACAACTGCCTGAACCCTCCCGAGGTGTGGGACGGCACCGTGGCCGCTCAGAAAGCCCTGTCGTGCGTGTACCGAACCGGCCAGCGTTTCGGGGTCCGCCACCTTGCCGATGTGCTCACCGGAAAGGCGACCGAAAAAATTGAAAAATGGGGGCACGACCGCATCAAAACGTTCGGCGTCGGCCAGGACCTGGATGCCAGCGCCTGGCAGTCGGTCTATCGGCAACTGCTCTCGGCAGGGCTTCTTGCGGTGGAGCCGGGCAGGATTTCCAGTGTCCGCCTGACCGACGAAAGCTGGCCGGTGCTGAAAGGCGAACAGACGGTTTTTTTTCGGAAAGACCTGGCGCACCCGAAAACGGCAAAAGGCCGGCGACCTTCAAAACCGGCCGACCTCGGCCCGGAAACCGAAGAAAGCCGGGCGCTTTTTGAAACACTTCGAAACCTTAGGCTCGAAATCGCCCGGCGACTGAAGGTCCCCCCCTACGTCATCTTCCACGACAAATCCCTGAAAGAGATGGCGTTGGCCAAGCCGGCCACCGCCTCGGATTTTTCGTGCATCACCGGCGTCGGCGCAACCAAAACCCGGCGTTACAGCGCGGTGTTTCTGGCCTGTATTCGCGGCGAGCAAATCGATCTTTCGCAGTATCCTGAAATTAGGGAAACAACCGCCGAAGACGGCTCCTGAGAAGCCGCATGGCCAAATGAGCAGGGCGGCGCGGGCTGCAGGTGGGCACAACTCCCAAACCGGACGCAAAAAAGGGGCGGTTCAACATGAACCGGCCCCTCTTTATTCAGTGGTGCGCCCGGCAGGATTCGAACCTGCGGCCTACGGATTCGTAGTCCGGCGCTCTATCCGGGCTGAGCTACGGGCGCATGAACAATTTGGGCCCTTCATAGGGCAAAGCGGCGGCAATGTCAACGGTAAGTTGAATTAAATGTTGAATGCGAAGCAGTTTTAACATAATGCTGTCTTCGTGGCATCGGCGCACTGGAAATACATGCGGCTGGCCCTGCAGGAGGCTGAAAAGGGTGGACAGGCGGGGGAAGTTCCGGTAGGAGCGGTGCTCGTTGATGCCGCCGGGAAAATCCTGGCCAGGGCACACAATCAGACCATCGGCCTCACAGACCCGTGCGCCCATGCCGAGGTCCTGGCCCTGCGGGCCGGGGCGTACGCTATCGGCAATTATCGACTGGTGGACACCACGCTCTACGCCACCATCGAACCCTGCCTGATGTGCATGGGGGCGCTGATTCACGCCCGGGTGGCGCAGCTGGTTTTCGGGGCCCCCGACCCGCGCTGGGGAGGGGCCGGGTCGCTTTATGATTTTTCCGGAGACAAACGTCTGAATCACCGCGTGGAAGTCACCGGCGGCGTCGGGGAAGACGAGGCACGGCGTCTGATGCAGGAATTTTTCCGGCGGAAACGCCGGCAGCGATAGAACGCAACCATACTCAATCGAAGGAGCATTCCGTGGCAAATCTGGTCGTTGTAGGTACCCAGTGGGGGGATGAGGGCAAAGGCAAGATTGTCGATCTACTGGCGGAAAATGCCGACGGCGTTGTCCGCTTCCAGGGCGGCAACAACGCCGGCCACACGTTGGTGGTCAGTGGCAAACAGATCATCTGCCACCTGATTCCGTCGGGCATCCTGCAGGGCAAGACCTGCTTTATCGGAAACGGTCTGGTGGTAGACCCGGGGGTGCTCATCGGGGAGATGGACTACCTGGCGGAAAACGGGGTCGACACCGGCCCTGAGAGGCTGCGCATCAGCGAAAAGGCCCACGTGATCATGCCCTACCACCGGCAGATCGACCACGCCCGTGAGCGAAAGAAGGGCGATGCCAAAATCGGCACCACCGGCCGGGGCATCGGCCCCTGTTATGAGGACAAGGCCACCCGCCGGGGCATTCGCTTCGTCGAGCTCATCGACCCAGACCTGTTCGCCCGCCGGGTGAAAGAAATCATGGAGGAAAAGAACTTTTACCTCAAAAACTACCTCGATGACCAGGAAATGGACCCCAGCGCCATCATCGACGAGTACCGCGCCTACGCCCGTCGCCTGGCGCCGCATGTCACCGATGTATCCATCGAGCTGGACAAGGCCATGCATACCGGGAAACAGCTGCTCTTCGAGGGCGCCCAGGGAACGCACCTGGACATCGACCACGGCACCTACCCCTTCGTGACTTCATCCAGCACGGTGTCCGGCAACGCCTGCTGCGGCGCCGGGGTCGGTCCGGGTGCCATCAGCGACGTACTGGGCATCGTCAAGGCCTACACCACCCGGGTGGGCCGGGGGCCCTTCCCCACCGAACTGTTCGACGAAGTGGGAGACCGCATCCAGGAAAAGGGCGCCGAGTTCGGGGCCACCACCGGTCGCCGCCGCCGCTGCGGCTGGCTGGACACGGTGCTGCTGCGAAACGCCGCCCGCCTCAACGGCCTCACCGGCCTGGCCATCACCAAACTGGATGTGCTGGGCGGTCTGGAGGAAATCAAGGTGTGTACGGCCTACGAGCTCAACGGCCGGCGAATCGAGCGTTTCCCGGCCAACCTGGACGAGCTGGCCGCCTGCCGCCCCGTGTATGAATCCCTGCAGGGCTGGCAGGAAGACATCTCCGGCATCCGCAGCAAAGGCGCTTTTCCCGCTGCCGTACGGGATTATCTGACCTGTATCGAAAACCTGGTCAAAACGCCTGTCGACATCATCTCGGTGGGACCGGGACGCGAAGAGACCATCGTGCTGCGAAACCCGCTGGCCTGACGGCTGTTTTCTTTTTCCTTTTCATACCGCCCGGCAACTCAGGCCGGGCGGGTATTAAGAAGACGCGCCCAGCACCGGAGCAGAATCAACCATGAGTCCCTCCTCTGCGGCCCCCGTGTTCCCCTCCGAAGCGATCTGGCGCCCGACGTCTTCCCTCTTGCGCCGGCACTTTTTCCCTAGATGGCGAATCTTCTCTCCGTCCACCGCGGAATAGGTGCGAACCGTTTTGCACGAGGCCTCCGGACACCTGTAGCGGACCATCTGCCTGTCGCATTGCACCGGCCAGCACCCAAGAAAGACGGAACTGACGGGCCTCAAATACA
>JAMOVG010000157.1 GCA_027061725.1 Desulfobacteraceae bacterium
CACTTTTCGGGGCAGCGACATCACCATGCGCAGCCTCGCCAGGGGCGGCCTGTGCGGTAAGGCAGGCTCCTCTGAATTTTGCGCTTGCAAAGAAACGCAGAAGTTGGTATGAGGCCGATGGTTGTCGCGACGAGGAGCGGCATCATCCACTGGCGCAAAAAGCCGGCCATAAAGCTGAAAACAGCTTGGCGAGCAGCAAATCGGCGCGCCGCCATTGGGAGCATCCCTGGAGTTGGTCAATGTCCAGACCCAAACATTGACCATGGTAAGTGCTAAACGACGTCGGGAAGTGGCTCAGTCTGGTAGAGCACAGCGTTCGGGACGCTGGGGTCGCTGGTTCAAATCCAGTCTTCCCGACCACAAGAAAAACCATCACTTAGGCCGATTCGAAAGAGTCGGCCTAAGTGCGTTTTTGGTCATATCTGTAGGGCCAGGGAAGCGCTGTTGCCTCTCCACTCTTGATAAAATACCCGTATCAAAGCCCACGCACCGGTCATGTCCTCGCAAAAGTCCAGCAGCATCGGCGTTTCAATGACTGGCGAAAAATAGGGGGCGTGAATTGCCGAAAGCCTCAGAGAACGGCGTGTCTTTCCCCGGTCCATCCGAGTTTTTCCAACTCTGAAGGGTACAAGGCGATGGATTCGTAGTGCGGCAGCTTGGGGAGACCGGCGGCGTATCCGATCCATTGATAGGCTTCGCTGCAAAAAAGCTGGCTGGCGTCGAGGCTGACACGGCTCAGCGCCTGCCGGATCAGGTTCCTGTGGTCATATTTGACCCCGGATTTTTTCAACGCCTCGCGCCCCATCTCCCGACGCAGGGGATGGTATTCCGTTTTGAGGGGCAGCCAGTAGGCATTGCCGTGGTAGTGGGCCAGGTAATCCGACAGGATGGTGGGAATAAACCCTTGTCCCACGGCCCCGATCTGAATAACGCGTTCCTCCAGAAACTCCCTGGAGCGCAGCACGATCGCCGCGTGCGTAACATCACCGCCCGTGAACCGCCGAATCAGCCAGGACACCACGCCCCGACCGCGAAAAAGGAGCAGGTCGCCGGTATCCATTTTGGGCCGGTGTTTCAGATATTTGGACAGGTCGTTCATTCGCCGTTCCGTACGTATGGAGCCAGTTTAGACTCCGGCGGAATGCAAGGCAACGTTTTTTTTCGAAAGACGGGGAATCCGGCCGGTTCTTCAAGGAAACGAGTCTACGCAAGGGCCGCAAACACGGTCTCGTTCGTCCGCCCACAAAAAAAGGGCCTGGAAAAAATCCAGGCCCGGGGTTGTTTCGGTCTATTTCACGGCATGCCCTTATGGAAGCAAGCCGCAAAATGATTGGTGAATGGATTGACAGGTATCAGGCTATGGGCTAATAAAATAATATGTTAAACAGCCTCTACATCGTCTGGACCGAGAAAAACGATCTGGGCATCCCCATCCTAGACGAGCAGCACCGGGGCATTATCTCCTCGATAAACTCGCTGTACTATTTCATGCACGCCGGCCAGGGCCACGATATCGTGGAACCTACCCTGAAAACGCTGGATCAGTACGTCTACGTGCATTTCAAAACCGAGGAGGCCCTGCTTCACAAAGCGGGCTATCCGGAGGCCGAACAGCACCTCGTCCTGCACAGGGAACTAGTTGAAAAGACGCGCAAACTCTCGTTTAACATAGAGCGCCAGCAGGATTCGAAGCTGCTGCTCAAATTCCTGCGGCAGTGGTGGCTCGGCCACATCAACCAAGAGGACAAAAAATACGTTCCCTTTGTGAAACAGCTGATGAAACAATGACCCCGGCCAGATCCGGTTTATGGCTGAGGCGTACCCTGTTTGAGCAAATCCCGAATTTCGGACAGCAAAAGCTCCTCTTTGGACGGTTCCGGTTCGGGCGCAGGCGCCTCCTCCTCTTTTTTCTTCAGGCTGTTCATGGCCCGTATGACCATAAAGATGGCAAAAGCCACGATCACGAAATCCAGAACGGTGTTGATGAACGCACCGTACTTGATCACCACCGCGGGTGATTTCCCGACGGCCTCCTTCAGGGTAATGGCCAGGCTGCTGAAATCCACGCCGCCCAGCAGCAGGCCGATCGGCGGCATGATCACATCCTTGACAAAGGATGACACGATTTTGCCGAAAGCCGCCCCGATAACGATCCCAACCGCCATATCGACCACGTTGCCGCGCATGGCGAATTCCTTGAACTCCTTCATCATCGACATCGATCCACCTCCCAGAAGATGCTATTTGAGTACACTCACCAACAAGTTCTTGGCCGTGTCTCCACCCTTGGACTGGATGAAGCCGATAACCAGCGGCAGGAACTGTCCCATCATGTCCCCCTTAAGATCCAGCGAGGAGAACATCTCTCCGAGCCGGACCATGACCCCCGCTTCGCCGAGGTTCTGCGACAACGAGGACGTCAGCCCGCCGAGCAGTGAGGGGCCACCGCCACCACCAGGTGCAGCGTCTTCCAGTCCCGCCAGTTCAGGTATGGCATCGGTAAGCTGCGAGTAGTTGCCCTCCAGTTTTTCCTTGGCCAGGCTCAGGATGGCGCCGACGCCTCCGCGTGCCTGGTCCGGGGTAATGCCCAATTGTTCCACCAACTGGTCTACAAGCTCCATGAAAACACCTCCTTTTTCCGCGCTTTTCGTTTGCGTTGGTCAACCTTTTTCGCAATTAGAACGGTCTTGCCGCCGCTTCCGGCGCAGGGCTTCATTTCACCTTGATAAAGGGTCTAATGGCCTTGAAAGTCTTCTCTCCGATGCCTTTGACCTGCATCAGGTCTTCGATTTTCTTGAAAGAACCGACTTTTTTCCGGTAGGCCATGATGGCCTTGGCTTTTTCTGGACCGATGCCCTTGAGCTGTGTGAGGGTGTCCAGGCTGGCCTTGTTGATGTTGATTTTCCCCTTGGGCACGGTGGCCTTGGGGGTTTTCTTAACAACCTGCTTCTTTTGCTTTTTGATCTTTTTCTTCTGGACGGTCAATTGCTTCTGGGTCGTCTTTTTTTTGGTCGAATCGCTTTTGGAGCCGGCCGCAACAATGGAAACCGGGGCCAGCAGAAAACACAAGCCGATGGTGACGACAATGAGAATTTGTATTCTTCTGGATGCGTTCATGTTCCTCTGCTCCTTTTTGGGTTGGTATTGACAGCGGGGCGTCCATCGAGGGGTATACAGAGCAAGGAGCATGCCACGAAACGGCAGCACGCAGCGTTCACAGAAGGCTCGCCCGGAAGGTCCCGTGTTATGCGGTCTCGGGTCCGGTGCCGGCAGCCCGCCCTACGCACGGGCCGACGGGGGGAAGCGGTGCAGGTGGGTTGTATCCCCCACAGGGTAGGTGCATTGCCCCATCCAGAGGTGGGCGCAGCGAACGCAAGTCACCGGCAGGGGCGGAACCGGCGCCTACCGAAGGGGCGCTTCAAATGGGAGGCGGGAATCTTGTGCGCGAACCGTCACACCGACCTGGGGGCGCTGTTGGCTAAGGCGGGCGGTTTGCTCTTCCGGTATCGGGCCGGCATCGGTCTCCAATAGGACGGGGTCGACCCCTAGCCGGATCAGGGCGCGGCGCACGGCAAGCGTTCGCCGCCGGATGAGCCGGCGGTTCAAATCGGCCGGACCGGAAGAATTGGCATATCCGGTCAGCACGATACGAATCTCTTTGCCCAGTATGCGGGCCTGTCGTTGCAACCGTCCGACGGCGGCGGCAAGCTGGCGCAGCGTTGCCTCCTGGCCGCTTTCGACGGTGCTCGAGCCGATGGAGAAGGAAATCGTGTATTTTTCCACCTCCGACACCAGCTGCCGCAGTCGCTGCGCATCAAGATCCTGGAGGCCGCTGGCATCGAAGGATTTTACCCCGGCGATCAGCGGGGCATTGCGGCGGGCAGCGGCGATCCAGCCATGGGGGGCCGCGCCCCCGGCAATGAGCCTGCCGTCGCGCACCTGCAGGGTAACGCCGGAGGGCGGCTGCAGCACCTGTCGTGCACGGCGCAGCGTAAAATCGTCAGTCAGAATATACACCGGCTCCCAACGGCCGACGACGCTTTCGGGGCTGATGCCGGTGTCGCTCAACAATTCGGCCGGATCCGGCGCCAGCGGGTCCCGCAGTCCTTCCACCACGTACTTTCCCCCCTCGCGGCGGGCAGCGGTGACCACCAGACCGGGCTGCCCGTCGAGGGACTCCAGGTAGTGCCTCCAGCGCTGGCCGCTGCGCACATGGCCATAGGCCCAAAAGCCGGCGGCGACCAGCAGGATGGCGGCGATCAGTGCCAGGGCGGGTGACGGCTTTGCCGCCGGCCGACGATAGCGCGACTGCCGGCAGGCTTCCAAATCGGGCACTGCGGCTTCGAAGGGGCCGGTGTCACCGTCGAAGCGTTGCAGCTCGGGGCCTAGTCGGCGATGGATGTCGTCGATGGCTTGCCGGAAAACCTGGGGCAACTCCGGGGGTACGATCCCGCGCACCACCCCGGCAATGACCGCATGGGGACCCTGCTCGATAATCAGTGTCAGTTCCCCCAGGCGCACCGAAGACAGTTCGCCGCTGTCGCTGCGGCTGAAGGAGTCGTTGATGAAATCCTGAATAGCGGTCAACATGGCCGAAACCGTATCGCCATTCTGGTCAGCGACCGTCTCGGCGGCCAAGTGCCGCAGCAGCAGGCCGCTTTCGCGGTGAATCAGGAAAACCTGCTCGACGGTAAAAACCAGGCTGTGCAGCAGGACGATTTCGGAAAAGGGTTTGCCGGTTCGCAGGGCCTCCAGACGCCACCGGAGACCGCGCAGTGAGAAGCTGTGTTCGAGAATCTGGTTCAGGGACTGGATCATGCGCTGCAGGGCCTCGGAAACGGACCGGCGAATGGCAGCGCCGATCACCGGCGACAGCACCGCGATGAGCGGCCGGGGGTCCCTTTTGACCGTTTCGGTGAGAATTTGCTGCACGGTGGGGGCCAGTTCCCGGGCAAGTCGATCGTCCTCTTCACGGCTCAGGCGGGCGGCATCCGGCAAAATGGCACTGATGCGCCGTGCCAGCGCCCGGGGGTCGTCCAGATGGCGCTCCAATTGCGCGATCCTGCGGCGCTCTTGCGCCATCAGCAGCTGTCGCAGCTGCTCTAGGGCCTGCTGATGATCCTCGGAGTCGGCAGGCTTATCAGCCATTTTGCGCTGTAGAAGTGTCCGGCTGCGATTGCGGCGCCCGGTCGCTGTTGAGGTTCATGGCCACTTCGATGAACAGATCCGCCAGCATGCCGCGGTCGATCTTGTTCTCCCGAAGTTCGCGGGCCGTCTGCACCAGATCCGCAGCGGTCTGTTCGTACTTGCGGTCCATGTCTTCGGAAAGGGCATGGGACTGTTCCATGAGTTGGCGTCGCCACTCGGTGTTGGACTTTTCCAACTGCTTTTCCATCTCTTCCGCCTTGCGCTCCAATGCCGCCGCCGCGGCGGCCAGATCCTGGGCCAGTTTCTGGATGGCTTCGGCGCGCTTTTCCTGCTCCCCCTTGAGCCGCTCGGCCAGATCGGCAATTTCCTGGCGAACATAGTTGTTGAGCGCCTCGAAGCGCTTGCTGAAATCGGACCGCAGTTCCGCGCTTTCCTTCAGAATGCGTTCTTCCATGCGGGAAAACTTCTTCTCGTATTCGCGCATCTGGTTGCCAAACAGGATGTCGCGAATTTGCCCGATGCTGCCGCCGGATGCATCGGCCAGCGCTTGTGCCGCGGCCCCATCGGTTTTTGCCTTTTTCACTGAGTTTCCGGTTGATGGGTTTTGACGTGTTTTGGTCATACATTCCTCCATGATCACATTGTTTTGTGCTATCGTATCACAACAGCGGCGTAAATTAAATATGCATGTCTGCGGGTTGACTTGACCGGCACTTTCCATTACGTAAGGCGCAATCGTTGAATCCGTACCGATTCCGCCAATGGCCGTTTACGGCCCCTCGTCCGGCCTTTCCCAGGGGAAATACGTTGCCGCTTCACATTCCCGGGCCAAGGATTGCTGACATGTTCGCTACGGCACGTGTTGAAAAAAAGAAAATCTGCCTGCTGGGCACCTTCGCCGTCGGCAAGACCAGCCTGGTGCAGCGCTTCGTACACGACCGTTTCGGCGAAAAGTACCTGACGACCATCGGCGTGGACATCAGCCAGAAGCGGATGCCTCCCGTGCAGCGCGCCGGGCGCCTGACGCAGTACCACTTTCTCATCTGGGATATTGCCGGTATGGACCGCTTCGACAGCGTGGTACGCAATTATTACCGGGGAGCCGCCGGCGCACTGGCGGTGGCCGATCTCACCCGTCTGGAAACGGTCGTCTCCCTGGAGACCATCTGCCGCAATTTTCACTCCGTCTGCCCCGCAGCGCACCTGGTTTTCATCGGCAACAAGGCGGACCTCGTCCGGGCGGATACCCGGCTGCCCCAGGAGCTGCGGGACATCTCCGCCGCCTTCGGCGGTCGCTGCCTGGCCACCAGCGCCAAGACCGGCCGGGGTGTGACCGAGGCTTTCCAAATGCTGGCACAGGCCTTCGGGGGGTCTTGAATGCGGACGGCCCTGTCACGCCTGACCGCGCTAAAGGACGCCGGCCTCGTCCGCTTTGCACAGGATCTGGCGGTACTGGAAGTGGATGACGCCGCACGCCGTATCCTGGATCTGACCGCTGGCACGGAAACCCTGACGGTACTGTTTCCCGAACTGGTCGGCAGCGAAGCCGCTGTGCGCGATGTCATCGACGGCGCCAGGCCGGGGCTGTACCTGCCCTACGTCAACCGCAGGGATCACAGGGGCGAACGCTGTTTTCTCGACTTGTACATCCTGGCCGACGACATCCCCGGCCGCGGCCTGCTGGTCGTGGAGGACGTCAGCGCCAGGGGACGCATGCAGCAGGAATTGACCCAGCAGCGGCACGAACTGTTGCTTTACCAGAGTGCCGTGCAGTTTCGGCAGCACCACATCGGCGAGGCAATCCTGGGGGAATCCGAGGCCATCAAAACTGTTCGCCATACCATAGGCAAGCTCAGCCGGGTTCCCCAGGCCACTGTGCTGCTTACCGGCGAGAGCGGCACCGGGAAAAATCTTGCCGCCCGTGTCATTCACCACAGTTCCATGCCCGCCGAGGCGCCCTTCGTGGAAATCAATTGCGCCGCGCTACCCGACAACCTGATCGAAGCCGAATTGTTCGGATATGAAAAGGGGGCCTTCACCAACGCGCTCTGCGCGCGCCCGGGACTGCTGCAGGCCGCAGAAAACGGAACCGTTTTGCTCGATGAAATCGGCGAGCTTCCCATTCAGCTCCAGGCCAAGCTGCTCGCGGTGCTCGAGGAAAAGAAAATCCGCCGCATCGGCAGCAACCAGACGGTGGACATTCGTGCCCGCATCATCGCCGCCACCAACCGGGACCTCGAACGGGAAGTCGCCGCCAGGCGCTTTCGTCATGACCTGTTCTACCGCCTGCAGGTGGTGACCGTCCACATGCCGCCGCTGCGGGAGATGGACCGTGAC
>JAMOVG010000158.1 GCA_027061725.1 Desulfobacteraceae bacterium
GACCACCAGGCGGTAGTCGGCGGCGCCCTGGTGGGCAACTTCCATGGTGCGCCGGAGGATGCGCGCGACGGCGGTGACCTGCCCCCTGCCGCGGGCCTGGACAACGATTTCGCTGATCTGGCCTGGGTTCGGGCCTCCCTGCCTCCGGAAAACGGTTTCGGTTCCCAGGGGAACAAAGACCATGGCGTTGTAGTCCCGGGCGGATATGGCCGGACCGTCGGTGCCCTGGTGGTCGACGGCCGCCAGGATGCCGATTACCCGGAACAGCTGCCCTTCGATGCGGATGAGGCTTCCCGGCTGCGCCCCGACGGATTTCAGCACCCGGGCGACTGCATCACCCAGCACGCACACCAAACTGCGCCGGCGAACATCCAGCGGGGCGATGAAGCGCCCGCCGGCCAGACGCAGATTCTGCACGCGGGCGTAGTTTGCCGAAACGCCCACAACCTGGGGCGTCAGGCGTCCCGCCGCCGCCGGCAGGGCGGCGGTCAGATCCACCAGGGCCGCCGTCTGGTCCACCTGCGGACAGGCGGTCCGGATGCGGCGCAGGTCCGCCCGGTTCAGTCCACCGGTGTGCTTCTCGCGTGCCCCGATGGCCTGGTCCTCGGTCAGGGAGACGGATTTGATGTAAATATTGCGGATCCCCAGCTGCTCGATACGGGAAAGAACCTGCTGCCGGAGCCCTTCCGAAATGGCCACCATGGCCATCACGGCCACCACGCCGCAGATGACCCCCAGAATGCTCAGCACGGCGCGCAGCTTCTGCTGCATCAGGGACCGCAGGGCGATACGAACGGCGAAGGTGATTTTCATCGGCAGGGGATTTTCACGCTCCGGACAGCACGCCGTCGGTCAGCAGGATACAACGTCGGGCCGCGGCGGCGACATCCCGGTCGTGGGTCACCACGATGATGGTGGCGCCCCCGGCGTGCATGCTGGCGAAAAGGTTCAGAATGTCACGGGTGGTCCCCGCGTCCAGGTTCCCGGTGGGTTCGTCGGCCAGGATCAGCTTGGGCCCGACGGCCAGGGCCCGGGCGATGGCCGCGCGCTGCATCTCGCCGCCGGAAAGCGCCGAGGGAAGATGGTCGCGGCGTTCCGCCAGCCCGACCTGTGCCATGGAACGCTGCACACGGGCCTGGAAATCGTCCCCCAGGTCGGCATAGGCGAACGGTAGGGCGATATTCTCCTGCAGCGTCAAAGAAGGGATCAGGTTGAAGGTCTGGAAGACGAAACCGATGTGGCGTGCACGGATGCGCGACAAGGCGCGGTCCGACAGTTGGGTGACGTCACGGCCGTCGAGCACATAGCGCCCCTCGCTGGGGCTGTCCAGGCAGCCCAGGATGTGAAGCAGGGTGGATTTCCCAGACCCTGAGGGCCCCATGATCGCCAGAAATTCACCGGCGGACACGCTGAGATCTACGCCCCGCAGTACCGGAAGCGAGCGCTCTGCCCGCCGGTAGCTCTTGACGAGGCCGCGGGCTTCGATGAGGCTGCCCGACGGCACTGCTAGCCCCGCCCTCCTGCGCCGGGTTTGAACAGGCTGACACGGTCCCCGGCCGCCAGTCCCGACAGGATTTCGGCAAAATCCTCGTTGCGCCGGCCGACGGTTACCTGCACGCGGCGGAAAGAACGCCCCTGCCGGCGATAGACGAACGGCACGCCGTTGTCCTCGAAGATCGCCTGCACCGGCAGGGCCAGCGCGTTGTGCACCTCGCCGGTCAGAATGGTGGTGCGGGCCGTCATGCCGGGGCGCAGGCGGTTGTCGCTGCCCTGCAGGGCGATGGTCACCTGGAAGTACTTTTCCCCCCCTGCCTGACGGGTGCGCCGGGTGGCCAGCGCACCGATGAAGGAGACCCGCCCCTTGAAATCAGCGTCCGGATAAGCATCGACACCCACGCGGCAGGGCTGGTCAATAAAGATGCGGTGCAGGTCGACCTCCCGCACCCGTGTCTTGACCACCATGTGGGAAACGTCGGGCAGGTAGAGCAGGGGCTGGTTCTGCCAGATGCGGTCTCCCACGCGCGGTTTGCGCTTCTGTCCGTCCCGAAAGGCCTCGTAGAGGATGGCGATGCCGTCGAACGGTGCTTTCAGGACGGTTTTTTCCAGGTCTTTGCGGGCCTTTTGCAGGGACCTCTCGGCCGTTTCCAGGCGGGCCCGGGCTTCTTTGAGCAGCGCAGCCGCCTTGGCCACCTTGAACACCGAGGCGCGGCGGGTCTGCTCGAGCTCCAGGGCGGCGTTCTCGACCTTGGCGCGGGCCGTCTCGGCAAGGGAGGGCAGCACGTAGTCGCGGTAGCTGACGAGTTTCTGCCGGGCGGCTGTGAATTTCTGCCGCAGTTCCGTACAGGCTTTTTCGGCCAGCGCGATTTCCTCCTGGTTGGCGAATCCGCTGTCCTGCAGTTTGCGCAGACTGTCGAGGTAGTCGCTGTAGCGGCGGTACTCCTCCCGGGCCTTTTCGGCCTCGGCCCGGTACTGGGCCAGTTGAATGGGCCCTTCGCCGTTAATGAGCTTGTCCCTGTCGAGGCGGGCGATCCGAAGGTTGAAGCCGGCCTTTCGGATTTCGCGCTCCACCTGGGCTTTCTCCCACGCCAGCATCTGGCCGGCGGAGTCGACGGCGGAAGTCAGACCGGCGACTTCGCCCTCCAGCCGGCGGATTTCCTCCTCGAAAACCGAGGGATCCAGGCGCACCAGGACGTCGCCGCGCCGAACGCGGCTGCCGTCCGGGATCAGGAAAATGATCTTGCCCTTGTCCCCGCCGATGGCAGAGGAAACCACGTGCGATCGCGCGGCGTCCAGGACTCCCACGGTATTGATGCGGATGGTGAAGTCCCGCCGCTCCACCAGGGCGGTCTGGTAGGCGGGGTCGGCGACATCGGTTCTGACCCGGCGCACCCCGAACACGACCGTGGCCGCGCACAGGACCACAACCGCAAACAGCAGGTACAGACGCCTGGTTTTTTCCGTCGTTTTCATGGTCGTGGCGGTCGTTTGAGGTTCACGGTTAAGTCCTCGGCATCCGCGGCCGGATCGGGCCGAAGAAGGCCGGAAACTATAATTCGTCCTCGAGCAGGGTGCCCAGCGCCCGGCGGAGGCGGTAGACACCGACGATGTAGTCAATGCGTGCATGCAGCAGGCTGCTGCGGGCACGCTGCAACTCGCGGTCGGCGTCCACGACGTCGAAGTTGTCTGACAGGTTGTGCCGGAACTTCAGAGCCGCCAGAGCGCGCTTGCCCTCTGCCTGATGGATCTGGGCACGCTGAATGTCGATTCTGCGCCGTGCGCGCCTGAGCGCGTCGAGCTGCTGGCGCACCTCCCGGCGTATTTCTTCACGGGTGTGCTGCAATTTCAGGCGCGCCGCCTGGATGTCGTTCAGACGCTGCCGGTAGGCGATCTTTTCGGCCCGGCGTGACCACTCCGTAGAACCGGAAAGGCCCACCGTCCAACGGGCGTCTTCGGGTCGGAAGATGTCGCCCAGAATGGTGGACGAGCGCGAACTGACATAGCCGGCCACCAGGTTGACGGCGGGAAGCAGGTTCTCGCGGGCCACCAGGGCCTGGCGCCTGGCCTCGCCGAGGGCGTCTTCGGCCTGACGGATTTCAGTGCGCCGTTTCAGGGCCACCGCGACGGCCCGCTCCGGCGACATGTCCGGCGGGTCGATATCCAGAGGGGCGGAGACCCCGATGGGCTGCCGTTGCGGGATCGCCAGCAGGAGCTTGAGCCGGTCGGCGGCATTGCGAAGGCCCTCGCGCGCAAGGGCCAGGCTGTCGAGCATTTCCTGGCGCTGAATATCGGCGCGGTAGAGGTCCATACGTCCCGCAATACCGACCCGCTGGCGCAGACGAAGATCCTGCACATGGTGTTCAAGTCCCGTAACACGGCTTTGCAAAAGAGCGACCAGGCGCTTTTGGCGCACCACGTCGTACAGGGCGGTGACGGTGTCGAGCACCGTTTTGACCCGGGCGAGATGATAGGTGCGTCGGGCCGTGCGAAAGGCGAAGCGGGAACGGTCCACTTTGTCCAGCGTGGTGACGCGGCCGAATCCCCGAAAGAGCGGCATCTCCAGCCTGGCCGCGATTTCACCGCGGAATTCATCCCCCACCTGGCCGAATTCCGGTGCCAGGGAGGTTTTCAGGCCGTTTTCGAAGGCTTTGCTGAGGCTGAGTCCGGCGGTCAGACGCTTGCCCTCATCATCGGTGCCGACGGTCGACAGCGGCTTGACTTTCAGGTCGAAGGCCGCTTGCGAGGCATACACCGAAAGGCCCCGGTTTTCGACCCCGTAGCCGGAATCGAGCAGCAGCCGGTTGTGGTTCAGGGCGCGGGTGATGGCCTGGCGCAGGTCAAAATGAAGAACCGCCGTCGACGCACGATCCCCGGGCTGTGCGCCGGCGCAGACAGCAGCCCCCCAAACGGCCAGAAAAACGCCTGCCAGACAGCACCGGCGCATCCGCACTTTACGGCCGGAACAGGAGGCCGTGCCGGACTTGGGGCGGACATGCAACATGGGTCTCACATGGTCAGGTCGAAAGTGAACTCCGTGTCACCCTCCAGGGGATTCTGGGAAGTGTCCTGGAAGTTGGCGAAGACGAAAGTGATGGACGACGGCAGATCATCGGCGCTGCCGGATTGCGGACAGTTGTCTTCCCATGTGATCACGTAGGTGCGGGCGTCGGTGAAAGTGCCGGTGAAACGCCAGTCCTGCACGGACACGCCGATCTGGCCGGCCGTGGCGTCCATGTCCCTGTCGAAGGTGAAGGTGATGGTGGCGCCGCTGCAGGCAACCGCCGAACCGGGCGGTGGGTCGCTGCCGGTGATCTTCGGTCCCTGTGGCGCCGGTTCCGGTTCCGGCGGCGCGGGAGCCGAAGTGCCGCTTTCATCGCCTCCGCCCCCGCCGCCTCCCGCTGCGACCGCGGCGATTCCCACCACGGCGGCGGCGCCCAGCCCAATGGCCACGATGGTTCCGGTGGACAGCTTTTTCTCCTTCGTTGGCGCGGGTTTGGCACCGGCGGGAGGCGTTTCAGGTGGTTTTGAAGGGGGCGTCGCTTCAGGCGCAGCCGCCGTGGGGGTGGTCGGCTGTACAGGGGCCGCCGAGCCGGTCTGCGCCGGTTTTACCACAGGAGGTGCTGCGGCAGTTTTCGGGGCCGTTGGCGCCGCGGCAGTTTTCGGGGGCGAGACATGGGCCGCCTTGGGTGTCGCAGCCGGCGGGGATGGCGCCGGGGTCTTGGCGGTGCGAGCCGCAAAAACCTCGGTCCGGAGTTCGGCCAGGGCCGCAGGTGCCACGGCCAGCTGTGGGTCCTGTCGCAGGGCATCCTTGTATAGCGCAGCGGCGGTCTCGTACTTTCCGCGGTCGCTGGCGTCAATGGCCCTGAAGAGCAGGTAGAGGGCATCGATGTCATCGGACACAGGCCGCTCGAGGTGTTTGAGCTGAGCGGGTGTCAGGCTGAGTTGAAGGGCGTCGACGATGTCGAAGAGGATCTCTTTTTCCATGGATACCAGGTCGGCCAGATCCCCCGCGCTGACCGGCTGGTCCAGCAGCATGTCGTCGGGCACTTCCAGGCAGTTGGCCATGACCTTCAAGTCGGTGATGCGGCCCTTGACGATTGTTCCGGAAACCACGTAGAAGGCGCCCAGCATCCTTCCCAGGCGAAGGGCCTGGTCTTCCGTGAGGGGCGAAGAGGGCTTGAGGCCCAGGGCGTCGTAGAGTGCCTGGACACGCGCGCGTTCGATTACCCGCAGACCCTTGACCCTGGCCAGGTCGCTGGCCAGCATCAGCGAAAGGCCCTTCTGCAGGGGGGAGATGTCGCTGCGGCCGGTCCGGTTACTGAAGTAAAGCACGGCCACGCTGTTGGGGACAGGCGGTTTGCGGATCGCCGGCGTGGCGGCGGCCGTGCGTGCCCAGGACCGGAGGGGCTGGGTTACGATCTGGCCGGCGGGAAGCGGTGCCGCCAGAAGAACCGTGCAGACGAAGGCCGGCAACCACAGGAGAAGAATTCTTTTCATGCTGCGCTCCTTGTCATGACAGGTGGTCTGTCCACCCGGACGATGTGCTCCGCCGCAGCGCCCCGAGCCGAAGTCGCACGTTGACTTGCGGTTTTGGCATGCTATAGTCCGACGGGAAGCGGTTTACGGCAAAACTGCGACATCGAGACGGGAGACGGACGTCGAGGGCTTGGTTCCGGGTGCGCTGCGCGCTTACTCCTTGGAACGAAACTACCATCGGCAGCGGGTCAGGTCAAGCACATTCTCCGGCGGCCGCCGGGACCCAAGCACCCATTGTATCACTCCATCAGAGGCCTTGAAATGCAGCTGGAACCCGAGGATCTGGAAAAACTGGCGGCTTTCCGGCTGCCCGCGCAAGCACGCCTGACCATCGAACTGCTGAGCAGCGGGGATGCCCGCAGTCGCCGGCTGGAGGATTTTTGCCGTCTGCTTTCGCAAAACGTGCCCGGCGTGGAGATTCGTTCCAGGCGGGAAGACACCGAAACATCCCCCTGGTTCCGGGTGGGGGCCGGTGTCTATTACCAGGCCGTGCCGACGGGCCGCGAGCTGGCGCCTTTCCTGGAAATTCTGCAGGCCCTGGCGGAGGGCAAAGACTTGCTGGCGCCCGGGTTGCGGCGGGAGCTCGAGACGCTGGCGGTTCCGGTGCGCATGCGGCTGCACATCTCCGCCCGGTGCGCCTTCTGCCCGGCGGCGGTCCGGCAGCTGCTCCCGCTGGCGTCGTGGGGGCGAACGGTGCGCCTGCATGTCATCGATGTCGCGCTTTTTCCGGAGATGGCACGCGAGGACGCGGTGCGCGCAGTCCCCACGCTGGTGCTGGATCGGGATCTGCGCTGGAGCGGTTCCATGCCGCTGGACGAGGTCGTGCAGGCCATCGTGCGGCAAGACCCCTGCAATATGGGGGTTTCGGTGCTGCGCGGCATGCTCGAGGAGGGACGGGCCGCGCGCGTGGCCGAGATCATGGTCGCATGCGGCGAGGTGCTGCCGGCCCTTGTGCCCCTGCTGCTGCACCCCAAGTGGCCGGTGCGGCTGGGCGCCATGGTGACCGTGGAGTGGGTGGCGGAAAAGGCCCCTGACCTGGCGGCCAGGGTGGTTTCACGGCTGTGGGAAGACTTCGGCGCAGCCGATGACGCGGTGCGCGGCGACATCGTTTACCTGTCCGGAGAATTTGGCGACGGTTCCTGGAAATCCCGACTGCGGGAGGTGGAAAGAGGGGACCGTGCGACGGAAGTCCGGGAAGCGGCCACCGAAGCGGTGGAAAAGCTCGAGTCCGCAGCCGCTCAGAAACGGTTGAAGAGGGAGACGTCGTCCGATAGGTAAGGCTTGTCGGTGACAATGTCGACGATGCCCGTCTGCGGATCGACACGCACGCCGGCACCCCGGATACACGAGTACCAGAGCCCGATGCGCCTTCCGTTCTGATCCACGAGGTGCGCGCCGAAAGGCATGAAGTTGTAATCCTCGTAGAGGGCGTTCATCAGTTTTTGGAGGGTCTGGCCGTCTGGCGTGAAGGCCGTCCACAACCTGTCGTTGAGGGTGTATTGGCGGTCGATGGCCACGATGGCGTATGGATTGTTGGACCAGCCACTGTAGTAGTAACGGTACTGCTGGGGGTCGGCCTTGTAGGATTCGAAGAGATGGGTGACGTCGGGGTCGCGCACGAGGCCACCGGCGGCTCCGGAAAGGGCGCAACCACCCAGAAGAAAAACGGAAACCACTGCGGTAAGGATCGCCGTCGGCAGGTGTTTTCGATCCGAGGCACGGGTTGTGATGGACATGAGTGACCCCCTGATGCGTAAAGCGGGTGCGTGGTTTCGGATGCACCGCGGTCTGTGCAGTTACTTTAAGGCCGCAGACCGCAACTGTCAATCCGCATACACTTCGGCGGCCCGACCCCAGTGGCGTACATCTGTCCGGTCGGGGAGGCGGCTGTGGAACAAGGGAACAGGAAAGGAGTCTACCCATGAAGAACGTCGCATGTGTCGTTTTCGCCGTCGTCCTGCTGGCTGCCCCGGGGGGTTGCCTGGCGGCATCCGGCGGTGCCGCCAGTCCCGAAGCCTTGAAAAAATCGCTGGCGGCGCTCAAGGCCGACCTCGAAACTATTTACCGCAGTGCCGGTGAGCTGCTGGAAAAGGGCGAGAAGGCCTTCATGGCCAAGCTGGATGCACACCGTCAGAAGCTTGACGAGCACGTGGATGCCGCCAAGAAGAAAATTTCCGATGCATCGGAACAAACCGGGGAGAAAAGCAAGGAGTACATCGAAGCCCTGAAGAACAAAAGCCAGGAGTGGAGCGAAGACGCCAAGAAGGCCCTGGAAAAGGCCCGCGGCGAGCTTTCGCAGAAGCTCAAAGAGAGCCAGCGGGCGCTGGACGCGCGCATCGAAAAAACCGTGGACAGCGTGGATTCCATGAGCCGGGAGGCGCGCGAAAAGTTGTCCCGGCAGCTGGAAAAACTGCGACAGGAGAACCAGAAGATCAAGGCGCAGCTCAAGACGCTCGGCGACAAGGGCGCCGCATCCTGGAAAGACCTGAAAAAGGTGGTCCAGGATTTGTGGAAGGGACTGCAGAACACCTATCGCCGGTATCTGGGCTGAATCCCGGCCGCCCAAGGCGCAAACGCGCGGTTGCAAATGCCAGGACGCGGTGGTAATGCCGGTGTGTGGATTTTTTGACCGTACTCGGCATCGCGGTGGCCCTGGCCATGGACGCCCTGGCGGTGGCGCTGGCCACCGGTGTCAGCCTCAAGCACGTCAGCTTCCGGCAGACTTTTCGCCTGGCGTGGCATTTCGGCCTGTTCCAGGCCATGATGCCCGTCATCGGCTGGGCCGGCGGGCTGACGGTCCGGTCCTACATCGAGCGCTACGACCACTGGATCGCCTTCGGCCTGCTGGCGCTGGTAGGCGGCAACATGCTCAGGGAGGCCTTTGAAAGGGACGAACAGCGGCGGCAGCGCCGGGATCCCACCCGGGGGCTGACCATGGTCATGCTGGCCACGGCCACCAGCATTGACGCCCTGGCGGTGGGGCTGAGCCTGTCCATGCTCAACGTCTCCATCTGGATGCCGGCGGCGGTCATCGGCGTGGTGGCGCTGGTCTTCACGGCCGCCGGGATGCACATCGGCCGCATGATCAGCAGCGTCCCGCGGTTTTCCAACTACGCCGAAGCCTGCGGCGGCCTCGTGCTGTTTATCATCGGCTTCAAGATTCTCCACGACCACGGGGCCCTCTTTTTCTGAATCTGATGGGGCCCCCGCGGTTTTCCGCGGCGCACCCGGCCCTTTCCCGGACCATGGCGCCGATCCCCCCTGGAAAACCACCGCACGGAGGACAAGCCCCATGAACATTGCCACGAACCTGGAACGGACGGCCTTTTATTTCCCGCAGCGCACCGCCCTCATCGACGATGGCCGCCGGGTCACATTCCGGCAGCTGGACCGGGATGCCGGCCGCGTGGCGGCCGCACTGGCCGCTGCCGGTGTCCGGCCGGGCGACCGCGTGGCGCTGTGCGCACCCAATTCCTGCGACTGGGTAACCTTCTACTTCGGTGCCCTCAAGGCCGGTGCCGTAGCGGTCACCTTCTCGCACCTGCTCAGCCGCCCGGAGCTGGCGCAGGTCCTGTCCGACTGCCGGCCGCGGGCTGTCTTTACCACCGTCGAAGTGCAGCAGCGGTTTCCGGACCACGGCGAGGGGGCAAGCTGCCGGAAGATTTTCGCCCGGGGCGAGGGGTCGCTGGCGGAATTCGCCGCAAAGGGCGATCCCCGGTTCCGGGCCGTCGAACGCGACCGCCATGACACCTGCGCAATCCTCTACACCGGCGGCACCACCGGACAGCCCCGGGGCGTCCTGCTGAGCCACGAAAACGTCCAGACATCGATCTTCAACGTGGCGCACTTCGAACGCAGCACCGAGAGGGATCGAGCGCTTTGTTTTCTCCCGTTGAATCACGTGTTTGCACAAATACACATCATGCACTCCATGATGTTTGTGGGCGCCGGCCTGGTGCTGCAGCCGGCCTTCGATCTGGAAGGCGTGGTGGATGCCCTCCAACGCTACGCGGTCACCAAGTTTTACGCGGTTCCCACGGTCTACATCCGGCTGCTGTCGCTGCCCGGGATCAAGGATCGGCTGCGGTCCGTGAGCTACTGCTTTTCCGCCGCCGCCAGTATGGCCGTCGAGGTGGTGCGCGAGTGGAAGGCGCGCACCGGACTGGCCATTCACGAGGCCTACGGCATGACCGAAAGCGCCGCCATGGTGACCTACAACCACTACTACCGCCACGTGATCGGTTCGGTGGGAACGCCCGCCAACCTGGTGGAGGTGCAGATCCAGGACGAGGAAGGACACGCCCTGGCCCACGGCGAGGAAGGGGAGATCTGCATTCGCGGTCCCAACATCACCAAGGGCTACCTCAACAACCCCGAAGAGACACGGCGCGCCTTCCGGGGGGCGTGGCTGCGCTCCGGCGACATCGGCTTCATCGACGAGGACGGGTACCTGTTCATCGTCGACCGCTTGAAGGACATGATCATCACCGGAGGCGAAAATGTGTACCCCCGTGAGGTGGAGGAGGCGCTCTACACCCTCGACGGGGTGCAGGAATGCGCCGTGGTGGGCCTGCCGGACCGCGAGTACGGCGAGCGGGTGACCGCCTTCATCGTCCCGAGCGTGTCCCCGCGGCCGGATC
>JAMOVG010000159.1 GCA_027061725.1 Desulfobacteraceae bacterium
GCGGGAGCGGGTTTTTCCCCGGCCCGTTGCGCGAGGGAGGGACAGCGCATTGAGTATCCAAATTCACCTGCACAGCACCCACCGCCGGTACGCCGACGGCCAGGCGGTGGTCGAGGTCGAGGGCCGCACGGTGGGCGAATGCCTGCAGGCCCTGGTCACCCGCTATCCGAAACTGAAGCCCGTGCTTTTTGACGATGCCGGGCAGCTCCAGCGCAATCTGGAGATCTACCTCAACCTGGAGAGTGCCTACCCGGACGAGCTGTCAAAGCCGGTGTCCGACGGCGACCAGATCCACGTCACCGTCATGCTGACCGGCGGTTGACCCAAGCAAAACGGCAGCCGCCCACCCGGGCCGCTGCCGTTTCCTGTTCCTGGCGCATAGCTCGTAAGAGCCGCAGCCGCGGGGAAGACCGCTATCCCTGCAGGGCCGCCGCCTTGCCCTCGGCGGTCTGCAGGCGCTGGGCGGCCGCCTTCTTCTTGTGCAGGCTGACATCGCCGGCGTCCACGAACTGGATGCACTGCACCTCGCAGAAACGGACGCACTGGGGATCGCCGTCGCACAGGTCGCACTTGATCATGCGGCGGTCGATGGTGTCGAAGTGCATGGCGCCGAAGGGGCACACCGACACGCAGGTGCGGCAGCCGATGCACAGTTCGTAGTCCACCTCCACGCGGCCCAGTTCCTCGTTGTGCGAGATGGCCTTGGCCGGGCAGGCGTTGAGGCAGGGTGCGTCCTCGCACTGTTGGCAGGTCATGGGTACATAGATGCCCTCGTCTTCCCATTTGACCACCCGGATGCGGCTGCGGGCCGGATTGGACACGTGGTCGTGGCGCACGGCGCAGACGAGCTCGCACAGCCGGCAGCCGGTACATTTTTCATGGTCTATCTTCAGCACTTTGGCTTTCGCATGCATGGGGTCTGTCTCCTTTCATGACACCGGTTACAGCAGGTGGGACGGTTCCTTGTCCAGGCCCAGGCGCTTGAGGGTTTTCTTCAGCGGACGGCCCTTTTTGTCGAGGCCCTTGTGCTTGTAAAACTCGTCGATCATGGTGTTGAACTTGTCGCGGTCGATCTTGCGGCCCACCACGTCCGGCGCGCCGCGCAGACAGGGCTCGTCGAAGTAGCGGTGGTTGAGGGTGTCGCCCTTTTTCAGGTCGTCGCGGGAGAGGCCCTCGCGCAGGTTGAACAGCCGCTCGATCATGTTGCAGCGCTCGGCGATGTCCCACAGTTCGGTTGGGGTGAACTCCAGTCCGGTGTTCAGATAGATGACGCGCGGCCAGTCCTCGAAGTTGGGCAGCGTGGCACCCAGAAAGACCGTGTGGTACTTGCAGATGCCCAGGCAGTCCACCGCCATGTAGCAGTTCTCCTGCCAGAAGACCTGCCAGGCCTTGCCCTCGTACGAGGTGTGCTCGGAGCTGAGCGGCCCGTCGTAGGCCACGGGATTGCTGTAGATCTTGCGCAGCACCGGTTCCGGCAGGTGGTAGAGGTCGATGGCCGGACGGCTGCGCAGGTGGTCGGAACCCCGTGAGGCCGTGGCCACGTTAAGGGCCAGTGCCGGCGTGGCGCGCTCGTCGGAGTGCAGGTTGTTCATGCCCTTGACCTGGATGAGGTAGTCGAAAGAATTCTTGCCGATCTTCTCGGCCGCCGGGATGCCGCCCTCGGCCAGGGTGTCGCCCAGCCAGCCCTTGCGCAGGCAGATGCGGTGGATCATTTCCAGCAGGGCCTCGTCGTTGCCGAAGCGCAGGTCCAGGCCGTCGGTCTCCTTCTGGGTGATGATGCCCAGCTCATAGAGTTCCATGGCCCAGGAGATGATGCTGCCGATCTCCAGGTTGTCCACGCCGTACTGGTCCACCAGGTGGTTGCCGGTGAGCACGGTGACGGCATTCTTGCAGTCGGGCTCGCCGCCGAAGGCACCCTGGGAAGTGTATTCGGGGCCCTCGTCGTACTTGCCGGCGTAAGGGCCCGAGGGAATCTTGTACTGGGCGCGGCAATGCACCTGGCAGCCGAAGCAGCCCGTCATGTGGTAGGGGCCGATGGTCTCGGTGGCGATTTCATCCAGGCGCTCGGGTTCGATGTCGTCGGCGTACTCGCACTGGTTGTACTGGAAGTTGCGCGTACGGATGCCGCCCCAGGAGTTGGTGGCGCCCCAGATGAAGGGCGTGCCCAGGGTGCCCTGGGTCTGGTTGACCTTGGCGCTGGTGATCTGGTCGATGAAGCGCTTGTTGTACTCCAGGGCGTCGATGGGATGGGCGATCTGGATGTCCATGGTCCCGCGGGCGGCCACGGCCTTGAGGTTCTTGGAGCCCATGACGCAGCCCATGCCGGTGCGGCCGGCCGAGTTCTTGATGCCGGTCATGACGTTGGCGTAGCGCACCAGGTTTTCGCCGGCCGGCCCGATGACGCAGCTCTTGATATCCTCGTCGTCCAGTTCCTCGCGGATGGCCCATTGGGTTTCGGTGGTGGTCTTGCCCCACAGGTGGGCGGCGTCACGGATCTCGATTTCGCCGTTGTGGATGAACAGGTAGACCGGCTTCTTGGCCTTTCCCGTGATCACCAGGTGGTGGAAACCGGCCCAGGCCATCTCGGGGGCGAAGAAGCCGCCCATGTTGGCGCTGCCCAGCAGGCCGGTGAGCGGCGACTTGGCCATGATGTGGGTGCGTGCCGTGGCTGAGGCGCAGGTGGCCGTCAGCAGT
>JAMOVG010000160.1 GCA_027061725.1 Desulfobacteraceae bacterium
AGGCGCTCGAAAAAGAACGCGCCATCCTGCCCGCACGGGGTCTTCACCGCTTGTAAAGCCAGTAGATCCCGTTGTAGGCGCCTTCATCCACCCAGTTGCCGGCGCCATCGCCCTTGTCCAGTTCGCGGTCCGTCACGGTTGCGCCCAGGCGCCACTGAACGTAGTTCGAACTGTCCGCCGATCCGTCCACGCGGCCGACCAGCCAGTAAACCGTTCCGGAAACGATGCCCGCGCCGATGTCTCCGAACAGGATGTCGCTATCGAGTGTAGTGCTCAGATTTTCGGTCTGGTACGGCGTGGACCAGTTCCCGATCCGTGTGCCCGGCTGACCGCTGTTGTCGGAAAAGATGGCGAAGTTCATGGCCTTGTCCGGGCTGCCCACCTTTTTCAGCCGCACCTTTACGCTGCAGATCGTGGCCGTCTCGGCCGCCGTGAATCTGGAAGCGGCCATCATGCGATCGGACGCGTCACCGATCGGTTCGCGAGAAGTGCCGGACTCGGTAGATGCACTCTGGATTTCGGTGCCGCAGGAGGCCCACATCTGGTAGGGATCCGCGTACAGGCTGCTGATCTGGGTGCTGGTCAGCACGCTGTCGTAGATGTAGAAATACTCGAAGATGCCCCCTGCGAACCTGCCCAGCCCGGTCGGGCGCCCGCCAATGCGCAGCCAGTCGCCCGCCGTGCCGCTCCAGGAAAAGGAAGTCGTCAGGTTTTGCTTTAACGCCCCGTCCATATACCACTTGCGCTCGTTGGCGGAATCGTCCCAGGTGTAAACCATCTGGTGCCAGTTGCCGTCCAGGTACGAGGTGCGATCGGAATAGTTGACCTTGTTTCCGATATAAAAATCATGTTCGGCGGAGGACATAACGACGCAGAAATTAGCGTAGTCGTCATCTTGGACGAACCAGTAACGATAGTTTGAGGGGTTGGAAGTTTTCTTGAATCGGAACACGATACTGCCGGTGCCGTTGAGGTTGGACATCAGAAGGCCCCGGACGTGCTCGTAGTTGGCGTTGAACTCCAGGCCATCGGAGACCCATAGCCCTTCTTCGGCCGTCGCATTCGTGAGGATGCTGCTGTCGGCGTGGGCCACATAATTTCTCGTGGTTGACCCGTACCCCTGATGGAAAAGATAGGCCGCGATATCCGGCGCCAGGGTGGCCGCGGTATTGAGCTCCGCAGGGTATGCCGGTTTGGACGCCGTGCTGGCGCCGCCGGTTCCGCGCAGCACCAGTCCCCAGGCCGGCGGAACGGCACCGCCGCCCCAGGCCGGCGGGATGATCAGCGAGGCCGCGAGAACGAACAGAAACAGTCGCTTCATCAGTAGTTGCCCTTCATGGTCAGTGTTACCCGTGAAACGGTGCCGGTGATGGTCCCGATATCCACCCGAACCCAGACGCCGCTGGCCAGCGAAGTGTCGGAGAGCGTCCCCGTGGTGGTGGTGTTGGCCGCGGTGATGGCGCTCGAGAGGATCGATGAGCAGTTGTCCCCGTTGCTGTCGCATTCGAGCACGTCGATGACCACGCTCTCCCCGGTGTCGGCCGGGTCCACGATGGCCGCCACCTGGGTCACTGTCATGGCCTGGGGCGTGTAGAACCACAGTCCGTCGTCGGTTGCGGCGGGGTCGATCAGGGCGTAAGTCTTGAACCACGGCGCGCCGGACACGCCGGGCCAGTTGCTCAGCAGCACCTTGCGGTGCGCGCCCGCGCTGGCGTCGTAAATCACGGCGTAGTCGTTGGCGCTGTCCGGGGCCGCCTCGGCGGCCAGGCCCGGGATGTCGATCTTGATCACCTGCCCGCTGATGGCCATGCCGTCGCCGGGCCCCATCCAGGCGAATCCGCCGGCCGAGTCGTCCCAGAACACGATGCGGTCTGCGTCGGGGTCCGACAGGCCGGACAGGCTGGTCAGCAGCGCATCCAGGGGCTGGTAGGTGGCGGAGAGGTCCGGGATGTCCGCGGCCTCCAGATCGGCGTGCACGGCGTCGGCGATCTTCTGCAGGGTGACCTTGCGGTCCACCGGCGTGCCGGCCGGGTCGTCCACGCTGTAAAACAGCGAGTCCATCCCGGGATTGGTGTCCTCGGTCATGTCGATCAGGGGAATGTCCAGCGCCGGCGCCCGTACCGGCAGCAGGACCAACAGGGCGAAGATGACAAAAAGCTTTCTCATATCAGTTTTCCTTCCTTTTCAACCGGCGCCGCACCTGGGCAATGCCGGCGGCCTTGTGTGCCATGCCGGCCAGCTGCTTGCGATACCGGGCGATCATCCGGTCGTACAGCTCGGTGTCGCCGCCGCGCTCTTTGACTGCGGCACGCTTGACCATGGCGGTCCTGATCCGGGATATGATGCGCCTTGCGACGGCAGACCTTTTCGGATCGAGTTTTCCGATTTCCCGCAGCGCCTGCTCCTCGTAGTCCACCGGGTAGGCTTTCAGCCCCAGCAGCACGTCGGCCAGCACCGGGGCCATCGAGCGCTGCCGGCCGCGGTAGTCGGGTTCGCCCCTGGCCGCCGCCCACAGCTTCATGGCGTCCATCACCGGCGTGGGCGCCACGGTCTGCAACGCGTGCAGGCCGCGTTTTTTGGACGCCACCGCCAGAGCCTCCAGGTCCGACAGCCCGGCCGTATCCTCGGGCTTTACGATGGGCTCTTCCCAAAACCAGTCATAGCCGCCCGTACCACCCAGCTGCTGGGCGATC
>JAMOVG010000161.1 GCA_027061725.1 Desulfobacteraceae bacterium
TGAACGCCAGAGAGGGGTTTTCGGCAATCAGGTCCACAAAAGCCTGCCGCGGCAGAAAGAGGATGCGGCTGGGGGCGATGGCCTGCGCCATGGCCGGAAAGCGCTGGCCGGCAAAAACGGGCACCTCGCCGAAGGGGTGGCGGCTGCCGAAAATGTGCAGGATCTGCTCCTTGCCGTCGGAAGAAACCTTGAAGATCTTCACCCGCCCCTCGACCACCACGTAGAAACCGTCGGCCGGGTCGCCCTCGTTAAAAATGATCTCCCCCTTGCGGTAGCGACGGTTCAGGGCGATGCGCGCCAGTTGGGCCAGCTGGGCATCCTCCAAGCCGCTGAAAAGCGGGGTCTGGGCGAGAATTTCCTGGTTTTTCTGCATGATTCTGCAAATTAGCAGCCTCTTTTGACTTAAGTCAAGGCCGGTCGGCGGTCGAATAGGGTATGCCTGTCTCGCACGGGGCAATCCCGAACCGGTTGCCCTTCGACAATTCGGCAAACCGCTTACTCTCAATTTATCATTGTAAGGAGGAACCTACATGTTTTGTTTTCAGTGCGAGCAGACCGCCAAAGGCGAAGGCTGCACACAGATCGGCGTGTGCGGCAAGCAGCCCGACGTGGCCGCCCTGCAGGATCTTGTCATTTACGCCATGAAAGGCCTGTCCCAGGTGGCGGTGGAGGGCCGCAAGGTCGGCGTGGTGGACGACGCCGTCAACAAGCTCACCGTGGAAGCCGTTTTTTCCACCCTGACCAACGTGGATTTCGATGCCGACCGCTTCGTGTCCATGCTGCAGGAAATCGTCCGCCGGCGCGAGGCCCTGAAGGAAAAAGTCCGGGCCGCCGGCGGCAACACGGCTTTCGCGGACGGACCGGCCACCTTCACCCCTGCCGGCAGCGTGGACGGCATGGTGGCCCAGGGTGAAAAAGTGGGCATCAAGGCCGATGCCGCCATCGACCCCGACATCCTCAGCCTGCGGGAACTGTTGATTTACGGCCTCAAGGGCGTTTCGGCCTACGCCGATCACGCCCGCATCCTGGGCCAGGAAGACGACGCCGTCTACGCCTTCATCCACGAGGCGCTGGCCGCTACGCTCAACAAGGACCTGGGCGTCAATGACTACGTGGGCCTGGCCCTGAAGTGCGGCGAGGTCAACCTGCGCACCATGGAGCTGCTCGACGCCGGCAACACCGGCACCTACGGCCACCCGGTGCCCACCCCGGTGCCGCTGGGCCACAAGAAGGGCAAGGCCATCCTGATCTCCGGCCACGACCTCAAAGACCTGGAGACCCTGCTGAAGCAGACCGAGGGCAAGGGCATCACCGTTTATACCCACGGCGAGATGCTGCCCTGCCACGGCTACCCGGAACTCAAGAAGTACCCCCACTTCTACGGACACTACGGGACCGCCTGGCAGAACCAGGCCAAGGAGTTCGACGCCTTTCCGGGCGCCATCCTGATGACCACCAACTGCATCCAGAAGCCGCGCGAGTCTTACAAGGACAACATTTTCACCACCGGTCTGGTGGGCTGGCCGGGCGTTACCCACGTGCCCAACGACGATTTCTCGGCCGTCATCGACAAGGCCCTTGCACTGCCCGGCTTCGCCGAAGACGTCGAGGGCAAGCAGGTCCTGGTGGGCTTCGGCCGCAACGCCGTGCTGGGGGTAGCCGACAAGGTCATCGAGGCCGTCAAGAACAAGGCCATCCGCCACTTTTTCCTGGTGGGCGGCTGCGACGGTGCCAAGCTGGGCCGTGACTACTACACCCGTTTCGTGGAGCAGGTGCCCGACGACTGTGTCATCCTGACCCTGGCCTGCGGCAAGTTCCGCTTCTTCGACAAGGAACTGGGCGATATCGGCGGCATCCCGCGTCTGCTGGATGTGGGGCAGTGCAACGACGCCTACTCGGCCATCAAGATCGCTTCGGCCCTGGCCGAGGCCTTCGAGTGCGGCGTCAACGACCTGCCGCTGTCCATGATCATCTCGTGGTACGAGCAGAAAGCCGTGGCCATTCTGCTGACCCTGCTGCACCTGGGCATCAAGGACATTCGCCTGGGGCCCAGCCTGCCGGCTTTCGTGAGCCCCAACGTGCTCAACGTGCTGGTGGAGAACTTCAACATCATGCCCATCGGCACCCCCGAGGATGACCTCAAGGCCATCCTGGGGTAACTACCTGACAATGGGGTCCCGCACCGTGCGGACGCGCCCGGCCGGGGCCCCTGAACGAACCCGATCAAACGAGGGCGACGCCGGCGATTTTTTCGATCCCGGCGCCGCTACGGAGGAAACGACATGAAATGCCCCGGACAGGACACCCAGTACTGGTCCGCCGGCGCCATCTTCGAGGCCAAGTGCCCCGAGTGCGGCGCCATGGTCGAATTTTTCAAGGACGACACTTCCCGCAAGTGCCACAAGTGCGGGCACCGCTTCGTCAATCCCAAGATGGACTTCGGCTGTGCGGCCTACTGCCAGTATGCCGAACAGTGCCTGGGTGACCTGCCGCCCGAACTGATGGCCCAGAAGGAAAACCTGCTCAAGGACCTGGTGGCGGTGGCCGTCAAGCGCCACTACGGCAGGGACTTCAAGCGCATCGCCCACGTGAGCCGCGTGGCGCGTTATGCCGAAACCATCGGCAAAAGCGAGGGAGCCAACATGGCGGTGGTGCTGTCGGCCGCCTACCTGAAGGACATC
>JAMOVG010000162.1 GCA_027061725.1 Desulfobacteraceae bacterium
CCGCGTACGCTTCATGTTTCCCAGATCGCCGGTGGCTTCCTTGACGGTGTTGACGTTGGGGCAGTGCTCGTTGAGCAGGGCCAGGTCTTCGGGCAGCAGCTGGGCGCCGGTGCGCCCCGGGATGACGTAGGGAATTACCTCCAGCCCCGGAAAGGCATTGGCCACGGGTTCGACGTACTCCCGCCGGATCTCCAGCGAGCTGGGGCCATTGTAGTAGGGGTCAACCAGCAGCACGGCTTCCACCCCGGCCTCGGCCGCGTGCCGGGTGCCCTCCAGGGTCTCGCTGGTGTTGTTGCTTCCCGTACCGGCGATGCACAGGCATTGGCCACGGGTCTGTTCAGCCACGGCGGCAATGACCCGGATATGCTCGTCCCAGGTCAGGGTAGGGCTTTCGCCGGTGGTCCCGACGGCCAGTATCCCGTCGATACCGTTGGCGATCTGAAAATTGACCAGTTTTTCGAGTCCGTCGTAATCGATGGCCTCGCCCGCGAAGGGGGTGATCAGTGCGGTATGGCATCCTGCAAGCTTTGTCATTTCGGGTCTCCTTTTGCGTGCGGCCTTTCTTTTCTTCACGGGCACCGGCTTTTAAAAAAATACGGCACCCACGTCCTGTCACCGATTCGGTCAGCGCCGCTTTCCCTGGCAAAAACGGCACATCGGATATCCAACTGCCAACAACGGTACTGAAGCTGCGCTCCGGGAGGAATGGTGCCTGACATCCAGCCTGCGGCGGGAACAGCAGAGGGAATCCTGAACGCGTGCGTAAACACTTTGGTAAGAAATAAGGAGAGCCGTGTCAAGAAAAATATCCCCTCTTTTTAATTGACTTTTTACGACCTGCCATCTAAACTGCAGGACTCTGAAAACACCGAGGGGAGCAGATCACACATGCCGAAAGCACCCAAAGCCAAAAATGTAGACGAGTACATCGCCCAGCAACGGGCCGCCATCGCCGCCAATCCCGAGTGCGGCACATCCCACTACAATCTGGCCGTGGCCCTGATAGGGCTGAAAAAGTTTGACGAAGCCGAAAAGGAACTCCAGGAAGCCCTGGAGTGCAGCCCCACCCTGGCCGAAGCCTATGTTCAACTGGGCGGCATCTGCCTGCAGCGCGGCGACCTCGACGGCTGCCTGGAGTACAACAAGATGGCTGTCAAGACACGGCCCGGTTTTTCAGAGGGCTACGGCAACATCGGATTCGTGTATATGCAGAAGGGTGACCTGGACGAAGCCATTAAGGCGCTGGAAAGGGCCACCTATTTCAATTTCCGTTTCGTGCAGGCGCTGACCACCCTGGCCAACGCTTACCTGCTCAAGGGCCGCGTGGACGACAGCATCGCCACCAACCTGAAAGTCCTTGAACTGCAGCCGGAATTCGCCATCGCCCACAACAACCTGGCCATTGCCTACCTGGAAAAGGGCGACCACCGCAAAGCCATCGAACACGCCGACAGGGCCACCGAACTGGGCTACGAGGTGGCCCCGGAAATCCTGAAAGAGCTGGAAGCCCATCGCTGATTCTCCGAAAACGACCGCCTTCTCTTTTTTTCTCGCCGATCGCCAACGGCCGGTGCGCCCCGGCGATGTCCACTGGCGGCGGCCGCTGCCGCTTCACCGGGCGGCTTTCCGCGCCTCTTCCGCCGCGAACCGCCAGTCCCCCGGAGGAAACCCCGACCGCAGCGTGCCCACGTGCGGCGACCTCTTCCGGGCCACGCGGGCCTTTTTTGAAACCGACGCCGGTCGGGCCGCCCTGGAAACGGGCATCCTGGCGGAACTTGGCGACGCCGTGGTCGCAGAGCACGTTGACGGCCTGGACGTCTTTCTCGTCAAGCACGGCGAATTTTACCACCCCTGCCGCATCGAGGCGCACGTCGGAGACCGGCGAGCCTGTTTCGTGCTCAACATCGCGGTTTCCCAAGCCGGTCGGGCGCAGCTGCAGAACGAGTACGACGCCCTGGAGCGGCTGCTCCGGGAGCTTCCCTTCGACTTTTTCCCCCGCGTCTACGGGCGGGGGGCGGTGCCGTCCCCCCTGCCGGCGGCCATGTTCCTGGCCCGGTGGCTGGACGGTTTCTGCGAGTTTCACGCCCGGGGCACCGGCGAAGGAGAACCCTCGGCAACCATCTGGGATCCCGAGGGCGGCGACCGCACCCTCATCGGTCCGCCTGTTCTGGAGATCTACCGCCGGGCGGCCGCCATCCTGGCGGCCTGCTACAACCCGGAAACGTTCGAGCACGTCCACCCCTGGCACCACGCCGCCGGGGACTTTGTCGTTCGCGTCACAAACGACACCGTGGAAGTACGGCTGATTTCGGCCCGCTCGTACGGCCCGCTATTTGACCACCCCCCCGCCGATACCGGCAACGACGGCGGGCGGCTGATCCTCGAAGCGCTGCTGGTTTTCCTGCTGCAGCTAAGCATCCGCATGCGCCTCGACCGGACAGACGGAGTGGGCGACCTGGTCTGGCTGGACGACGCCGTGGTGACGGCCACGGTGCGGGGATTCTTCGACGGGCTGGAGGAGGGATGCCGGGTGCGCGGGATGCCGCGCGAGGCCGTGGCTTTCTTTGGCACCTACCTGGCGGCGGTTGACGAGCAAGACCTGCTGGCACTGTGCCGGCAACTGCTCGAGACCCGCCTCGCGGACGAGGAGAAAGCCTTGGCCCGGCCCCGCCTGCCGGAGCACTGCCGACTGCTGCATGCCGCCCTGCGGCACAGCTGAATGGCCACTCGCCGTATCCCTGCGCCACCCATACGCTGCGACGGTTATTTTCCACAACATGTAGAAATCCACACACCCGGCCCACAACATGATGGGGCTGACACGCGCATCGCCTACAGGTCCCCGCGCATCCCTGCAACCGTCCTTTTTTATTGACAAGATGGCCAATAAATTTTATATCTCCCTTCTTGGGACTAATGTGCACGTTACACGGCTTAATTTTCCATAAGTATATAAACGCAAAAGTTCAAACATGAGAGGAGGTGACCGCCGGCAGCCCTGAGGGGAAAACCATTGTTTTTGATTGTTAGGGAGGCAATTCATAACCGAATGGAGGTAAAAGATGGCAAAACATGAAACCCCTATGTTGGACCAGCTGGAATCCGGGCCGTGGCCGAGTTTCGTGTCCGACCTGAAACAGCAAGCGGAAGTTAGGGCGAAGAACGAAGCGAACATCGAATTTCAGATTCCCCGAGACGTGGTCGAAGACTTGCTGGGCGTCCTTGAACTCTCCTACGACCACGGCCGGACCCACTGGAAACACGGCGGCATCGTGGGTGTTTTCGGATACGGCGGCGGCGTCATCGGCCGCTACTGCGACCAGCCCGAACAGTTCCCCGGCGTGGCGCATTTCCACACCATGCGCGTCAATCAGCCCGGCGGCAAGTTCTACAAGGCCGAATACCTCAAGCAGCTCTGCGACCTGTGGGACTTCCGCGGCAGCGGCATCACCAACATGCACGGCTCCACCGGCGACATCATCTTCCTGGGCACCACCACCCCTCAGCTGGAAGAAATCTTCTACGAAATGACCCACAAGCTCAACCAGGACCTGGGCGGATCGGGATCCAACCTCCGGACCCCGGCGGACTGCGTAGGGCAGGCGCGCTGCGAATTCGCCTGCTACGACACCCAGGACCTGTGCTACGATCTGACCATGGAATACCAGGACGAACTGCACCGTCCGGCCTTCCCCTACAAATTCAAGTTCAAGTTCGACGGCTGCCCCAACTGCTGCGTGGCTTCCATCGCCCGTTCGGACCTGTCCTTCATCGGCACCTGGCGCGACGACATCAAGATCGACCAGGAGGCCGTGGCCGCCTACATTGGCGGCGAGATTCCGCCCAATGCCGGCGCCCACTCGGGACGCGATTGGGGCCCCTTCGACATCCAGAAGGAAGTCATCGACAACTGCCCCACCGAGTGCATGTGGATGGAAGACGGCAAGCTGAAGATCGACAACAAGGAGTGTAACCGCTGCATGCACTGTATCAACGTCATGCCGCGCGCCCTTCATATCGGCGACGACCGCGGCGTCACCATTCTGGCCGGCGCCAAGGCCCCCATCCTGGACGGCGCCCAGATGGGATCGCTCATCGTGCCCTTCATGAAAGCCGAACCGCCCTACACCGAGATCAAGGAGAAAGTCATCGAGCCCATCTGGGATTGGTGGATGGAAGAGGGCAAAAACCGTGAGCGCCTGGGTGAACTGATGAAGCGCCAGGGCCTGCAGAAGATGCTCGATGTTCTCGGATTCGAAGCCGATCCGCGCATGGTCCAGGAACCGCGCCACAACCCCTACATCTTCTGGAAGGAAGAAGAGGTTCCGGGCGGCTTCAAGCGCGACATCAACGAATTCAGAAAATACCATCAGAGATAGGAGGGGCACACCATGGCATTTATTTCTTCCGGATACAATCCCGACAAACCGATGGAAGATCGGATTACCGATATCGGTCCGCGCAAATACGACGAATTCTATCCGCCGGTCATCGCCAAAAACAAGGGCCAGTGGCTTTACCACGAGTACCTGCGGCCGGGCGTGCTGGTGCACGTAGCCAAAAGCGGCGACGAGGTCTACACCGTTCGCTGCGGCGGCGCGCGCCTGATGAGCACCACCCACATCCGCGAAATCTGCGAGATCGCCGAGAAGCACTGCGACGGCTACCTGCGTTTCACCACGCGCAACAATATCGAGTTCATGGTGGACAGCAAGGAGAAAGTCGAACCGCTAATCAAAGATCTGGAAGGCCGCAAGTTCGACGGCGGCAGCTTCAAGTTCCCCATCGGCGGCACCGGCGCCGGTGTCAGCAACATCGTCCACACCCAGGGCTGGATCCACTGCCATACCCCGGCCACGGACGCCTCGGGACCGGTCAAGGCCGTCATGGACGAGTTGTTCACCGATTTCCAGAGCCACCGCCTGCCGGCCCACGTGCGGGTCTCGCTGGCCTGCTGTCTGAACATGTGCGGCGCCGTGCACTGCTCGGACATCGCCATCCTGGGTTACCACCGCAAACCGCCCATGATCGACCACGAGTACCTGGACAAAATGTGCGAGATTCCGCTGGCCATCGCGGCCTGCCCCACGGCAGCCATCCGGCCGGCCAAGGTGGAACTGCCTAACGGTAAGAAGGTCAACTCCGTGGCCATCAAGGAAGAGCGCTGCATGTTCTGCGGCAACTGCTACACCATGTGCCCCTCCCTGCCCCTGGCGGACACCGAGGGCGACGGCATCGTCATCATGGCGGGCGGCAAGGTTTCCAACCGCATCAGCCCGCCCAAGTTCTCCAAGGTCGTGGTGGCCTTCATTCCCAACGAGCCGCCGCGCTGGCCCAAGACTGTCGAGGTCATCAAGAAGATGATCGAGGTCTACGCCGCTGACGCCCGCAAGTACGAGCGTCTGGGCGAGTGGGCCGAGCGGATCGGGTGGGAACGCTTCTTCGAGAAATGCGAACTGGAGTTCACCCACCACCTCATCGACGACTTCCGTGATCCGGCCTACTACACCTGGCGCCAGACCACGCAGTTCAAGTTCTAACGCCGCAATAAACGACCCGGGGGTGCCTTGTCTCCAGGAAAAGCACCCCCGGACACGAGAAGAGAGGCTAAGAGATGGAATACGAAGAGGCAAAAAAGAAAATCACGGAAGCGCTGCAGAAGAAGCTCAAAACCAAGTCGAAGTTCTATTTCAGCGACCTGGCCAAGATCCTGGGCGAAAAGCCGCGCGTGGCCAAGAAACTGATTAACCAGATGGTGCAGGAGGGCGTCCTGGAATACTGGTCCAGCGGCAGCACCTCCATGTACGGCATGCCCGGCACCGGCAAGCAGGCCCACGCCGAGCACGAAGACTGATAACCGCCTTGTCTTTCAGGGGCCGAGGCGCGCCGTCCGCACGGAAAGCCGCTTGCAGATGGCATCCCGGGGCACAATGACATGGGACTTCCTGGAATCGTTATCGCGGCCCTGAAAGGCGGGTCCGGAAAGACCATCTTATCGGTCGGGATTGCCGCCGCCCTGAGAGCCCGGGGCAGGGCTGTCGCGCCCTTCAAGAAAGGCCCCGACTATATCGATGCGGGCTGGCTTGCCCTGGCGGCGGGCCGGCCCTGTTACAACCTGGACACCTTTTTCATCCCCCCCAACTGCGTCCGACACTCCTTCACCACACGCATGCGGCCCGGCGAACTGGCCGTCATCGAGGGCAACCGCGGGCTTTACGACGGCATCGATGACGCCGGCAGCACCAGCACGGCCGAACTGGCCAAGTGCCTTGACCTTCCGGTGCTGCTCTGCATCGACTGCACCAAGTCCACCCGCACTATGGCGGCCGTGGTGGGCGGCTGCTGCCAGTTTGACCGTGATGTACGCATTCGCGGCATCGTTTTAAACCGCGTGGCCGGCAAGCGCCATGAGGGGGTGCTGCGGCGCAACATCGAACGCTACTGCCGCATCCCGGTGATCGGCGCCATTCCCAAACTGGACAGCGGCAAGTTTCCCGAACGCCACATGGGGCTCGTTCCCACGGCCGAGCACCACTGGGCCGCGCAGTCCGTGGCCGCCGCCGCCGAAATGGCCGAGTGCTACATCGACCTGGCGGCCGTGGAGGCTATCATGGCCGAAGGGGCGCAGGGACCGCCGCCGCTGCCCGAGACACCCTGCGAAACCACCGTGGCCGTAGACACCGCCGGAAAAAGACCGCGCATCGCCGTGGTGCAGGACTCGGCCTTCCAGTTCTACTACCCCGAAAACTTCGAAGCGCTCACGGCGGCCGGGGCCGAGATCGTCACCACCAGTCCACTGCGGGACGGGCAATTGCCGGCCGGCATCGACGCTCTGTACATCGGCGGCGGTTTTCCCGAAACCCATGCCCGGGCGCTGGCCGGAAACAGCGCCTACCGCCGGCAGATCCGCCGGCTGGCAGAGCAGGGGCTGCCCATCTACGCGGAGTGCGGCGGGCTCATGTACCTGGGCGAAACGCTGGTGCTGAAGGAAAACCGCTACCCCATGTGCGGTGTGCTGCCGATCGTCTTCGGCTTTTCGCGTCGTCCCCAGGGCCACGGCTACACCGTGGTCGAGGTGGACCGCCCCAATCCCTACTTCGAGGTGGGTGTGGAGCTCAGGGGACACGAATTTCACTACTCGCGGGTGCTGCAATCGCGCGACGACGCGTACGAGCCTGTTTTCCGCATGCGCCGCGGCAGCGGTTTCGCGGACGGCCGTGACGGTCTGTGCCGGCACCGCGTCCTGGCCACCTACACGCACCTGCACGCCCTGGGCGCCCCCGCCTGGGCGCAGGCGCTGGTCCGGCAGGCGGCCATCTACCGACAGGAACGAAAAAGGGGCGACGGCCCCTGACAGGCGGGTACCGACACCCCTTGCGGTGCACCCCGATAAGCGCACGTCACACGGTTATTTTTTTTTCTTGGGGTGGCACTTGCTGCAGGTCGTGGGCGCCTTCTTGGTCTTGTTCTTCTTGTCGAAGGCCTTGTGACAGCCCTTGCAGTTGTAGTGCAGCGCCTCGGCGTGGTACTTCAGGCGCTCCTTCTTGGAAAGCTTGGGCGCCTTTTTGCCCTTGGGCCGCTCCCCGGGAATCTTGTGGCACTCGATGCACTTCTGCACGTGGTCGCCGGGCTTGAGGTTTTTGAGCGGCTTGCCGTCCTTGTCGTGGTGGCACTCACCGCACCCGTTTTTATAAAAATCCGGGTACTGCTTGGCATAGTCCTCGGCGTGCTTCTTGTGGTGGAACTCCACGATCCCCTTTTTGTGCTTCTTGTACGCCTTGTCGTCCATCCTGATGACGTCGGGAACTTCCGCGGCCGCATAGAGGATGGCGCTGAGAGAAAACACCGCCAGCGCGGCCACCATGCCTGCCTTGAGCCAGAACCTTTTTTTCTGCATTCCCTCTACCTCCTTTCTGAAGCGAACAGGTTGCAACAAATCAACACGCTCTCCCACCCTTTCCGGTATCGGCGGAATTGCGCGCCGTTCACTCGCCGGTTCTGCCGGCAGCGGACGCTTTTTCCGCCTCGTCTTCTTCCTCGGCGACAGCCGGAGCTTTCCTGCCGAATAGACGGGCGCCGACGATGCTGATCTCGTAAAGGAGCATCAGGGGCAAGGCCATCATGACCTGGGTCACCACGTCCGGGGGGGTCAGAATAGCCGCCCCCACGAAAAAAATCAAAATGGCGTACTTGCGGTTCTTCTTCAGAAAATCAACGGATACGATCCCCAGGCGGGCCATGAAAGTCAGCGCCAGGGGCAACTCAAAAACCAGCCCGAAGGCCAGTAGTAGCTTGGAGGCGAAGCTCAGGTACTCCTTCATGGACGGCAGGGCACGGATACGGTCGGTGGCGAAGCCCAGAAAAAACTTGAATCCGTAAGGAAACACAACGAAATAGCCGAAGAGGGCGCCGCCCACGAAAAAAACAGTCGAGAGAAAAATAATGGGAAGTAAAATACGCTTTTCCCGCCGATAAAGCCCCGGCGAAACGAACATCCAGAACTCGTAGATGATAACCGGCGCGGCCAGTATCAGGCCGGAGAGGAAGGACACTTTCAGGTAGGTGAAAAAAGCCTCCGGCAGCCCCGTGAAGATAAGCTTGTCGTCAGACTGCATAACACTGGTCAAGGGCTGGACCAGGATATCGAACAGCCTCTCCTTGAAGCCGTAAGACACCACGAAACCGACACCGACGGCGATGAAACACACGATCAGGCGCTTTCGCAGCTCCTCGAGGTGGGCCGTGAAAGGAAGCTTTTCGTCTTCATCCATGCCGTCCGGACTCCTCCTGCTCTGCCCCCGCCCCGTTCGCTGCGTCCGACTTTTCCGGCGGTTCGTCTGGGGCGACCGGCCGGTTTTCTCCGGAAAGCGGTTCCTCCGACGCCGGGGTTTCGGTGTCGGCACGATCAGCCCCTTCGTCGGCCGGTGACGATGTTTCGGCCAGGGTATCGTCCGCATCGGACGCCGACAGGGAGGATTCTTCGGCCTCCCCGGTTCCTTCGTCCACGGTTCCCTGGACATCCTGGTTCATGTCGTCGAAGGCCCTCTTGACGTCCGACAGATCCGTGTCGATCTCCAGGGTCTCCTTGAGATCGCTGGTGGCCCGTTTGAACTCGCCCAGCGCTCTTCCCAGGGACTTGGCCAGGTCGGGCAGTTTCTTGGGGCCGATGACGATCAGCGCGATGGCCAGGATCAGCAGCAATTCCGGCATGCCGATGCCGAACATGTCAACTCCTTCGATAAATGAGGGTCGGGACGGAGGGCCCCGCACCAGCGCAGGCAGGCGCGCCGGTCCGCGAGATGCCGCCTTCCGCTTATACGGTCTCCAAATGATATATTATGACAGAAGGCCACTTCCGTGTCAATCGATGGATGACTTCGACGGCACCTCTCCAGCAGGGTGCTCCGGCAGCAGCGCCAGGGCGCTGCGCGAGGGCAAATACAGGCTCAGGTGGCTGCGTCGGGGTTCGCCCGGCAGGGTGAAATACTCCTGGTCGGCCTGCAGGCGCCCGTGTCCGCCAAACTGCGGGGCGTCGCTGTCCAGCAGCAGGCGGTATTTCCCGGCCGGTGCCGGCACGCAATAGTCGGTGAACGACCGCACGGGGTGAAAGTTGAATACAAAAATCAGCCCGGCCCGGCCGAAGGCCAGAATCTTGTCCTGCTGGTGTTCGCAGATCAGGCGGGCGCCGATGGTGTCCAGCACGCCAAAGCGTTTGACCAGGTCGATCATGGCCCGGTCGAAGGCCCCCAGGAAACGGTAGCGCAGCTTCGGGTCGTCGGCCAGGCGCCACAGGCGCCGGGCGTGGCGGTAGGACCAGTTGTTGCCCTCGCGGGGAAAGTCAATCCACTCGGGGTGGCCGAACTCGTTTCCCATGAAGTTCAGGTAGCCGCTGCCGGCGGTCAGCAGGGTGATGAAGCGAATCATCTTGTGCAGGGCCATGCCGCGGTCCACCCGCGGGTCCCGGCTTTCGACATCCATGCGGTCATACATGGCGGGGCCCAGCATGCGGAAAATGAGGGTCTGGTCCCCTACCAGCGCCTGGTCGTGGGACTCGGCGTAGCTGATGGTTTTTTCCCCCTGACGCCGGTTGTTGAGCTCGAACCACAGGTGCCCCAGGGGCCAGTCCTCGTCAGGCACCTCCTTGAGCAGCCTGATCCAGTAATCGGGAACCCCCATGGCGAAGCGGTAGTCGAAGCCCGTACCGGCGCACTTTTCCGGGGCGGCCAGGCCCGGCATGCCGCTGACATCCTCGGCGATGGTGATGGCATCGGGCCGCAGGCGGTGGATCAGCCGGTTGGCCAGGGTCAGGTAGGCCAGGGCATCCTCATCCACGTCGGCACCAAAATAGTCGTCATATCCGGTGAAAGTCTTTCCCAGGCCGTGGTGCAGGTAGAGCATGCTGGTGACGCCGTCAAAGCGAAAACCGTCCAGGTGGAACTCGTCCAGCCAGTAGCGGCAGTTGGACAGCAGGAAATGCAGCACCTGGGGCTTGCCGTAGTCGAAACAGCGCGAATTCCAGGTTTGGTGCTCTCCGC
>JAMOVG010000163.1 GCA_027061725.1 Desulfobacteraceae bacterium
AGAGGGCTTTGTCGAGCAGCGCCAGCGTTTCGTCGAGTTTCGACTCCATCTCCCTGCCGAAGGCGGCCGGATCGCGCATCTGGCCGATGTCGACCGTGGCGTTTTGGAATTGGGCCGGCAGGCTGGCCGTCAACTGGCTTTGCAGGCTGGCGGCCAGGACGGCGCCCATCAAGGCGATGCCGATGGTGGACCCGATCTGGCGGAAGAACTGGGTGGCGCTCGAGGCGGTCCCCAATCGCTCCGGCGGCACCGCGTTCTGAACCGCTAAGGTAAAGAGTGGCATTCCCGGCCCCAAACCCAGGCCCATGCTGACCATCAGCGCCAGTACCTGCCATAGCGGCGTATCGACGTGAATGATCCAGTGCATGGCCAGGAAGTTGACTAGCAGCCAGGACATGCCGGCGATCATTAAGGGCTTGTAGCGACCCCAGCGGCTGGCCAGCTGGCCGGAACCGATGGCCCCGATAATGGCTCCCAGGGTGAGCGGGGTAATGGTCAGGCCGCTGAGGGTGGCCGAGATTCCCTTGACCTGAATCAAATAGAGCGGTAAGAAGAACATTGCGCTCAGGAACGCAGCTCCGAAGAAGAAGAGGGCGACGCTGGCCCAGCGGAAGACCGGGTTGGCCAGCAGGGTCAGGTCGAAGAGCGGCTCGGCGGTGTGCGTCTCGACGTAATAGAAGATCAGTATGCCGACCGCGGCGGCGGCAAAGAGGCCGAGAATTACCGGGCTGGTCCAGGCGTACTCATGGCCTCCCCAGGAGGTGGCCAGCAAGAGCGGCACCGTCCACAGCGCCAGGGTTACCGCGCCGCCGAGATCGAAGCGGTGTTTGGAGGCCGGCTGCAGGCGGGGCATGTGAAGAACAATGAAGTAGAGGGCCAGAGCGCCGACCGGCATGTTGATGTAGAAGACCCAGTGCCAGGAGAGGTGGTCGGTCAGGAGGCCGCCCAGCCAGGGACCGACTACGCTGGCCACGGCGAATACGGCGCCGAACAGGCCCTGATAACGGCCGCGTTCACGGGGCGAAAATAGCAGGCCGATGGTGGTGGTTGCCACGGCAAAGAGGGCGCCGCCGCCGACGCCCTGAATGGCGCGAAAAGCGATCAGCTGATCCATGCTGCCGGAAAGGCCGGAAAGGGCCGAACCGGTCAGGAAGATGCCGATGGCCCACAGAAGTAGGGAGCGGCTGGAGATCAGGTCCGACAGGCGTCCGAAGATGGGCACCGAAATGGTCGAGGCCAGCAGGTAGCTGGTACCGACCCAGGCGTACTTGTCCATGCCGCCAAGGTCCTGGACGATGCGCGGCAGGGCGGTCGAGACTATCGTTTGATCGAGCGCCGCCAGGAAGATGCCCAGGAAAACGCCGATCAGGGTAAGAAGCTGGGTGCGGGTCATCGTTCGTCCTCCGTAAGAATGAGCAGCAGGCGGTTCAATTCGTCCACCTCTTCGGGCCGCAAGCGAGACAGGCGGTCACGAAAGGTGTTTTGCAGACATTCCTGCCCCTTCTTGAGGGCCGCTTTTCCGGCCCTGGTTAGTACGAAGTTGAAGCGCCGCAGATCGTCAGGGTGGTTTTGCCTTTTTAGCAAACCTTGTTTTTCTAGTCTCTTAAGGGCGTGGCTGACGCTTGGGGTTGGGATGCGCAGTTCCCGGGCCAGCCCGCTCGGGCTGGGGCAGCGTTCGACAAAGGCAAGAAGCATCAATTCCCGCGGCGACAGTGACAATTCGTCTATGCAAGGGGAGGCTTGCTGAATCAGGCTGCGTTGCAGCTTCCAGATTCGAGTGAGCAGGGGCCAGGCGTTCACGATCACCATGGTAGTACAAAACATTAATAATTTCAAATGAAACTATTGCGTATGAAAAAGAAACGGGGGGCGGCGGCGCAACCTCGAATCACGGTACGGCGACCGGTTCGGACCAGACGAAAGCTGGGGGTGACGACGTTCTATCGTAAGCGGTTTCGTCGGGGACGCTGGAATTTTCCTTCGCGAAAATTGCGAATCAAACACGTGATCCAAACAAGTCCCGCCATTTCAGTCTGGCAGACCTGCAGCCTGCACAAGGTGGAAGGGTGAGCCTGAGGCATGGCGGGCGCGTCGTTTTTGTCTAAAGCCTCATCCGCGGCGACGTGGCCGTGGTGTCTGGCGCGGCATGGGTTCAGATAGCCGGCTTCGCCGGGGTGCGGGATGTAGGTAGTGGGGCGTAGGAAAAACCGTTTTTATCGAAATCTGCTAAGCCACCCTCGGCTCGTTTTGTGTCTTTTTTTCAAATACCTACCCTCCCACATCCAACCTCCTACACCCTGCTTTTATTCGTTTTCCCGGACGACCGAGGCTAGCAGCCGAGGGAGATCCGGGAGCCTGCCCTGAACTTGATTCAGGGTCCATGCTGTGCGATGCCGCGAGATTTCGTCGCCGTAGAAAAGATAGGGGAGGGTTTGAAACCCTCCCCTACCGCAAATGGACGATGTTGCCCGGTCGTCGAACATTCATTTCGACACCCCGGGAGGGCACCCGGGCCCGCCCCTACGATGTACTGCGTACCAAATACTGAGGTCCATGCTGTACACAAATCCGAGACACGTTGCTGCTGACGGGTCCACCACGAGCCACAGGCTATTAGCTACGAGCCTGTTTAGTTACCGCATATCAATCGTGCAAAGGCGTTGTCGGAG
>JAMOVG010000164.1 GCA_027061725.1 Desulfobacteraceae bacterium
CGTCGCCGCGGCCGCGGTGGTTGATGGTGTAGTCGATGCCGTCCTCGACTTCGTAAAGCGGAAATACATTGCTCTCCACCGCCAGGCGGGCGATTTTCACCGACCAGGCCGTAGGGATGCGCCAGCCCGTGGGGCAGCTGGCGAAGATGTGGATGAAACGCGAACCGCCGCGCAGTTCCCGCGCCCGCCGGAACTTGCGACGCAGGTCGTCGGGAAAGCCGATGCTGGCCGTGGCTGCGTATGGGATGCGGTGGGCGGCGAGCACCTCGACGATGCTTTTCTTGCGCGTGCGCTTTCCCAGAGCGCCGGGCGTGGTGGTGGTGCGCATGCCCAGGGGTGTGGCTGAGCTGCGCTGCACGCCGGTGTTCATGTAGGCCTCGTTGTCGTAGCACACGAAGATGGCGTCCTCGTTGCGCTCCACGGCGCCGGACAGGGACTGCAGGCCGATGTCGAAGGTGCCGCCGTCGCCGGCCCAGGAGAGCACGGTGACGTCCCCCCGACCGGTCGCCTCCAGGGCCGCGCGCAGCCCCGAGGCCATGGCGCCGCCGGTGGCAAAGGCCGCCTGCATGACGGGGATGCCCAGCGACGACTGCGGGTAAGGTCCCGAGATGATGCCCCAGCAGCTGGCCGGCAGGATCACCATGGTCTTTTCCCCCAGTGCCTCCAGCGCCAGCTTCATGGCGATCACCGCGCCGCACCCGGGGCATCCCAGGTGCCCGGAATACACCAGGTCCGTGTCCTGCCGGACTTTCCGCGGAGGCTTCAGCTGCGCCATGCTCGCACCACTTCCTCGTCCAGGCCGACCCAGATGTCGTCCCGGTCCGGATGGGGTTGCCGGCAGGTGCGCCGGTAGATGTCTTCGATGGTCTGGACGGTGATATCGCGACCGCCCAGACCAGCCACGTACCCGAAGACCGGCGGCCGGGCGGGCAGGCTGCACAGGGCCGCGCGCACTTCCTGGGCGAAGATGCCGCAGGCCCCAAAAGAGACGTTGCGGTCGATGACGGCCACCTTGCGCGCCGCGCCCAGGTGGCGGCGGACGAGGTCGAAGGGAAAGGGCCGGAACATCTTGATCTTGAGCAGCCCCACCTTCTCGCCTTCCTGCCGCAGCCGCTCGATCGCCTCCCGGCAGGTGCCGGTGACGGTGCCGGAGGTGACCAGCACCACGGCCGCGTCGCGGCAGTCCACGGCCTCCACCACGGCCTGCCCGCGGCCCATGTGGCGGGCGAAATCGGCCGCCAGGGGTTCGTAGCGCTCCAGGGCGGCCTGCATGCCCTGCTGAATGCTGTAGCGCATCTCCATGTACTGCCCCGGCGGCACCATCTGGCCAAAGTTGAAGGGCTTTTCCAGGTCCATGCGGAAACGCGGCGCGTAGGGCGGCAGAAAAGCGTCCACGGCTGCGGCGTCGGGTTCGTCTACGGGCTCGAAAGTATGGGACAGGAAAAAGGCATCCAGCACCACCATGACCGGCAGGTTGACGGTCTCGGCCAGGCGAAAGGCCATTAGGGTGGTGTCCAGGGCGTCCTGGCCGTCCTCGCAGTAAAGCTGGATCCATCCGGTGTCGCGCTGGGCCAGGCTGTCGCCCTGGTCGGTCCAGATGTTCCAGCCGGGCCCCAGGGCGCGGTTGACCTCGGCCATGACGATGGGCAGGCGCGAGGCCGAGGCCCAATGCAGCAGTTCGTGCATGTAGGCCAGGCCGTGCGAAGAGGTCGCCGTGAAAGTGCGCATCCCGCCCAGCGAAGCGCCGATGGCGGCCGCCATTGCCGAGTGCTCGCTCTCGACGCAGATGAAGCGGGCGTCCAGGCTGCCGTCGGCGCAGTAACCGGAAAGGGCCTCCACGATGTGGGTCTGGGGCGTGATGGGGTAGGCCGAGATGACCTTGACGCGCGCCAGCCGCACGGCCCGGGACACGGCGTGGCTGCCCTCGAGCACCTGCTTCATGTCCCTTCCTCCTCCATGGCCATGGCGCTGCGGGGACACTCCTCGACACAGATGCCGCATCCCTTGCAAAAGTCCAGGTCAATGCGCCGCCGGCCCTTCTCCACCACTACGGCCATCTCGGGGCAGAACAGCCGGCAGTTGTCGCAGGCGTTGCAGCGCCCGCAGTTGAAGCAGCGTAAAAACTCCGCGGCGGCCGAAGCGGCCTCCAGCGTGGCCTCTGTCTCGTTGAAATGGCGGCGCCGATCGGCGGGCGCCAGCACCTGGCATACGGCCCGTTGGGATCTCGTAAAATAGGCGTGGTTTACCTCGTCAAAGGCCACTACATGCCTGTCACGCAAGGCGTTGGGCCTTTCCAGGTAGACAGCCATGGAGAGCGCCGGCCCAGGCCCCACGCGACAGGCAGCCAGGGCCGGGCCCACGGCATCGCGGCCGCAAGCCAGCCAGCGGTCCAGGGCCATGGCGGCCTCCTTGCCCGATGCCACGGCGTGGACCACGCTGCGCTGTCGGTCGGACAGGTCGCCGATGGCCAGCACGGGGGGGCGGTCGTCCAGCACTCGACAGTTGTACAGGCCATCTCCGGCAGTATCCAGCAGCGGGGGCTGAAACAGGGGGTTGCCCACCGCCCCGACGGCGCTGTAGACCCGCTGCACGTGCATCTGCTCCACGCGGCCTTCTTCGGGCACCACCCGGGCCCGACCCCCGTCGGTGACGCCGGACACGCGCA
>JAMOVG010000165.1 GCA_027061725.1 Desulfobacteraceae bacterium
CATCGGTGCCGCGGCGCTCGGCCAGGCTGACCGGCCGCAGCGCCCCGGTGGGACACAGGTGGCTGCAGGCGATGCAGTTCAGCTGGCAGCCGCTGGTTCCCAGGCGGTAGACCAGCACCGGTGTCCACAGGGCTTCCAGGCCAAAGGCAAGGCCGGCCGGCTGGATGACGTTGGTCGGGCACACCCGCATGCACTGGCCGCACTTGATGCAGCGGCGCAGGAACTCGTCCTCATCGACGGCCCCCGGCGGCCGGATGCGGGCCGGGTCCCACCCCGGCCCCACACCACCGTCCAGCCGCAGGGCCGGCCAGAAGACGGCCGCCCCGGCCAGCGCCGCCAGGGCCTGCCGCCGGGACAGGTCGGGTGAGGGACGCAGGCCGGCCGGCGCCTTCCGGGCGTCGTAGGCCATGAGGCCGTGGGGGCAGTCATCGATGCAGTTCATGCACAGCAGGCACTCGGCAAGGCGCACCTCCCCCATGGGGTCGCAGGCGCCTTCGCAGGACACCTGGCACAGGCGGCAGTCCGGGCAGGGGTGTCCGGTCTTGCGCACACGCCAGGGCGCCCAGCGGCCCAGCAGCCCGAAAAGCGCCCCCAGCGGACACACGAAACGGCAGTAGAAGCGCGGCACTACCAGGCTCAGCAGCAGCACCGCCACGAAGATCGCCCCGATGAGGGCCGCCCCGCCGGTAAAGCGTGCCGCCGCCACGGGGTTGGGCGCCGCCGTGCCGGCCAGGGGCAGCAGCACCAGGTTGATGGAGCGGTGCAGCAGCACCATGGGGTCCAGCAGCCCGATCTGCAGCCCGTAGACCGCCGCCGCTCCGCTGCGCCAGACCAGGCCGCCCAGCAGAAAAATCAGCAGGGCATATTTGACCGCCTGTGCCCGACGGTACCGGTTGGCCTGCACCCGGTCCAGCAGCTTGCGTCGCCGATGGCCCAGGTAGCCCACGAACTGCTGCAGGGCGCCGAAGGGACACACCCAGCCGCAGAAGAAGCGGCCCAGGAAGATGCTCGGCACGGCGGTCGCCAGGGCCCACAGCAGCCCGGGGTACAGGGAGGCCGTGGTCATCATGATTCCCAGGGCCACCAGCGGGTCGAGCTGGATGAACCAGTTGACGGGCCAGCCGCGCAGCTGCCACCAGGCCTCGCCCAGGGTGGCGGTCAGGCAGAACCAGACGAACAGCGCCAGGAAGAAAATCTGGCAGATGCGGCGTGCGGTGACGATTCTCATGGCATCCTATGCAGACAGCACCACGGGGGTCAGGCTGCGGTAGTCGTCGGTGCCCACCCCGGCCCGCCGGCACATGCCGATGAAGGGCAGGGCGGCGGCGGTCTTGCCCAGCAGCGTGGCGCCGAAGGCGTCGGCGGCCACCGGGTCGCTGCTGACGATCAGCGTATCGGACCGTTTGAGGTCCGACAGCGAGCCGCCCGTGGGCCCGTTGGTCACCATGGTGACGGTACCGTCCAGGATCACCAGGGTGGGCCGCACCATGAGGCCCAGGTCCCGGATGATGGTGTTGATGTCCTGGTGAAAAATGCTGCGCCGGCCGCCCAGCAGGCCGTACCAGTTCTTGAGGCTCATGGAGGCGCCGCTGCGGTGGTGGTCCTTTACGGGCGCCAGCCCGATGACGCGGTCGACATTCTCCAGCGGGCGATAGAGCACCGGCCAGCGGCGGATAAAACGCGCTTTTTTCACCGTCAGGGGCCGGAAATACGCCGCACGCGGCAGCATCACCCGCGCCCCGGCCCTGCGCGCCGCCGCAGCGATGCCCGTCAGGGCGAAACAGGCGGCCGGGTCGTTGATGGGGTTGTCGGTGACCGTGACCCGCGCGGCGCCGGCCTGACGGCAGGCGTGCACGGCCGCCGCCACCAGGTCGGGGTGACTCGTGGCTCCCAGGCTGGGCGGGGCGGCAAAGGCGGCATTGACCTTGAGCAGCACGTGCCCCCCGGGCCGCACGAACTGCGCCATACCGCCCAGGGCCGCCAGGCCGCGCTGCAGCGACTTGCGCCGGTCGGCGCCGTGGACGACAGCCATGCGGGCCGGCGCACCCGGCACGCCGAAGTCCGGCAGTGAGACCGCCTTTTCGCCGGGCGACGCCATGTACGCCGGCTGGAGGGAAAACCACCCGGCGGCCGCCGAGACACCGGCCGCCAGCAGGCCGGAGGCGGCCAGACGCCGCAGAAACTGCCGGCGGCTGGTCAAATCGGTGTCGGTCGTCACTGCGTGTCCCCCTTTTCGCCGATGGCGGCGGCCAGGCGCCGGCCCAGCGCCAGGGCTGCAGCGGCGTCGGGCGCCTCGTGGACCCCGGCCAGCACCGGGCCGACGGTGAAGACCAGTTCCCAGGTGTCGATGACGCGCACCAGGCGCGCCCCCGCCAGGTCCGGCGGCACCTTGCCGGAAAAGTCTTCGGCCCCGAAGCGTTTGAGAAACACCAGGTAAGCGTCCGCCAGTTCGGCCGCCTCACGGGCGCTGCCGCGCCGGGACACGAAAGCCATCAGCTCTTTGCCGCTCAGGCGGTAAAGGGCCGTGGTGACCCGGTCCAGCCCGGCGAAACCGAAAGCGTTCTGGGCCAGCAGGGTGATGCTGCCGGGGTCGAGCCCTCCGGTCGGGAACAGGTCGCCGGGTTCGCGTGCGGCGGCCGCCACGGGATGGCTGCG
>JAMOVG010000166.1 GCA_027061725.1 Desulfobacteraceae bacterium
TGGACAGTTCGGCAATATTCATAAGCGTCTATCCCTTCTGCTGCGCTTTCCAGATCCGCACTTTCATGCCGTCCCTGAGCTTCGTGACACCGGCCGTCACGATCGTCTCGCCTCCCTTGAGGCCTTCGGTGACCACGATGTCCTCCGATCCGGTAAGCGCACCGAGCTTGACCGGGGTTTTGTGAACCGTCATCGTCTTCTTGTCCAGCACCCAGACATAACTCTTGCCGTCCGCGTCGTTCAGAACGGCGATGGCCGGGATGCGGATGCCCTTGGCCGCCTTCACGCCCCCGCCCAGTTCCGCCAGCACGGTGCATGTCATGCCGGGCAGAATGTTGGCCTCCTTGGGCTGCGGCATGGTCAAGACCACCTGGTAGGTCTGGGTTGCAGGATCAGCTTTGGTGGAGAATTCCTTGACTTTGAGGGGGTACTTCTTGCCGGGTGCCGCCTGGAATTCCGCCCAGGCTTTTGTGGCGGCCTGGTTTTCTTTCAGCTCGGCGATGATCAACTCGGGCACATCCACCAGGATTTCGATCTGGCTGATGTCGTGCAGGTAGACAATGGGCTGCTTGGCTTGCACCTTCTGGTAGTTTTCCACGAAGCGCTTGGCGATCACCCCGTCGAAAGGCGCCCTGAGATACGTGTCTTTAAGGGCGTTGCGCGCATCCTCGAGCTGGGCGCGGGCGATGTCGCGGGCAGCCCGGTAGCGGTCGAAATCGGCTTTGGACACTTGTTTCTTGGCGTACAGCTCCCGGTAGCGCTTGTACTGGTTTTCGGCTTCCACGGCTCGGGCCTTGGCCTCCTTGACAGCAAGCTCAAAATCCCGCGGTTCGATGCGGGCGATGAGCTGCCCCTTCTTGACCTCCTGCCCCTCGTCCACAGGCAGTTCCACCAGCGGACCGGACACCTTGAACGAGAGTTCCGAGCGTCGGCTGCCGCGCACGACGCCGGCGAACTTGTGGATTCCCGGCCCGATGCCGGCCTTGATGACCATGGTTTTCACCGGGCGCACGACTTCTTTCTTGACCGGTTCTTCCTTCTTGCCGCAAGCCGAAAACGGCAGCAGAATCACCGCCGCCAGCAGCAAGAGTAACGCCGGCCGCAAGCCGGTGGCCCCGGCAAACGGACTGCCTAATCGCTTTACTTTTGTGGTCATGTCATCGTCCTTGTGCGTTGGAGAATTGGAAGGTCTTGGTGGTCAATCACAAAAAATTGCAAGCAGAGGGGCTGCCGCGAAGAATAACGGATTCAGCGTTTCTTGGGCATCATTTGTACCACAGGCTTCCGATCGGGGCAAGGGGCATTCGGCCGAGCCTTGAGAGGTGGATATCCCCTCACCGACGCGCCAGAAGGGGCGCCAGCTGCCTTAAGTCTGCAATGGTGGCTACCGTACCGTTTCCATCGGGCCAGTTGCGCCGTACACTGTGGTGCTTGAGCCACACGGGCGCGAGGCCGGCGTCACGCGCACCGCAGACGTCGTTGCGCCAATCATCGCCGACGTAAACGGCATCATCTGGCCGAATGTGCATGGCCTCCAGCGCGGACCGAAAAGCCCGTCGATCGGGCTTAGGGGGCACCCCGCCTTCCCCGGCCACCACGATGACCTCGAAAAAGCGTTCGATGCCGGGAAAAAGGGCGACGCGGTGGGAACCGCCGCTTTTCTGCCCCTGGGTATTGGTGACCAGGCCCAGCCGATAAAACCGTGACAGGTCCGCCAGCACTTCCCGGGTCTCCGGAAAGGGCTTTGTTTTCACTTTTACCGTTTTCCAGTAGGCCCGCTCCCATCTGTCGAGCGTAGCGGCCTCAGGCCGCGCCCCGAAAGTCTCGTAGACCGCACGCCAAATATCCGTACGCGAGAGCCGTGAACGCGCGTGAAACGCTTTTCGAATCTCTCGGTAGCGCGACACAAACGCCTCCCACTGCAGAGGACCTATTTGGCTGCAGATATCATTAAAAAGAAGCTCTTTGGCTGCTTTTTCAGCCGCCCGGAACCCGTCGGCCGAATCCACCAGGGTCTGTCCGAAGTCAAACAGCACGGCTTGAATATTTCGTTTCACGGCTTCTCCTCATGGGTAGCCCTGCCCTGTCTCAACCTCGCCGATGGCCTCCGAACCACCCGGGCAGAAGAGGCTCTTCTCCAGTCCCTCCGGGGTGATGCACGCCAGTTTCTCCGCCAGGCGCACAGCCGGCTCATTGGTGTAGCGGCGGGGGCAGAAGGTCAGTTGGGCATCCAGCTGTTCACGAACCGCCCGCACCACCTCCGGGTTGTTGAACCCCGCGTTGTGGACGCCGTTGCCGTGCATGTCGATGTAGCGCCGGCCCCGGAAATCCTCAACGCAGATCCCCCGGGCGCGTGACACCACGTTGAGCACCAGAGTGGAAAGGTTTTGCCGCAAAAAGAAGCGCTGGCCGCGTTCGTGTATATCGCGGGCGGCAGGTGACATGTTGCGCTGCCAGTACCTTTCACGCAGCGGGCCGGTGTTGACATCCCCCTGTTCGTCCCCGGCGTGTGGGGCCGCCTCGCCGCGTCTGATGTCACGATCCTCTGCCATCTGAACCTTCTGTCGTGGTGTTTGCGAAATTGTTCTTGATCAACCGCCCTCATCGGTTTAAAGCCTTCTTCCAAACAGGCGAATCCGGCCTTTTCCCATGATCCGAGCAGGGTTGTCAATGCCGGGTCTGCGCCCGATGCGCTGCCTTTCGCAGCGATTCTCCGGGGTCTGGCCGGAAAAGCGGTGAAATGTCGAAGCCGGCAAGACGCAAACGCTTCCGCCTTCCGGGAATATACCGTGGTACTGGCGGTGCGGTCGGCCCATCGACCATCTTTGGCACAGCGGGGACTTCAACACCATGGCGGAGCATCTCAAATCAGAAGGCGATGTCAACCAGTCGCCGCGGCGCCGCGAGTGGCAGCGCCGCAACCTGGACGCCGCCACCCTGGCGCTGCTTGAAGAAGACGAACGCCTTTTCCTCCGCCAGTGCCTCTCCACGCCCTGCCTGAACGCCCTGGCCGCCTGTGACGGCATCTACATCGAGGACCTCCAGGGCCGCCGCTACATGGATTTCCACGGCAACAACGTACACCAGGTAGGCTTTGCCAACCCCGACGTTATCGACGCCGTCAAGCGCCAGCTGGACGAGCTGCCCTTCTGCACCCGCCGCTACACCAACCGCGCAGCGGTGAGGCTGGCGGCCCGCCTGGCGGACCTGGCCCCCGGAGACCTCGGCAAGGTCCTGCTGTGCCCGGGCGGCACCGGCGCCGTGGGCATGGCCCTCAAGCTGGCCCGCGTGGCCACCGGGCGACACAAAACCGTCTCCATGTGGGATGCCTTCCACGGCGCGTCGCTGGACGCCATCTCCATTGGCGGGGAGGCCGTTTTCCGCAAGAACATGGGCCCGCTGCTGCCCGGCGCCGAGCACGCACCGCCGCCCGATGAGTACCACTGCGTGTTCGGCTGCGCCGACCGCGGCGGCTGCGACCTGACCTGCGCGCGGTACGTGGCCTACATGCTCGAAAAAGAGGGCGATGTGGCCGCCGTCATCGCCGAGCCCATTCGCAGCGCCCCCTACATCCCGCGGCCGGAATACTGGCGGATCATCCGTGAGGCCTGTGACCGGCACGGCACCCTGCTGATCTTTGACGAAATTCCCCATGCCCTGGGCCGTACCGGAAAAATGTTCACCTTCGAGAACTTCGGTGTCCAGCCAGACATGGTGGTCATCGGCAAGGGGCTGGGGGGCGGCATCTTTCCCCTGGCGGCGCTCATCGCACGGCAGGGGCTGGACGTGGCTGCCGACCGGGCCCTGGGCCACTACACCCACGAGAAGAGTCCCGTTGCCTGCGCCGCAGCCCTGGCGGCCATAGACTACATCGAGAAGCACCGGCTGGCGGACCACGCCCGTGAACTGGGCGCCTACGCCCTCGAACGCCTCAAAGCCATGCAGCGGCGTCACGCGCTCATCGGCGACGTGCGCGGCATCGGGCTCTTTCTGGGGGTGGAACTGGTGAAAGACCGCTCCACCCGCGAGCGGGCCTGCGACGAAGCCGAAGCCGTGATGTACGCGGCCCTATCCCGGGGCCTCAGCTTCAAAATCACCATGGGCAATATCCTCACCCTGACCCCGGCACTGACCATCACCCGTGAACAGATGGACGAAGCCCTGGATATCCTCGATGCGGCCATATCGGCGGTCACGAACCGGGATTGATGCAAGCGGGGGCCGGCGGCTGATGTTGCCTTAGAGCACATCGTTGTCGTTGCCCGGGAATTCGGCCCGACGGTGGGGGCAGAAAAAAGGGGCACTGCAGTGCGGCTTCACGGGTGCATCACGACATCAGTAATTCAGGACCAACCGCCCGCCGGTTCTTCTCAGCCGTGCGCAGTTGAAAGCGCCCAGCAGAGCGCAATCCGTATCGAGAACGACTCGGACGCGAATCTTCTCCATCAGGGAACGCATGCGCCCTTTGGCGAGGAAGGCCTCCATGAATGTGCCGTCGCAGATACTGTCTACGATGCGTGGTGCAATGCCGCCGCCGATGTAAACACCGCCGGTGGCGTTCACCTTCAGGGCCAGGTTGCCGGCCTCGGCGCCGTACAGGGAGACGAACAGCTTCAATGCATCCCTGCACAGCGGGTCCTTTCGTTTCAGGGCGGCCCGGGTTACGGCCGCTGCGGGATCTCCATCGGCCAGTTCCAGCGTCAGCCAGCGAGGCTCTCTTCTCCTGCTGCTGTCTCGCAGAAAGCAGTAGATATTGACCAGTCCCGGACCCGAAAGAACCCGTTCCCAGCCGACCCGGGGGTATTTCCCCAGCAGATAGCGCAGCAGTTCGATCTCGATGTCGTTGCGCGGAGCGAAATCAGTGTGTCCCCCCTCAAGGGGTATTGGAATATGCCGGGCGCCGTCCCAGCAGGCCGCGCCCTCGCCCAGCCCCGTGCCGGCCGCGATGACGGCCACACTGCCGCCTCCCGGGTCCGCGCCGCGCGCGATGGTCCTGAGTGCGCGGCCCTTCAGCATGGCGACACCGTAAGTCAGTGCTTCGATGTCGTTGATCAGCTCCACCGAAGCGCCATCGAGCAGTGCGGCGACCCTGCGGCCGTCGACAACCCACGGCAGGTTGGTGGTCCGGCAACATCCGTTGACGACAGGACCGGCCAGCCCCAGGCAAGCGCTTTCCACAGGCCCCCGGTGATCCCGCATGAAACGGCGCAACACCTCTTCAAGCCCGTCGAATTCGGTGCTCCGAAACCGTTGGCGCCGGATCAGGCGGGGGCGAGACATCCGACCGTCAAACAGGGCGAGCACGGTTTTGGTGCCGCCGATGTCGCCCGCCAGAATCATGTTGGCCTGCCCCGCATCATTTTCACCACGAGTTTATTTGCCCCCGCCGGTCCCCGGCGGCGGCTTCTGCCAACTACTGTCGGTGTATGGCTGGCCGATCTTCCCACTGCAGCCGGTGACGGCAACGGCCATTCCGATAATCAAAAGCGCCACGATGATGATCTGCATGGTTTTCATCCTGACCTCCCTGCGCTGACACCGCTTTTATAGCGATAGAAATTTCCATGAATAGCAGAGAAGCATTTCAAGCGGACCATTATCTGCAGCCCGGTCCCTGCCGGATTCGGCTGAACAGCCTGTACGAACCGCTGTGCCTCTGTAAACTGAAAGTACTTTCTCATACCTGCTAACAGTACGGATGCCCCGTTGCCAATTGCAGGCAAGAAGCGTCGGGTTCACAGGGCCGATCACGCGGTCGGCCGACCGGAGCCTGCATAGACTCCGGCAGGACGGGTTCAGTTCATGGTTTGCGAATGTCCATAACGATCGCTTCGGTGACACGGGCCAGCACCGTGTCTCCTCTCTTGATCTCCTCGAAATTCTTTACCCGCTTGTTGACGGACAGCGTAACCGTACCACCGTTGGGTGCTGTGAGGGTGATCTTGCGCCTGTTATAGTCGACATTCTCCACCTTGGCCGTGAATTCCAGCACGTTGACCGCTTCGACGCCGGGTTTGTCTCCCCGGGGCGCGATATCGACAGAGGTCTCCTGCACGACTTCCGGTTTCCCGGCGGCCTTTTCGACATGCAGCACCACCGACTTGAAGAACTCCACCTCCAGCTTGTCTCCCGGTTTGACTTTTTCCAGGTTCTTCACCCGTCCGTGAACGTGAAGGGTGGCCACGTTTCCCTTTGGTCCCTTCAGCATGATCGCTCGGTTTTTGTAATCCACAGCCTGCACCGTGGCAGTCATGGCGGCCAATTCGGCGTCAACCACTTCCGTTTTTTTGCCGGCTGCAGCCTCCGTGACGTTGGCCTGGGCAAAGAGACCGATCATGGCTACAACGAGAAAAACGCAGACAATCGCGGGTGCTTTTTTCATTTTCTACCTCCTCTGGAAAGGTGACGAATGCCCTTTGAACCGAAAAATCCGAAGCAGCTGTCGATGGCCGTCGCCGTTCCACTGGATTTCATTAGCGCCGGCGACGCCACTCGATTTGCTTTTACGATAAGGCACGCGTGGGAAACGAACCGGCCCACTCTTGGGCCCTTTTTACGATACAATAGCGATTGCTGTCAATCCGGATGCGAAGGCGCGTCCCCGCCGTCCACGAGTGTATCGGCGCCGAACAGGGCCAGAATCAGCCGCCAGCAGCGTAGCGGCCTCGATTATCCGGCGGCCTCCGGAGCGGGTGCAATTTCCTTTGTCGTCGTGCCCCCGCTTTTTCCGGAACGCAGCGGAATGGAGGGCTGCCAGGTGAGCCATTCCCTGCGGGCCTTGTCGTAGAGCTTGAAGTGCCGGCCGGGAGCGACCGGAGCGCCCATTTCACGGTTGTCCGGCGTGGCCATGGCGATGCCGCCGGCGACCAGGGAGAGAAGTGATTCGGTGGACACTTCGATCCCCTTGAACACACCGCCCTGAACCCGGATGCCGCTGACGTTCCAGAAGCGGGTGTTCTCCCGCACCAGTTTTCCGTACGGGGCTTCTATGACCACCTCAACCCACACCTGCTGCGCCGTGGGTGAAAGCGAAAATCCGGTGACACGCCCGATCTGAACCTGTCGGTAGTAGACCGGGGAGCCAACTTTCAGCGATCCCAGGTGCGGTGTTTCCAGGATCAGTGCCAACCCGTTTCTCTCCACGGGAGGATGGTCGAGTGCCGAAAAGGCGTAGCACGGCTTTCCGCCGCCCGGCGCAATGGCGATAAAGGGACCCGTGACAATGGTGTTGAGATTCCGGACGCCCTGCAGCCCCACTTCGGGCGACGCCACCCATATGCGGGTCTTTTCCCGGAAAAGTCCGGCGGCTTCCTTTCGCACCCGTGCCTCGGCAACGATCGCCCGCAGGCCCTTGCCGAAGGTGACGCGGCGGACGTCTCCGATGACCATGCCCCGGTAGCGAATGGCAGTGCCCTTCTGGACCCCGGCGGTTTCGGCAAACCGGATCTCGATGCGCAGGTCCTCGGCGTGCAGCGCCTGGTCACGGTTTTCGTACAGGCGGAAAGTCGCCTTGGCTCCAACGCCTTTTCCCCCTCCCGGGGTCAGCACGCCGATCCCGCCGGCCAGGACGGATTTGAGCGACCCGGTCTGTATACGGACCCCCGACAGGCCGCCTTCGATGCGGACCCCGCTGAGGTTGTAGAATCGGCTGGTGGTTCTGACCAGGTGGGCATAGCGCTTCTGGATGAGGCAGTCCAGCAAAACCTCGCGGCTGTTTCGCGCCAGCCGGAAACCGGTCACTTCACCGATGGGAATCTTTTTGTAAAAAACGGGCGAACCGGCCTGCAGCGACCCCAGTTCGGCGGTGCGCAGCCGAATCCGCAGACCGGCCGGCTTCAGCCACGCCATGGCCTGCTCGGCATCGCGGGCCGAGGGGTAGAGGGTGAACCGGCTGCCCGTTTCGGCCGGCTGTCCTTTCCCGGAAGGCGGGGTGGCAAAGGCGATGCCGCCTACCACGATGGACTCGACCGTTCCAACATCCGCCCGGATACCGTCCAGTCCGGCCCTGACCCGGATGCCTCCCGTGTTCCAGAAAACCGACCCCTTGCTGACGAGGTGAACGTAGGGCTTGTAGATAAAAATGCCGATATTGATGTGCCGTGCGTCTTCGGCCAGGTCCACGCGCCCCACCTCGCCGACCTTGATCCTGCGGTAGTATACCGGAGAGCCGGAAGACACCGAGGTGGAGCCGTCGGAGACCAGCAGGAAGCGCGTTCCCGGTCGCTGCACCAGGTGTGGCGGCGGCACGGCCTGCACCACGAAATGGTCCTGGAAAGGCCCTTTTCCAGGTTCGAAGGTGATGTAGGACCCCTTTATGATGGTATCAATGTTGCGGATGCCGCTGAAGGAGACCTCCGGCCGTACCACCCAGAAACGGGTCCCGGAGCGCAGGATGATCCTGGCGCGGGGGTCCAGCAGGATGTGGGCCGTCACGCTGCGCTCGGGGTCCTTGTTGATGGTGATCTTGGTCACCACCCCGGCCTGCAGGCCGCGGTACATGACCTTGGTGGTCCCCTCCACGATGCCCTCGCCCGACGCCAGCTGCAAGGTCATGGGGATGCCGTACTCCGCGGCCTCATAATCCCGGTAGAGGGTGAAGACGTCCCCGTTTTCAGCCGGCGGCGTCTGCATCAGCTCAGCCGGTGTCTCGAAAGCAATTCCGCCGCGGGCCAGTGCCGCCAGGGACTCCATGCGCAGCTTCAGTCCGGTGATGTTGCCCGAGAGCGTTATGCCGCTGGCGTTCCAGAATCGGCTGCCGGTCCGCACCAGCTGCTGATACTTGGGCTCGATGAAAACCCTGATGATCACCCCGCCGCCTTCGGCCAGGGCGTAGTTCTGTACGGATCCGACCTCGATGTTTTTATAGAAAACCAGCGAACCCTTCTGAATGGAGTGCAGCGCATCGGCCTTGAGCTTGATGTGCAGGCCCGGCGCGTTCTCCGGAATGGGCGGGGGTTCGTCCAACCCCTGGAAGGTGCGGGCCGGCTCGGTGGATTTTCCCGGCAGGATGCCGATGTAACTGCCCGACAAAAGCGTGTCCAGGCCCCGGATGCGCCCGGCGGAGACCTCGGGCCGCACCAGCCAGAAAAGGGTGTCCTTAACCAGCCGTTTCTTGGTGCCCTTCTTCATCTCGATGATCATGTTGATGCCGCGCAGGTCCTTGTCGACATGCAGTTCCCGCACCACGCCCACCGGGATGCCACGGAACATGACCAGCGATTTGCCCGGCGTGATGCCACTGGCGTCCCTGAAGTGCACGGTGACCTTGATACCTGCGTCCTGGATGCCCCTGTAGAGCAGCCAGCCGCCGATACACAATGCCACGATGGGCAGAATCCACACGGGAGACAGCCCCTTTTTCTTTTTTACCACCGGTGTCGTCATGAAATTCCCCTACGTGATGCGAAATTAGGCCGCACAGTGATCCCACAGGATCCTGGAGTCGAACGATATGGCCGCAAACATGGTGCACAACACCACAGCCGCAAAATAGGTCGCAGCCGGTGCCGGGTGGATGGCCGACAGCAGGCCGAAATTGATCAGCACCCCCAGCATCGCGATAACGTAGATGTCCAACATGGACCACCGGCCGATGAACTCGATGAAGTGAAACATCCAGGTCTTGTGCCGCAGCCAGCTCTTCCAGCGGTAGCGGATGCTCAGCAGAATCACCGTCATTCCTACGATCTTGAACAGCGGCACCAGGATGCTGGCCGTCAGGATCACCACCCCGATGCCGTAGGACCCCTCTTTGAAAAAATAGATAATGCCGTCCATGATGGTCGAATTCTCGGGGGTCCCGAAGGTCTCCACCTGCATGATGGGCAGAACGTTGGCCGGCACGAACAAGATCAGGGAGGTCGCCACCAGCGCCCAGGTGCGGGCCAGGCTGTCGGTCTTGCGGGGGTGCAGCCGTGCGCCGCAGCGCGGGCACAGCACGATTTCGTCCGGCGCAGCCTCCACCCACGGCATCAGCTTGTGGCAGTCGTGGCACTGCACCAGGCCAGCCGACAGCGCGGTGCGGCCGGCCAGGGGGTGATGCCGTCCTCTGCACGACGGCCGGTGCGCGGCCCCGTCCTCACCGCCCCGGCCCTCGATCATACGCCAGAAGACGTGTTCGTCCAGCACCAGGGTTATGCCCACCGTGGCGATCACCAGGCCGATGAAACAGAAAAAACCGGTGCCGTAAGTGATGTGGGCCATGCCATAGATCTTGATAATGGTCACCAGAATGCCAATGAGGTAGACTTCCACCATGCCCCACTCGTCCAGGTGGCAGAACAGGCGGAAGCCCCTGGCGGTGCCCCGGGGAAACCGCCCCAGCTTGAGCAGCACGGAAATGGCGAAAATCAGCGAAAGCTTCACCAGTGGAAAGAGCACGCTGGTCAGCAGCACGATCAGCGCCACCAGCAGGTATCCCTGGCGGTAGAACCCGATCACTCCGTCGACGATACTGGCGC
>JAMOVG010000167.1 GCA_027061725.1 Desulfobacteraceae bacterium
AGGTCGGCGTGGCGCGCCGCAAGGCCCCAGCTTCCGGCCATGCCGCAGCAGTGGCTGTCCAGCACGTGCAGCGACAGGCCCGGCAGTCCCGACAGCAGGTCGATGGAGCTTTCGGCGTAGGGCTGCACCTTCAGGTGGCACGGCATGTGGTAGGCGGCCGTGGTTTTCTTTTCCGGCGCCTGCAGTGCGAGCCGCTGCCGGAAGCGGTTGATCAGGCGGCTGATGTGCACGGTCTTTTCGGCGATGCGGGCGGCCCGGTGCCGGGGGAGCAGCCAGCGCCACTCCTCGAGCAGCGACAGCCCGCACGACGAGCAGGTCACCACCAGCCAGTCGGCCTGGGCCAGCAGCCCTTCCCAGGCCGCCAGGTTGGCGCGCACCTTCTGTTCGGCGGCACGGCTCATGCCCTTGGAGAGCATGGGCAGGCCGCAGCAGTGCTGCGGCGGGAAGCGCACCTGCATGCCCATGGCCGTGAGCACGGACGCGGCCGCCTCCCCGATCTCGGGACGGATGAAGCGCGCGTAGCAGCCGGCGAAGTAGAGCACCCGCGGTCGGCCCCCGTCCCGGAGCGCGGGCAGGCGTTCGTCCAGTCCGCGGCGGGCCAGCGCGATGGGCGGCCGCCGTGCCGAAATGCCCGTCAGGCCCTGCACCGGGCGGCGCGCAGCGGCCAGGCCCATCAGCCGGCCCAGGCCGCCGCGCGTTTGGCGGTTCACGCGTGCCGCGGATTCGAGGCCGGCGAGCAGCTGGTCCCCGATGGGTGTGCCGAAGCGGGCCACGTACTGGGCGCGGGCCTCGGCGGCCATGCGGGGGATGTCGACCCGCGTGGGACACTCCACCCGGCAGCTGGCGCAGTTGACGCACTGGGCCATGACGTTCTGGAAGGTGCGTGTAAAGAGTGCGTTATCCGCCACGGCGCCGCTGATCAGGGCGCGCAGCAGGTTGGCCTTGGCGCGCGGGGCGGCCTCTTCACGGCGGGTGAACTTGTAGATGGGGCACATGCGGGTGGCCGTGGTCAGGGTGGTGCACTTGGCGCAGCCGTGGCAGCTTTCCACGGCGGCGGCAAAATCCTGCTCCCAGCGCAGCCGCAGCGGCTGCGGGGGGTGCGCCCGGTAGCCGGGGCCGAAGCGCAGATGGGCCTGCATCTGCCCGGGGTCGCGGCTGACCTTGATCTCGGGGTTGAGCAGCCCGGCCGGGTCCATAATGCGGCGCACCCGGCGGAAAAGGGGGTAGATGTCCGGGTAGAGCCGCCGGATGTAGGCGCTGCGCAGGCGGCCGTCGCCGTGTTCGCCCGAGACCGACCCGCCCAGGGAGTGCACCAGTTCAAACACGTCGTCGGCCAGGGGCCGCAGCAGCGCCACGTCACCAGGGTTCTTGAGGTCCAGCAGCGGGCGGGTGTGCAGCAGCCCTTTGGCGATGTGGCCGTAGATCACGAAATCGACCCCACGGCGGTGGAGCAGGTCGTAGAGGCCGCCGAAGTAGTCCTCCAGACGGTCGGTGGGCACGGCGGCGTCCTCGATGATGGCCACGATTTTGCGGGCGCCCTTGAGGCGGTAGAGGGTCGGCACGGCGGCCTTGCGCACGGCCCACAGCTCGGCCTTTTCCTCCGGCGACACGGCCATGCGCACCATCCGGCACCCGCCGCCGGCCATTATCCGCTCACGGGCCTTTCGCGCCAGGGCCGCGCACCGGTCGGCGTCGGGGCCGTCGAATTCGATCAGCAGCAGGTTGTCGACATCGGTGGGAAGGCGATCCTTCAGCCCGGGTTCGGTGGCCGCCGCCAGGCGCAGCAGCGACTTGTCCATGATCTCGATGCCCGCCGGGCCCAGGAGCAGCAGGGCTTTCACGGCCCGGGCGGCCGGCACGATGTCGTCGAAGGCCGCCACCAGCAGGCTGTCGGCCGCCGGCCGCGGACGCAGCTTGAGCACCAGGCGGGTGACCAGCGCCAGGGTGCCCTCGCTGCCGGCCAGCAGGGCGGTGAGGTCCAGTCGTTCGCCTTTCACCAGCGACCGCAGGTTGTAGCCGCACACGTTGGTGCCCAGGTCGGGGTAGGCCTTTTCGATAACGGCGCCGTGGGACGCGTACAGGCGCCAGAGCGCCTGCAGGCCGGCGGGCAGGTCCCGGCGCGGCGTCTCCCGGACCGTGGACAGGCGCACCAGGCGGCCGTCGGTCAGCACGATGTCGGCGTCCCGAATATAGTCGGCGGTGTTGCCGTACTTGACCGAGTGGGAGCCGCTGGCGTTGGTGTTGAACATGCCGCCAAGGGTGGCGTAGGCCCCGCTGGACGGGTCGGGCGGAAAAAAAAGGCCGCTGCCCGCCAGGGCGGCTTCCAGTTCCCCCAGCCGGCAGCCCGGCTGACACGCCGCCTGCCGCCGGCCGGTGTCGATGGACAGCAGCCGGTGCATGTAGCGCGAAAAGTCCACCACCAGCCCCGTTCCCAGGGCGCTGCCGCACAGCCCGCTGCCGGCCCCCCGGGGATGGATCGGCAGACCGTGACGCGCGGCGAAACGCACGATGCGCACCACGTCCTGCGTGGTCCTGGGAAAGGCCACGGCCGTCGGCAGCACGCGAAACATGCTGGCGTCGGTGGCCAGCATGCTGCGGCTCAGCTCGTCGGTCAGGATGTCGCCCGCGATGGCGCGGGACAGGAGCC
>JAMOVG010000168.1 GCA_027061725.1 Desulfobacteraceae bacterium
TGTGGTACAATGAATATCATACCATCCTGATGTCCGGTCTTGATCCGGACGAACTGACGACGTTCTTCTTCAACCGTTACGGATTCGATTTTCCGGAAGACGGTATTTACGCCCTCGAAGACACTTTCAACAGAGACCCGGAGCTCTGCCGCGCATTCGTAAAGGCCTCGCTGGAAGGATGGCACTATGCTTTTTCCCATCCCGATGAAACACTGGATGTGATCATGGAAAACCTTCACCGGGCCCGCATTCCAGCTTCCAGGGTGCACCAGAGATGGATGCTGGACAGGACCAGGGACCTCATGGCTCCCAAGGACGTCGACGGCACCGAAGGGATGCTGCGTGAAAAAGACTATCTGCAGGTCAGCCGGATTCTGTTTGAGCGGGGGCTGATCCGCAAGACCACCGCTTTCGGCGAATTTTTCCATCCCTGGACCGGCAGAACACCAGGAAAATGAAGAAAAACCTCTCCATCGGGCTGGCCCTGAAACTGAGCCTGCTGATCCTGACCAGCATCGGGCTGATATTCGCAGCCGTGTTTGCATACAACTACGTGGTCTCCCGCCGCATCGTGGTCCGCAACCTGGAGAAAAACGCGCGCAACCTGGCCCTGGCCACGGTCAACCGCATCGACACCATCCTGGGCGGGGTGGAAAAGGTGCCCCAGAACATGGCGGCCCTGCTGGAGAACCTGGATCCGCATGACCGCACCCTGGAGAAGATGCTCCGCGCGGTGGTCCGGGAGAACTGGGAAGTATCCGGCGCCACCATCGCCTTCGAACCATACGGCCGCGGCCCGCAGAGAAAAAAATGCGCCCTGTATGCCTACAAGCAGGACGGGCGCGTTCACCTCACCCGTTTCAGCTACGACTACTTCTACCGCGACTGGTACCAGATTCCGCGGGAGCTGGGACGTCCCATCTGGTCCGAACCCTACTACGGTGCGGCGGATTTCAATACACTTATGGCGACCTACTCGGTGCCTTTCTATCGGCGGGAACATGGCATGCGCAAGCTGGCCGGTGTCGTGGCGGCCGATATCTCCCTGGCCTGGCTGCAGCAAACCGCCTCGGCCATTAAGATCGCGAAAACCGGCTACGCTTTCCTGGTTTCCAAAAACGGCACTTTCGTGACCCACCCGGACCATAACCTGATCATGAACGAAACCATTTTCAGCATGGCGGCAGCCCGCGATGACCCCAGTCTGCGGGCGCTGGGACACAAAATGATCCGGGGGGCGTCGGGCTACGTGCCTTTTACGAGCATTCATACCGGCAAAGCCTGCTGGCTGGTATACGAGCCGCTGTCTTCCAACGGCTGGTCCCTGGGGGTGCTGTACCCGCGCAGGGAACTGATGGCAGACGTCACCCGGCTCAACCGCACGGTCGTCCTGCTCGGCCTGGGCGGTTTCGTGGTGATCCTGCTGGTGGTCGTCTGGATCGCCCGTTCCATCACACGGCCCCTGCGGGCCCTCTCGCTGGCCGCCGGGCAGATTGCCGAAGGCAACCTGGATGTCCCGCTTCCCCCCATCGCGTCGCGTGACGAGGTGGGCCGCCTGGCGGGATCCTTTCATCACATGCAGGCCTCCCTGAAAAAGTACATCCGGGATCTGTCGGAAACCATCGCCTCCAAGGAACGCATCGAGAGCGAGCTCAAGATCGCCCACGAAATCCAGATGGGCATCCTGCCCAAGGTCTTTCCGCCCTTTCCCGACCGGGACGAGTTCGGTCTGCATGCCGTCCTGAAGCCGGCCCGGGAAGTGGGGGGCGACTTCTACGACTATTTCTTCACGGACCATGATCACCTGTGTATCGCCATCGGTGATGTATCGGACAAGGGCGTGCCTGCCGCCCTCTTCATGTCCATGACCAAAACCCTCATCCAAGCCAAGTCGGCGCAAGGCATGGCGCCCCACGAGGTGGTGTCCGCCCTGCAGGGGGACCTGGTGTCGAACAACCCTTCCATGATGTTCGTAACCCTCTTTCTGGGAATCCTGGATACGCGCACCGGGGAGTTCGTATACTGCAACGCGGGGCACAATCCACCGTACGTGATACGCGGCGACGGCGGCGTGGTGCGACTGGAAATGACCGGCGGCGTGGCACTGGGGGTAGTGGACGACTTCGATTACCGGTCCCGCAGCATCCGGCTGCGGACCGGTGACGAAGTATTTTTCTATACCGATGGCGTAACCGAAGCCATGGACGGGGACGGGAAACTGTTTTCTGAAGCGCGGCTGGAGGAACTGCTGGCCAAACTGGGTCCCGGCACGGAATCCGGCTATTTGGAAAAAATTATGGAAAGGCTGCGGGCCTTCAGCGGCTCCGCCCCCCAGTCCGACGACATCACCATGGTTCATCTGGCCTTTTACGGCTCCGTGCGCCCCGGCAGGCCATCTTCAAAAGGAGCCGCAGAGCGGCGGCCGAAATCGTCTGGACAATAGCGGGCGGAACCGACAATCCGGCCGGCATTGCGTTTGCATTGGATCGGGAGCCGCCGGCGCCCCGCGGCAGGGGTTGCGGGTTGAGCCCTACTTTTTCAGGAAGGACCCGTGGTGACGCCGGAAACGGGTGCTGTCGTACTTCTCCAGTTTCCAGTCCGGCACGCGGCACTCGGGACACACCGTCCGGAACCATTT
>JAMOVG010000169.1 GCA_027061725.1 Desulfobacteraceae bacterium
ATGGCCAGTCCGGCCACGCGGCCGCACATGGCCGACTGCGTGAGCACGAAGATGTTGTCCGGTCCCGGCGCAATGGCCAGCAGCAGGGAGGCGGCGAAGAAAACCGTCATGGCATCGGCCGGAATCATTTCAGTCTCCTTGTTTTCTAAGTTATAAAATAATGTTATTCATGATTTCCTGCCGCAAGACTTAAAACAGCGGGGTCGACCGCGACCGCCCCGGGAGAGTGCAGCGGGCCGCAGCCATTAGTTACCGGGTAGCAACGCCCGGCGTCGTTTCAGGGGCGCAATTGCACCGCAAATAGTGTACATCCCCCCAAAGATCAAGGGAAACCGCATGCCGAAAACCATCACCGGAACCAACGACCGCGTCCTGGAAGTGAACCTCACCACCCGGCAGATCCGTCTCCTGACGGTCCCCACCCGGCAGCGGCGCCTGTACCTGGGCGGCAAAGGGCTGGGGCTGCTGTATCTGCACCAGCGGCTCCATCCGGGCACCGATCCGCTGAGCCCCGACAACTGGCTGGTGTTCACCACGGGCGTCCTGATGGGCAGCGGCGCCCCTTGCAGCAGTCGCTTTGCGGCCGTCACCAAATCCCCGCTCACCGGCATCATCCTGTCCTGCTCCTGCGGCGGACCTTTCGGCCTGGCCCTGAAAACCGCCGGCTACGACGGCCTGATCATCGGCGGCTGTTCAGAAGGCCCGGTCTGTCTGCACATTAATGAAACCGGCGCCGATTTCCGCGACGCCGGCCACCTGTGGGGCCTGGATACCGTGGAGGCCCAGCAGCGGCTGGAACTGGGCACCAAAGACGGCGCTTTGGTCATCGGCCCGGCCGGCGAGAACCGGGTGCCCTTCGCCAACGTGGCCTCGGGCCACCGTTTCCTGGGCCGCGGCGGCATGGGGGCCGTCATGGGCGCCAAGAACCTCAAGGCCGTGGCGGTGCGCGGCGGTGCGGTGCGCATCGCACCGCACGACCCCGAACGCTTCGAGCGCACCCGCCGCCGGGCACGCCGCCTGATCGACGCCAATGCCATCACCGGTCACGCCTACCGGCGCTACGGCACCGCCGCCAACGTCAACCCCTGCCGCGCCGCCGGGCTGCTGCCGGCCCGCAACTTCCGCGAATTCCCGGGCCCCGAGGCCGCCGCCGTATCCGGGGAGTCCATGCGGCAAAAATACGCCTCGCGCCCCAGCGCCTGCCGGACATGCACCATCCTATGCGGCCACAAGGGGACTTTCGGGGACGGAAGCACCCGCCAGATCCCGGAATACGAGACCGTGGGCATGCTGGGGCCCAACCTGGGCATCCTCGACACCGACCGCATCAGCGAGTGGAACGACCTGTGCGGTCGCCTGGGGATAGACACCATCACCACCGGTGCCACCCTGGCGTGGGCCATGGAGGCGGGCGAAAAAGGACTTTTCGAAACCGGGTTGCGCTTCGGTTCGCCGGAGGGCATCGGCGAGGCCATCGCGGCCACGGCCCACAGACGGGGCATCGGCAAAGACCTGTGCCTGGGAACCCGGCGGCTGTCGGCGAAATACGGCGGCGCAGGGTTCGCCATGCACGTCAAGGGCCTGGAGACGGCCGCCTACGACCCGCGCGGCGCCTGGGGGCAGGGTCTGGGCTACGCCGTGGCCAACCGCGGCGGCTGCCACCTGTCGGCGGCCGTGTTCGCCCAGGAGGTGCTGCTGGCGCTGCTGCGGCCGGACAGCACGCGCGCCAAGGCCCGCTTCGTGTATTATTTCGAAAATCTATACGCGGCCGTCAACTCCCTGATCACCTGCCAGTTCACGTCCTTCGCCTACCTGCTGGAAGAGCCGGCCGTCAAGTACACCCCCCCTCCCCTGCTGCGCATGACCATGCAGTACCTGCCCGGCCTGGCCCAGCAACTGATCTTCATTCCCGTGCTAACGGGTTTCTTTACCGCCATTACCGGCCTGGAACTTTCCAGGAAAGACTTGCTGCGGGCCGGCGAGCGAATCCACATGCTGGAGCGCTGGATGAACACGCGCGAGGGCATCCGCCGCCGCGACGATACCCTGCCCCGGCGTTTTCTCGACGAATCCCGCGCGGGCGACCCCAAGGGACAGGCCGTTGCGCTGGCGTCCATGCTCGACGACTACTACCGCCTGCGCGGCTACGACGCCAACGGCGTTCCCGGCGCCCGCACCCTGGAAAAACTGGGCCTGGAAGTGCAGAAAGCCCCGGCCTCCGGGGCAGGCGTCAGGGCGTAAAGCGCGCCACCACCATGGTCACATCGTCTTCGGGCGCCCGTCCCTGGCGGAAGGCCTCCACCGCTTCGACCACCGCATCCACGATCCCGGCCGCCGTGTTGTCGCGGTTTGCGCGGATAATCTCGTGCAGGCGGGGTTTGCCGAACATCTCCCCGGCACTGTTGCGGGCCTCCCAGATGCCGTCGGTGGCCAGCACTACGATCTGTCCGGCACCCGACACCGCTTTTTCGTAATGATCGTAGCGCCACTCGTCCACCACACCCAGGGCGATGCCGCGCCCGCTCAGTTCGGTGACGGTGTCGTCGCGGGGATCGTAAAACAGGGCGGCGTCGTGGCCGGCGCGCACCCAGCGCAGGCGCCGGCGGGCGGGATCGATCTCCAGGAAGAAAAGGGTC
>JAMOVG010000170.1 GCA_027061725.1 Desulfobacteraceae bacterium
TCTTCGGCAGTCTCCGCAGGCACACCAACCTCGTCGTCCTCGTCGATGGCCAGCTTCAGCTCCGGCTCCGCGTCGTGCTCTTCGGCCGCCGGCGAGGCATCGTCCCCATCGAGCACCTGCTCCAGTTCCGACAGGTCGATCTCCTCCACGCCACCAGTGGCATCGGCGCCATCGCCCTCAAAATTCAGGTCCAGGTCCAGCGGGAGGTCCAGCATTGCATCACCGTCAGCCGGCACCGCATCGGGCGACGGGGCTTCATCCGTATCCAGGAGAGTCTCGTCCAGCTTCAGCATCTGTGCGATGGCATCTTCGTCCATCTCCATGAGCTTCTCCGGCAACACCTCGTCACTCACAGCCTCGTGCCCGTGCTGTTCCGCCGCTGCCACAACCACGGCCTCCTCGAATGGATGCTGCGCGCCGTCACCGGAGTTTCCCCCTTCCCCCGCGGGATGGCGGTACCCCCCACCGGTGTCTTCCATGTTACCGCCTAGTGACGATGGAGACGACGAGGGTGGATACGCCAGAAAAACCGTTTTGCAATTGGAGCACCGCACCTTGGATCCCGCCGGCTTAAGCAGACTTTCATCCAGATTGAAACTGGTGCTGCAGCTTTCACAGGTAATGATCATGAACGCCCCCGCTTTTTGAATTTCAACGGAACAGTTTCAAAAGCTTCTGTACATCGAGACAGAAGCAAGCAATTTAGGTGCCACCCGAGGTCTCTGTACGCAGGCCGGAATCCGGTGCCCCCGGGACGGCTACGGGCGACTGCATACCACGCAACACACTCCGTCAGCGCCCGCAATGACTCGCCAAAGCAAGCAATCGGCACTTTTTGCGGAATCATCAAATTTTATTTCGGCTGAAAGCGACAAAACACTGCGGCTGTCACGTACGGAAAGGGCGGTCGGTTACGAAAAAGGGAAATCGGCGGCAACGGGCAAGAGGGCGACGCTACCTGCTTCCATCCGGTGGAATTCCCGAGAAACAGGCGCAAAAGCCCCTGTTTCCCACCGGAAAGCCCTTTTTAACCAGGCCATTTTGAACCAAGTGGTCCATTTTGGATCTTGCATACACCTTCTTCGGTGTAATTTCAAGTTTTTATAAACCCTCTGCCGCCAGTTTCTCGACCAGTTCTTTCTGGGCGGGCGTCAGGTGTTTGGGCATGCGCACCAGCACGCGAACGTAGAGGTCGCCCTTGCCGCTGCCGCGCATGTGGGGCAGGCCGCGTCCGGCCAGGCGCATCTTGGTCTTGTGGTTGGTGCCGGGGGGGATTTTCAGGCTCAGGGACTTCCCTTCCAGGGTGGGCACCGAGATGGTGGTGCCCAGTAGCGCCTCGGTCAGCCGTATCTCGCGGTCGATGGTCACATCGTACCCATCGGCCTTGAAAAGCGGGTCCGGTATGACCTTGGCTTGGATGTAGAGGTCACCCGGTGGGCCACCCAGGGGACTGGGTTCGCCTTTGCCGGCCAAGCGCAGTTTCTTGCCGGTAATCATTCCCTTGGGAATCGTGACTGTCAGGTTCTCGGATCGCCCGTCGTGTTCGAAGCGGATATTCTTGCGGGTCCCGGTGGCCACTTCGCGCAGGGTCAACGGAAGTTCGTAGACCAGGTCGGCCCCTTTGGGCGCGGTGGCCTGCTGCTGGCTGTAGCTTCCAAAGGGGTTTCCGCCACCGCCGCCGAATGAGAAGCGCACCGACCCCCGTTTGCCGCCCTTGCCGCCGCCGAAACCGAATTCCCTGAACAGATCGCTGAAGTCAAATCCGCGGAAGATGTCTTCCTGGGAGTAGCGCTGCTGAAAACCGTCGGCGCCAAAGGTGTCGTACTGCTTGCGCTTCTCCTTGTCGCTGAGCACGGCATAGGCCTCGCTGATCTTTTTGAATTTCTCTTCAGCCGCCTTGTCCCCCTTCGCGTGGTCGGGGTGGTATTTCATGGCCAGCTTGCGATAGGCCTTCTTGATCTCGGCGTCGCTGGCGTTCTTGCTGACGCCCAGGAGGGCATAGTAATCGGTTTCAGACATTTCCTGCATTACCTCTTTTCATAATGATTTTTTTGCATGATTCCGTCTGCCGGGTTGGGCATCCGTCTGCCACGCAGTGCCCATTCCTGCAGAGGGCGTGTTCAAATATTTAAAAACACTAATGAATTTGGACACCTAAAAATAAGTGCCAACCGCCGGTATGTCAAGGTGTACAGTCCTGGAAAAGTTCACTCGCGGTTTTCGGCAACCGTCAGCGCGATGCGCAGCACCGACAAGGCGGCCGGGGTGATGCCCTCAATGCGCGAAGCCTGCCCCAGGGAGGCGGGCTGAACGCGGGAGAGTTTTTCTTTGAGTTCGTTGGACAACCCGTGCACGGCCGAAAAATCGAAACCCTCGGGAATCCGGATGCTTTCCATGCGGCGGAAACGTTCGATGTCGCGCAGCTGGCGTCGGATGTACCCCTCGTATTTGATCTCGATTTCCACCTGCCGGACGATCCGCTCGTCCAGCGGTTGCGGCGGGGGTGCCAGGGCCTGCACCACGCCGTAGTCCAGTTCGCCCCGTTTCAGCAGCTGGTCCAGCCGCACGCCACTGGCCAGGGGCGGCGACGCCCGGCCGGCCAGGTATCGGTTGACCTCCTCGCCGGGGGGAACCACCGTCGCACGGATGCGGTCTATCTCCCGGGCGATACGCCGTTTGCGTTCGCGCACATCCTCGGCACTGCGTCCGTCGATCAGCCCTAGCCGGTGGCCGATATCCATGAGCCGCAGGTCGGCGTTGTCCTCGCGCAGCATCAGCCGGTACTCGGCCCGCGAGGTGAACATGCGGTAAGGCTCACGGGTACCGCGGGTGACCAGGTCGTCGATCATGACGCCCATGTAAGCCTGGGAGCGGTCCAGGATAAACGGCGGGCGTCCCTGGATGCGGCCGGCGGCATTGATGCCCGCCCACAACCCCTGGGCCGCGGCCTCTTCGTAGCCCGAGGTACCATTGATCTGCCCGGCCAGATAAAGGCCCGCCACCCGTCGGGTCTCCAGGGTGGGCTTGAGCTGTCGCGGGTTGAGATAGTCGTACTCGATGGCGTAGGCCGGGCGCATGATCTCGGCCTCTTCCAGGCCGGGAATGGAGCGCACAAAACGCACCTGCACCGCCAGGGGCAGGCTGTTGCCCATGCCGCTGGCGTAGATTTCGTCGCTCTCCAGCCCCTCGGGTTCCAGGATGATCTGGTGGTGGGGGCGGTCGGGAAACTTGACGATCTTGTCTTCAAAAGAAGGGCAGTAGCGCGCTGAAACCCCCTGGATGAACCCGCCGTAAAGTGCCGAGCGTGACAGGTTCTCGCGCACGATGCGGTGGCTCTCGGCGGTGGTGCGGCCCAGGTAGCAGGGCAGCTGGGGCATGTCGATCTTCCCGGTGAAAAAGGAAAAAGGCCGGGGCGTCTCCTCCGGCGGCTGCAGTTCGAAGCGCGAAAAGTCGATGCTGGATTTTTTCAGGCGCGGCGGCGTGCCGGTCTTCATGCGCCCCACCTCGAAGTCCAGCGCCTTGAGCTGGTCGGCCAGCCCGTAGGCGGCAAACTCCCCGGCACGCCCGGCCGCAAAGGAGGTCGCCCCGATGTGTACCCGGCCGCTCAGGAAAGTCCCCGTGGCCAGCACCACGGCCCGGGCCGAGTAGCCAAAGCCGGTCTGGTCCACGACGCCGGCCACGACGCCGTCCTCAATCACCAGGCGCTCCACCAGGGCCTGCTTGAGATCCAGCCCCGGCTGGCGCTCCAGGACCTGCTTCATGACCATGTGATAGCGGTTCTTGTCGTTCTGGGTCCGCGAGGAGTGCACCGCCGGCCCCTTGCGGGTGTTGAGCAGGCGGTAGGATATGACACTGCGGTCGCACACCCGCGCCATCTGGCCGCCCAGAGCGTCGATCTCACGCACCAGCTGCCCCTTGGCCATACCGCCGATGGAGGGGCTGCACGGCATGGCCGCCACCTTGTCCAAATCGATGGCCAGCAGCAGGACGCTGCAGCCCATGCGGGCGGCGGCCAGGGCGGCCTCGCAGCCGGCATGCCCGGCCCCGACAACGATCACGTCATATGGTTTCGTATCTCGCTCCATGGCTGAAACGGTTTTCCGGTTGACGTCCGGCGCTTTTCGGTCAAAACTGGCCCTCGGTGATCATCAACCGGCAGGAGTCCCATGCGCCCACTGTACTACGACTTGAACACCTATTTGCGACGCCTTTTCGGCTGCCGCGTCCAGAAGATCTCGGTGGACGCCGGCCTGACCTGCCCCAACCGCGACGGCACGCTCGGTACGGGCGGCTGCATCTACTGCAACGCCCGCGGCTCGGGCACCGGCGCCAGTGCCCGTGGGCGGAACCTCACCGAACAGATCGCGCAGAGCAAGCACTACCTCGCCCGGCGCTACAAAGCCCGCAAGTTCCTGGTCTACTTTCAGTCCTTCACCAACACCTACGCCCCGCTGCCGACGCTGCGCCGGCTCTACGACGAAGCGCTGGCGGACCCGGACGTGGTGGGTCTGTCCATCGGCACCCGTCCGGACTGCGTCGACGAGGCGGTGCTCGGCCTGCTGCAGGGCTATGCCCGCAACCGCCTGGTGTGGGTCGAATACGGCCTGCAGTCCGTTCACGACGCCACCCTGCGGCGTATCCGCCGCGGCCACGACTTCGCCGCCTTCCGGCGGGCCGTGGCGGCCACCCGCGGCCGGGACATCCGCATCTGTGCACACGTCATCCTGGGGCTGCCGGGAGAAAACCGCCGCCACATGCTGGAAACCGCCCGCACGGTGGGCCGCATGGGCATCGACGGCATCAAACTGCACCTGCTCTACGTGGTGCGCAAAACACCGCTGGCCAGGCTGTTCGAGCAGGGGGGCTATCGCTGCCTGCGGCAGGATGAGTACGTGCAGCTGGTCTGCGATTTCCTGGAACTCCTGCCGCCGCAGATGGTCATCCAGCGCCTTACCGGCGATCCCCATCGTGAGGAACTGCTGGCGCCGGCCTGGTCCCTGCGCAAGCAGGAGACTCTCGCACGCATCCGGGCTGAACTCGTGCGGCGGGGCTCCTGTCAAGGCGCTTTTTTCAAACCCGCCGGCACGCGCTCATCAGACTAGCCCCGCTGCCCTGACGGCCCGCTCGATTTGCACCAACCGCGCTTCGAGGCGGCCCGTGTACCCCACCGCGATACGCAGCAGTCCGGGCGAAAGCCCCATTTCAGCCTGTTTTTCGGGTGCTATCTCCGACGAAGTGGAGGACCCCGAACAGGACATGAGGGTGTCGAAATAGCCCAGCGAAACGGCGATCAACCCGAAACGCTCCTCATTCTGCAGGATGGCCATGAGTTTTTCGGCCCGCTCGCGGGTGCCGCAGTCCAGGGTCAGCATACCGCCGTAACCGTACCCGCGGTTGATCATGGCCGTCACCAGTTGGTGCTGGGCGAAGTCCGGCAGGCCGGGATAGGTCACCGGCGCCCCCAACTCGGCGAGGCGCTCGGCGATGGCCTGCGCCCGGCGGCTGTGTTCGCGCATGCGCATGCCCAGGTGGGGCAGCCGCTGGATGATATCAAAGGCACTGCGCGGGTCGATGGTCGGCCCCAGCAGCATGACCCGGCCGGTGTGCAAATCCATGAGCCGGTATATGAATTCCCGATCGGCGCACACCGCTCCGGCAATGAGGTCACCGGCGCCGTTGATGAATTTGGTCATGGAATACACCACTACGTCGGCGCCCAGGCGGGCGGGCGAAATCATCATGGGCGTGAAGGTGTTGTCCACCACCAGCTTGAGGCCATGACGGTGCGCCAGGCGGGCCAGGGCCGCGATATCGGCCGTTTTCAGCGTCGGGTTGCCGACGGTCTCGGTGTACAGCACCCGTGTGGCGGGCGTAATGGCCTCTTCGAAGCCCGCCGTGTCGGCGGGGTCGACAAACGTCGTGGTGATGTCCATTTCGGGCAGCAGGTCTTCGAGCAGGGCGTGCGTGCCGCCGTAAATGGTGTCGCTGGAAACGATGTGATCTCCGCCCTTGCACAGCTGCAGCAGGGTGCAGGCGATGGCCGACATGCCGCTGGCCGTGCACAGGGCGAACTCAGTGCCCTCCATGGCCGCCAGGTAACGGGCCAGCACGTCCACGGTGGGGTTGAAATGCCGGCTGTAAAGAAAACAGCCGCCCTTGTCGGGCCCTCTCAGCCCCTGGAAGATCTCCGGCATGACGGCCGGATCGATGACTGTAAAGGTCGCTGAACGCGAAATCGAGGGCGCCACCCCGCCGTGCTCGCCGAATTCGCGGCGGACTTCCACCAGCGCCTGTTCCGGATCGAATGACTGCATAAGAATCCCCCTTTTCAATACCGCATCCTGTTATCCGCATTTTTGTCGGCATGTATACCACAGCCCCCCGGCACCCTCAACACGAAAGCCCCGGTCCGACAAAGACAAGACCCGGCGGGAATGGTTTGACAAACCGCGCGACAGCCCTTAGTGTGGAGTCCCGCATACCTTCCGGGCGCGCTTCCGGCAACATCCGACACCATGACGTCACACCGCTGCCATACCCGGCGCACCGTCCTGGCTTTCTGGGCAGTGCTGCTGTTTTGCATCCCGGCGGCCGGCCACGCCGCCGCCCCCCTGGAAATGCGCCACGACCTGCGCGTTTTGCTGGCACCGGCCACCCACGAACTGACGGCCGTGGACCGCATCTCGGCGGTAAACGGGGACATCGCCTGGCTGGAACTGCTGCTGGCCCCCCGGGCCCGCAACATCTCGGTGGCCCTTGACGGAGAGCCGGTGGCCTTCACCTTCCGGCAGGGGCGACTGAAGCTTGCCGGAAACCGCACCGGCAGGGTGCTGCAAATCAGCTACCGCTGCATTTTCGACGACCCCGTGCCTCAGGACCCGGCCAACAGCGACAACCCCGGCTACGGCGTCACGGGCACCATTTCGAAGCGCGGCACTTTCCTGCTCTCCGGTGCCGGCTGGTACCCGAGAGTCGTGGACGCCCGTGCCGAATACCACCTGGCGGTGGATGCGCCGCGCGGCATCCTGGCGGTCACCGCCGGTCGCCCGATGGGGCACACCGACCGGGGAGCGCGCACGGTCTCGCGATGGCGGGTCACGCACCCCGTGGAGGGGCTGGCACTCTCGGCCGGTCCCTACGAGGTGCGCCGGGAGGATGCCGGCGGCATTGCGGTGATGACCTACTTTTTTGCAGATACGGCTGCGCTGTCCGAAAAATACCTGGCCGCCGCCGGACGCTACCTCTCACGCTACCAGGAGCTTTTCGGGCCCTACCCTTTCGAAAAATTCGCGGTGGTGGAAAACTTCTTTCCCACTGGATACGGGTTTCCCTCCTACACCCTTATCGGCGGCACCGTGCTGCGCCTGCCGTTCATTGTCTACACCAGTCTGCCCCACGAAATTGCCCACAACTGGTGGGGCAACGGCGTGCTGGTGGACTATCGCCGGGGCAACTGGTGCGAGGGGCTGACCACCTATGTGTCGGACTACTACCTCAAGGAGTGCCGCTCCGCGGACAGCGCCCGCCGATACCGCCTGCAGATGCTGCGCGATTACACCACCCTGGTCACCCCCGAACGCGATTTCCCCCTGTCGCGGTTCACCTCGCGGGTGGACCCGGTCTCACGCGCCATCGGCTACGACAAGAGCGCCATGGTGTTTCACATGCTGCGCCGCAAGGTGGGCAACCGGACCTTCTGGCAGGCACTGCGCGACACCGTGCGCCAGCGGCTGTTCAAGGCCACCGACTGGAACGACCTGCGGGACATCTTCCAGCAGCGCAGCAAAATCGACCTGAAGCCCTTTTTCCGGCAGTGGGTGACGCGCAGGGGCGCCCCCCTTCTGACGCTGGAGAAACCCTCGGCGACACACACGGACGGCGGCTGGCGCACGACGGCTGTCGTCGCCCAGGCGGCGCCCTTCTTTGATCTTGATATCGAGGCCGCCCTGAAAAGCGGGGAGGGCCGCCGTGTCCAGCGGCTTCATCTGACCGGGGCACGCAGCCGCTTGACATTCACCGGAGCTACCGCCCCCCGGCGCCTGGCCGTTGACCCGGACTTTCAGGTCATGCGCCGGCTGCACCCCGCCGAACTGCCGCCTGTGGTCAACAGCCTCAAAGGTTCGGCACAGGTCTCGCTGGTTCTTCTTCAAAACGCGCCCCGGGACCTGGCATCGCAGGCCCGCACGCTGGTGGAGGCGCTGGGGCTCGGGGACGTGCGCGTGGTCACCGTGAAACGGCCTACGCCCAAGCGGTTGCCTCCCTCCGATCTCATTGTCGCCGGCCGCTGCAGAGGCCTGATCCAACTGGTGAGCGGGCCCTACGCGCGCCACCTGCCGCACGGGATTGTGAAAAACGGTGGCGGACGTACACTGTTCGCCGTCCTGCCCCACCCCACGGCCGAAGGCAGGGTCATGGCCCTGTTCTGCCCGCAGCCGGCACCGGCGGGCCGTACGGCGGCCCGCAAAATCACCCATTACGGCCGCTACAGCTACCTGGTCTTTAAAAACGGCCGCATGGAAAAATGGGGCATCTGGCCGGTGGTTTCGTCGCCGCTGAGCTACCGATGGCCCCGGGACCAGGCGGGAGGATAAATGGTTCGTTTTTTGATCGTGCTGATACTGGTGGGGATGTCCGCCGCTCCAAGCCCGGCGGGCAGCGCCGACGCCGGCGCCCCCGGAGGGGGGTCCCCCGAGCAAATCCCATCGCTGATCCAGAGCATCCGGTTGGAAGGCCCACTAACGTTCTGCGGCGAGCGCGTTCCCCTCAAGCGCCGGGAAGTCCGAGAACGAATGGAAAAGGAAATGCTGCTGGCCCTCTGGAACCGGCCCCAGGTGATCCTGTGGCTCAAGCGTTCCCGCCGTTACCTGGAACCGTTGTCGGCCATGCTGGCGCGTCGGGGTCTGCCGGCGGATCTAAAATACGTGACGGTGGTGGAAAGCGCCCTGCGGCCCCACGCAGTCTCATCCAAGGGGGCGGTGGGGTTCTGGCAGATGATGGCCTTCACGGGACGCAAGTACGGCCTGACTATCAACAGCCGCATCGACGAACGCCGCAGTTTCAGCGCCTCCTCGCGGGCGGCGCTGAAGTATCTCAAGGCCTTGTATGAACAGTTCGGCTCCTGGACGCTGGCCTGCGCAGCCTACAACATGGGGGAAAGGGGGCTGGCGGCAGCCATCGACGCCCAGGGACAGACCGACTTCTATCGGCTCTACCTGCCGCTGGAAACCCAGCGTTTCCTGTTCAAGATCCTGGCCGCCAAGCAGATCTTGACATCTCCGCGCAAATTCGGCTTCAACCTCTCGCCGGCGGACATCTATCCGCCCTTCAGGGCCAAAACGGTGGAAGTCGACTGTCCACGGGACATTCACATGAGTGTGGTGGCCGAGGCGGCGGGCACCTACTACAAGCGCATGAAGGACCTCAACCCCCAGATCCGGGGCGCCTTTCTGGCCAAAGGCAAACACCGGCTGATGGTGCCCGAGGCCGCGGCGCGGACATTCCCCGGAAAACTGCTTCGGGCGGCGCAGCAGATTCCCGCCGAGGGCGTACCCCACGTCTACCGGGTGAAAAGCGGTGACAGTCTCTCGATTATCGCCCAGCGTTTCAACGTGCGCCTGTCGGACCTGCTGCGCTGGAACGGGCTCAATGCCAGGAAGGTGATCGTACCGGGCCAGACCCTGATCATCTACGGTGGCAAGATCCCCTGATAGTCCGATTGGGAAATACGGTGACGCACCGAAGGCGGCGGGGCGCCTGTCCTGCGCAGAAGGTGGGCGGACCGGCCGCGGGAAAAGGAATTCAGCGCCCGAAAATGGCGTTCAGCAGGAACGCAAAGGTCCCGATGCCGAAGAGCAGCAAGAAAAGGGGCATGCTGACCAGGTAGTCGGCGGTGTGCCGCAGCAGCGTCCAGCTGAGGGTGTCGATCCAACTGAACCAGGAGGGGTCGAAAATGTCCAGCAGGGATATCTGTTTCCAGGCCGCGCCTTCGGTTTCCATGAGGGTGGAAATGGCCTGAAACCCCAGCAGCACGCCGCCGCCCAGAAATGCCGCAATACCCGCGATGGTAAATTTGTTCACCTTGCCAATCTCCCTTGAAGATAAAGCCCGCTGGTGATGCGCACCTGCCGGTGCCGCACCACCGCACGGCGTGATTGTTTTACCCTCTTTTGTCGGACAGCAGGCGGCAAAACTTTAGGCCGCGGGCGGGGCGCCGGGGTTCAGGAAGACGCGGGCTTGCCCTTTTTGGCGCCGCCACCCACCCCCAGAGTCTTGCCGACGGCCTCGTCCGAGGTTACCCAGATGTAGTCGCCGTAGGAGAGTTCCGCGCTGCTGCCGGCCGGTGCCAGGTAAACCGTCCGGTAGGATGCGCCGGTACGCTTAAAGGCTCTTTCGGGCACCC
>JAMOVG010000171.1 GCA_027061725.1 Desulfobacteraceae bacterium
GGGGCAAGGTCTCGCGGCTGCTTCGGGACATCCGGCGGGGTGCTGCGGCCGGCGTCCGGACGCAGCACCGGTGCGCATTCACGGGCACCAGCAGCGCATGCTGCCGCACGGACACCAGTGCCCCGGACTGGCGGACAGCTTCACCAACGCCAGCGGCCGGATGCCCTCGAACTTCCGCGCTCCCTCCTCCTGGACGCAATCCCTGCATTCCTTGAGAACGAGCGGCTCGCCATTGTAGATTCCGAAGCCCCCCAGGATCAGGTCTTCCGCATTCTCGCCCTCGGGATTCAGCACAACGACCGTCAGGCCCTCCACCCGCCCGTACACGGATCGGGCCACCAGTTCCCTCATTTTCTCCACGACGTCCTCTCGACTCAAACGTCCTTCGCCGTTTTCCATGCAATACCCTCCTTCGCTCTGTGCCGTTGATACGGTGACGGATGCTTCGACTCCAGCCGGTCTGCCGCCTCACCCCCTTTCCGCGTCTTTTGGCCCACACCTCAGAAGGACAGCGTGGCCTTGCACAGCACCAGCAGTTCGGGAACGATGTCGGGGTGGGTGTAGTCCTCGGGCTGGTACCGGAAGCGCTCGTTGAACAGGTTTTTGGCCTCGATGCTCAGCATGCCCCACCGCCGGGGGAACCGGTAGCGGATGGCGGCGTCGACCACCCAGAAGGTGTCGCTGTCCGGCGTGGGGGGCGCCATCCATGGGTTGAAATCGAACGCGCCGCTCTGGGCCACGTAGGTCGTCGTGACGTGGGCGCTCAGGCCGTTGGGCAAATAGACATTGAACGCCAGCGGTACCCGGTGGGTTTTGAGCACGTGAACCATTTCGAAACCCGTCATGGCGGGGTCCCTGTCGAGGCGCTCCCACTGGTAGCCCAGGCTGGCCGTGAGCCAGTTCAGGGGCGCCCAGTCCAGATACACCCGCACGACTTTTTCCTCCCACGAGGCCTCATCGGGCGCGTTGTCCATGTTCAGGTAAGCTATGTCCATGTCGCGCCGCGAGAATTCGACCCCGCCGAACAGCCGGTCGCCGAATTTCTGATCCAGGGCCGCGCCGTAGTGCCAAGCCTCGTCGCCGCCGAAGCCGTTGTAGAACTGGTTGAAGCCGGCCACCTGCGTGGGTTCGATGGTCTGGGTGGAGACCATCAGGCTGCGCGTCAGGACGCGAAAGGCGGCCGCCCGCAGCGTGGTGCCGGCAAAGGGGCTCCAGCGGACCCCCAGTTTGGGGTTGAAGCGATCCTTGTCCAGCAGTCCGTCGAAATGATCGGCGCTGGCGCCCAGCGTCCAGGTAACGGCGCGGGGGAAGTGGATGCGGGAGTAAATGTAGGCGCTGGTGTGGCGCATCACATCGTCGACGCGCATGTCCGGGTATGGGGCGAAGCGGATGGTCCACCCCCGGTCCATCTGCAGGTACCCGGCGCCGGCGACCACGTTGAAGCGCGGGGTGCGGTACAGCTGCTGGGCTTCGGCCTGGTAGCCCCGGTCGTGCTCGTTAAAATTGTAGCCGTAGGCGTCGACCCCGGTCTTGAAATGGGTGTCGTTGTAGACGATCGTGGCGACCAGGTCCGATCGGGGCGAAAAGGAGTGGCGGCCCCCCAACCGAATGGAGTCGACCGTGTCGCGGTGCCGCTCGTCGGCACTGTACATCTGCGGGTCGAAGCGCAGGGGCAGGTCGCCGAACTTGCGCGTGGTGTGCCGATACTCCGCCAGGAAGCTGGTGTGGTACCAGGGGGCCGCCTGGGTGAACACGTTGTAGGCCTTCAGGTCCTGGTCATTGTTTTCACGGAACCCGTCGGTCTGGTAGTGATACTGCCCCACGCTGTACGACAGCTTGTTCCACAGACCGGACTGGGTGAGTTCGTCGCCGTAAGTGCTCCGCCCGCCGGCCACGCCCGAGGTCAGCAGGGCCAAGCGGTTGCGGCTGAAAAGCGGCGTGTACTCGTTGAAGGCGGCTTGGGAGGGGCCCGTCCCCCGGAAAATGAAGGCGCTGGCGTCCGTCATGCGGGGCGGCACCGGGTTGATGCTGATGGGCTGCAGCAGCTGGGACTGGAGCAGTTCGCTGGCGCGGGCGATTTCGTGCCGCGGCTGGGAGCGGTAGGCGTCGGCCAGAAAACGATGGGCCGAGTAGTTGGCGGGGTCGCGGCTGAGCGACTTCCACCCCTCCACCAGGGCCAGCCGGCCGAAGTTCAGCTCGTTGTAAATCTGCGCCAGGCCAGCGCTGCGCACGGCCAGGTCCTCGTCTAGCAGCAACCGTGAGCGGTAGACGGCGCGGTTGCCATTGAGCGCGATGGACTTCTGCAGATCCTGCAGGGCCTCCACCGGACGGTTGACGCTCTGCTTGAGCAGGGCATCGTAGAGGTAGGGGGTCGGGTCCAGGGGGTCGAGCTGCTTGGCGATCCGGAACTGGTTGCGCGCCAGGCGGCTGCGCTTTTCCTCGTAGAAAGCCTTTCCCAGGTAGCTGCGGATCAGCGAGTTGTTGGGGTCCAGAGCCGCCGCGATCTCAATGTCGGCGCGCCCCTCTTCCAGGTGCCCCTTGCGGATGCGGGCCAACCCCTGGCCCAAGTGCGCCAGCGGCATGGCCGGGTCCAGCGCCAGGGCCCGCCCGAAGGCCGCC
>JAMOVG010000172.1 GCA_027061725.1 Desulfobacteraceae bacterium
TTTCGGAGTCGGCCGGCCGTTTCATCGTCACTGTGGCACCGGAGGATTGCGCCGCTTTCGAGGAGCGCTTTGCCGGGCTGCCGCTGGCCGACATTGGTCGCGTAACCGCCGACGCGCGCCTGTGCATCACCGGCCTGGACGGCGCAACCATTGTGGATGCCCCGCTGGATGGACTCAGAAGGGCCTGGAAGGCCCCCTTTGGAGAGCTGTGATGAGTGACGTCAACGCAATGGTGCTGACGGGCTTTGGCCTCAACTGCGACCTGGAAACAGCCTACGCCCTGGAACTGGCCGGCGCGCGGGTGCAGCGCACGCACATCAACGCCCTCATCGCCGACCCGGGTCGCCTGGACGACTGCCGCATTCTGGTGTTCGGCGGCGGCTTCAGCTGGGGCGACGATCACGGCGCCGGCGTGCTGCAGGCCGTGCGCCTCAAGACCCACATCGGCGAGCGCATCCTGGCCTTCATCGAGGCCGGCAACCTGGTGATGGGAATCTGCAACGGTTTCCAGACCCTGGCCAATTTCGGCCTGCTGCCGGGCTTCGAGGGGCGCTACGGCGAGCGCTGCGTGGCGCTGGCGGCCAACGACTGCGGCAATTTCCGGGACCAGTGGGTCGACCTGAAGGTCAATCCGGCGTCGCCTTGCGTCTTCACCCGCGGCCTGGAACACATCGCCCTGCCGGTACGCCACGGCGAAGGCAAGTTCACCGCCGAAGCGGCGATCATCACGCGTCTTTTCGCGCACAACCAGGTGGTCATGCAGTATGCCGACAGCGATGGGAAGCCCGCCGACGGGCGCTTTCCCGAAAACCCCAATGGATCCCTGGGCGACATCGCCGGTATCTGCGACCCCAGCGGACGCGTGTTTGGCCTCATGCCCCACCCCGAAGCCTTCAACCACTTCGCCAACCACCCCGACTGGAACCTGGAGCGCCGGCACCGCCTGCGGGCCGGGGAGCCGGAACCACCCGCGGAAGGGCTGGGCGTGCAGCTGTTCCGAAACGCGGTGCGGTACCTGCAAACCGCTTGACGATCGTTTAATTATTCAAAAAAATCACGTTGATGTTCGAATAAGGTGAGGCAGGACTTTACAACATCCGGATCGTAGAGGGTGCCGCTGTGGGCGGCGATTTCGGCCAGTGCGCGGTCCACTCCCAGGCTGGGTCGGTAGGGGCGGTGGGAGGCCATGGCCTCCACCACGTCGGTGACCGCCAGGATACGGGCCTCGATGATGATGTCGTCGGCCGTTATGCCCTGCGGGTAGCCGCTGCCGTTTAGGCGTTCGTGGTGCTGGATGATGCTAGTGGCCACGGGCGGATCGAACTCGATGTCCTTGAGGATGTCGTAGCCCACCTGGGGGTGCTCTTTGATGAGATTGAACTCGTTGGCGCTCAGGCGCCCCGGCTTGGCGAGGATGTCGGTGGGTACTGAGATCTTGCCGATGTCGTGCAGGATGCCGGCGATGCGGATGCCCTCGGCCTGCTCCTCGGGCAGGCCCATCTGCAATGCCACGGCGTGGGCTATACGCGCCACGCGCTGCTGGTGACCGGCGGTGTAAGGGTCGCGTTTCTCCAGCGAAGAGGCCAGGGCGTTGACCGTCTGGCCAATCACCCGCCGCAGTTTTTGCAGGCTGCTGCGCAGTTCCGCCTCGGTCCGCCGCTGCTCGGAGGAGATGGTGCGCTCGCGGATGACCCGTTCCAGGCGCAGGATGATTTCGCGCACACCCACCGGTTTTTGTATGAAATCGCTGGCACCGCGGGCGATGATGTCTTCATAGCTCAGGTTTTCGGCGAAACCGGTCATCACGATGACGTCGGCGCTGTGGCTCCGATAGATGCGGTCGGCCAGTTGGATGCCGTCCAGGCGCGGCATGGAGATGTCGGTGATGACCACGTCAACGGGTTCGTGCTCGAGGATCTCCAGGGCCTCGAGACCGTCGGCGGCCGTGCGACATTCGTAGCCGGCCTGCTCCAGGCCCTCGCGCAGGATGTCGCGTATCAGGTCCTCGTCATCGACCACCAGGATGTGGTGTCGGCGCTGATTCAGCATCATACTCGATTCCTCTATCCGGTCATGCCTTGGCACATGGGCTCTTTTCCGCACTTTCCGGATTTTTCTTAAATCGCCGTCGGCCCCTATTCGATGCGGAATTCGATTTTCCAGCGTCGGCCGGCGCGCGCCACGATGATGCCATCCTCGGCAATACGTTCGACCATCTTGCCGTCCACGCTCTGCCCCTCACGCACGATTTGGTTGTTGACCACCGCGAAACGCTTGCGCGCGTCGGGGTCCCAGGCGATGGCCTGCAGCGTGAGACCGGAGGAACTGCGCTCGTAGACCGGGTCAGCCGGGGTGCGGCGTGCGGCTTTGGCGGTTCCTGTGGTGCGCGGCGCACTTCCGGCGGCCGGGCGCCGCAGCGGTGCGGGGGCAGGCGCCGGACGGGCCTGGGACCGCTTTTGCGGGACCGGGGGGTGCCTGTGCGGCTGCGCCGCCGCCGGGCGTACGGCGCCTGGGCCGGCAGGGGGGCGGGCGCCCGGTGCCGGGGCGGATTTCACGGGCCGGGCTACCGGCGCGGCCGTCCGTTGGGCGGATTCGCGCCCGCTCGCCCGGGTTCCGCTGGCCCGGGTACTGGCCTTCGGGGTCCCGGCCGGCGTCGTAATGCGGTACGACTGGACGGTGGCGGTGGTTTGCACCCGACGGTGGGCTCTGAAAAGCCACAGCGCCCCGGCGGCCGCCAGCAGCACCCCGGCTACGGCGATCCACCTCAGGCGCCGTGGGGGCCGTGGGGTCTGCTGAATGCCCAGTGTCAGCTTGCCCGCACGCACCTGTACCGGGTCCCGTGACGGGGACTCGGCTTCGGCTTTTTTCAGGGCCTCCAGTATCGAACTCACGGCTGGCGCTCTCTCATTGGCTGTCGCGTGTATGGATACGCACGGCATCCGGCGTTGTCAGGGGGTGGCCGAAGGGCCCGCCGGGGCACTGTCCGTTTCCGTTTCCGGTGCCTCGTGCACGGGGGCGTCCGCGGGTACTTGACGGCTAACGGCCGGCTGGTTTGCGAGCTGCGGAAGCCTGATGACGTCGAACCGCAGGAGCACCACGGCCGCCAGCGCCAGGCAGACGACCACCAGTGCCAGCACCATCAGCGGCGAGGCCGACGGCGCGCCCTTGCCGAAACCGGCGCGGGCCGTCAGTTCGCGGATCGAGATGTCGGCAATGCGCCCCGTAATGGTGTGTTGGCCAAGGCCGAAAGCCGTGAGCAGCGCCCGGTTGCAGGCGATGTTGATCAGCCGCGGGATGCCGCCGGAAAAACGGTAGATGCGGCGCATGGCCGTGCGCGTGAATTTCGCCCTGGGCTTCTGGGCCGACGCGATGTGGATGCGGTGCTCGATGTACTCGCAGGTTTCCCGGAAGGACAGCGGCACGAGGTGGGCGCTGAGGCTGATGCGCTGGCCCAGCTGGCGCAGTTCGGCCGAGTCCAGCATTTCGGCCAACTCCGGCTGGCCCACCAGAAAGATCTGCAGCAGCTTGCTGCTGGTCGTTTCCAGGTTCGACAGCAGGCGCAGTTGCTCCAGCACCGGCTTGGATAGGTTCTGGGCCTCGTCGATGATTACAATCACCCGCTGTCCCTTTTTCTTCTTCTCGATCAGGAAACGGTTGAGGGTGTCGATCAGGTCCTTGGTGTTGTCGGCGCCGGCGTCCAGGCCGAATTCGTCGTTGATGGCCCTGAGCATCTGCAGGGCGTCAAGCTTGGGGTTGAAGATGTAGGCCGCAACCGTGTCACTGTTGAGATTCTCCAGGAACACCCGGCACAGGGTGGTTTTGCCGGTGCCCACTTCGCCGGTGATTTCCACGAAGCCGTCCCCCTCGCACTCCCCGTAGGTCAGGTGAGCCAGGGCTTCCTCGTGGCTTTTGCTCAGGAACAGGTACTCGGGATTGGGAACCAGCTGGAAGGGGCGTTCCTTGAAGCCGAAGAATTTCTTATACATCCCGGTACCCTCTCCTCATTTGCCGCCTGTGATCTTTTCCCGCAGGTGCTCGGGGATCTGCACGGCCACCACCCGTCCCCGGGCGCAGAGGGTTTCCCCGGCCTGGACCGACACTTCCACCACCACCCGGCGCCCCTTGATCTCGGCGACCCGGCCGCGCAGCTCCAAGGGGACCCCCAGGGGCGTCGGCTTGAGGTAGTCCACGTGCAGCGAGGCCGTCACGAAGCGCAGCGGTGGGTCGCTGTCCATGGGGCGGTTTTGCGCACGGTAGGCGGCTGCAGCCGCCGTGCCCGTGCCGTGGCAGTCCACCAGCGAGGCGATCAGCCCGCCGTAAACGTAGCCGGGCATCGCCATGTGGTAGGCCTGCGGAGTGAAGCGGCACACGCTCTGCTTGTCGTCCAGCCAGTAGCTTTTGATGTGCAGGCCGTGCTCGTTGAGCCGCCCGCAGCCGTAGCACCAGCTGCCCTCCTCGCGGTAGTAGTCCTGAAATGCCTTGTCGCTCATGCGTTGCGATTTCCCCCTTGCGCCCCATCCGGCAGCCGGCAGAGCGGCCGCCGATCAGCGGCGGCACAAAAAGTGGATGTTGAAGGGGTCGAAGTCCATGGTAAGCACCTCCACCCGCGAAAAGCCCGCTTTCTGCAGCATGGCCTGCGCGGTCTCGCGCCCCCACATCATGCCCAGTCCCTGGCCGCCGCGGTAAAGGCCCACCGGCATGCAGTGCATCAGGCTGACGGTGTAGAGAAACGGCGCCAGGGGGTGCCCGGCGTTGTCCACCGGGCTGCTGTGGGCGTCGATGTCGACCATCGAAAAGAGCCCCTGCGGCGCCAGCAGGCGGCGCACGTTGCGCAGGGCCGCCAGGGGCTGCCGCTGATCGTGGATGGCGTCGAAGGCCGTGATGTAGTCAAAGGTACCCGCCAGGTGCGCCAGCGCCCCGGGATCGGCTGCGTCGGCCTCCAGGAAGTCCACGTTTTCCAGTTTGCGGCCGGCCGCCCGGCGCAGGGCCTCGGCCAGCGCCGGGCCGGAGATGTCGATGCCCGTGAAACGGCTGGCCGGAAAGGCCTCCGCCATCAGCACCAGGGCCACGCCCTGGCCGCACCCCAGGTCACACACCCGTATCCCGGTCTGCAGGCGCGCCACCAGGGCCCCGTCTTCGATGGAGGGAAGAAAGTCGCCCACCAACAGGGTCTCGTGTTTGTTGTCGGCCAACTCGGACATGAAAGCCTGGAAGCGGGGGTACTTTTCGTAAGGCAGGCCCTCGCCGGTGGCGAACGCCGCCACGATGTCCTCCAGCACCTGGGTCGTTAGCAGCGGGATCTCCTGGGTGTAGACCGCCAGGTTGTCCCCGCCGGCGCCGCGGGTCAGAAAAGCGGCGTGCTCGGGGGGCAGGTGATAGCGGATCTGCCCGTTGGCATCGGCGGATATGTCGACGATGCCGCCGGTGCCCATGACGGCCAGCCACTCGCGCACGTAGCGTTCGCTGCACCCGGCGGCCTCGGCGATCTGAAGAGGCGTCTGGGGCACTTCCAGGCGGCTGAGGGTTTCGAACAGGCCCGTGCGGTATCCCACGGCGATGGCCAGGTTGAGGGCCGCATGGTTGAGGATATCCGTCATGCGCCGGGAAAAGGCCTCGCGTTTTGTGCGCGCATCGTCGTTCATGGCCCCTCTTTTACGGTTTTCGACGCCCGCTTGTCAATTTTTATTGCGGAATCCGCAGGGCAATCGCAGGCAACTGTCGGCACGGTAAGCGCCGGCGGGCTTCATGGATGGCATGCACTCGAGCTAGAGGCGCGGTCAGGCATCGGCTGTGCGCAGTTGAAGAAGCGGCCGGAGTATCCCCGACGGGGCTCACGGATCACCGACGATGGCGGCCCGCACCGGGAATCATGCTGCTTGCGACAGCCCCGGCTGACCTGGAGGCGAGGGGCCTCGCTGTCCGCACGGCGACCGGGCGCGGGTGCGAAAAGACTTGTCTTTGGCCGTCAAATCGAATACTCTCCGCGGCAGTCACCGGGAGGTCCGTTGCGCACGGGCACCCCGAAACCGTGACATCAACCGCTCAGCGTGCCGCGAGAAGAAAACATGGAAAACGAGAAGGGTGCTTCGCTGAAAGGGCATTTTCTGCTGGCCATGCCCGGCCTGCTGGACCCCAATTTTTCCCAGACCGTCACCTGCATCTGCGAACACACCGACCAGGGGGCGGTGGGCATCGTTGTCAACCGCCTGCACGAGGGCATCGTGGCCGGCGATATCTTCGAGGAACTGGGCATCGAGTGCACCGAGGGGGCGGCGGCGCTGCCCATTCACTACGGCGGGCCGGTTCGCATGGACGAGATCTTCGTGCTCCACGGGCCGCCCTTCGATTGGACCGGCTGCCTGGTGATCTCCCCGCGCCTGGCGCTGAGCAACACCATTGACATCATTCACGCCATCGCCGCCGGCAGCGGCCCGGCGGCCTTTCTCATCAGCATCGGCTGCGCCGGCTGGGGGCCGGGGCAGCTGGAATCCGAACTGGCGGCCAACGCCTGGCTGACCAGTCCCATTTCCGAGGACGTCGTCTTCGAGATGCCCATAGAGGAGCGGTGGGGAGGGGCGCTGAAAAAGATGGGGATCGATCCCGCCCTGCTCTCGGACGCGGCGGGTCACGCGTAGGTTATGATGAGGCCTTGGCCGCTTTCTTGGTGTTCTTCTTCTTCTTGAGGCACACCTTGTCTTTCCTGGCAAAGGCGCAGATCTTGGGATTGTAATACTCCTTGCAGTTCAGCGGATTGTAAAGCGGGCACTCCGGGTGTTTTTCAGACATGGACCAAGTTTCTCCTTTGACACGAATCTGTTCGCCTTGTAGCAGCACCCCTTCTGTCGACGCCTGTTTCAGGAAACCTTTGAAATGCCGCTCACTGCAGTCTGCCCGTGGATGTGCTCAAAAATTGCAAAATCGTTGTATCTTCCAAATACCGATAGAACGCCTTCTACCATAATGGGAAATTTTTTTCAAGATCGTAGCCCGGCGCAGCCCCATGCCGGCTCCCGCCCTGGCGATTCCGCCCCCAACAACCGGTGACACGACACGATATGGACGCGTACAAGAGCATTAAAACGGAAATCCTGCGGGTCAAGCAGGAACTAGACCGGCTGTTCGACACCGCCGCACAGGTCCCCGACCTGTCCGAGGAGGTCTTTTCCCAATGGCGCCGCAGCTGCGACGCCGTCGAGGAACAGATGTCCGAGGACGTGGTGCGCGTGGCCGTGGTGGGCGCCATCAAGTCCGGCAAGAGCACTTTTATCAACGCGCTGCTGGGCGCCGACTACCTGCGCCGCGGCGCGGGCGTGATGACCTCCATCGTTACACGTATCCGTGGCGGAAGCGGGCCCCGGGCCACACTGACATTCAAACCCTGGGACGAGATCAACGCCGACATCGAACAGGCTCTAGTGCTGTTTCCGGCGCCGCTGTGGGACCGTGAGCGGGAGCCTTTCGATATCCGGCGCGCCGCCGACCGCGAGGCCCTCGGCCGGGCGCTGGCAGAGGTCGGGCCCGATCTGCTCATCCGCGACGGGCGCAGAAACGAAAACGCCATTCTGCTGTCGGCCTACCTGGAAGGCTACCAGCGGGTGGCGGAGCTCTTCGGCGCCGAGACCGGCGTCAAGGTGCTGGAGGGCGAGGCCTTCGCACAGCACCAAGCGTTCGTCAGCGCCGACGCCATGGCCGTCTACCTGCAGGACGCCCTGCTGGAAATCGCTGCCCCGCTGCTGGAAGACGACCTGGAACTGGCCGATTGCCAGGGCAGCGATTCCCCCAACCCCCTGCACCTGTCCATGATCCAGGACTATCTGCTGCTGACGCACTTCATCGTCTATCTCATCAGCAGCCGCACCGGCCTGCGCCAGGCCGACATCCGATTTCTGTCCATGATCCGCGAGATGGGCATCATCGGCAACATGATCTTTGTGGTCAACACCGATTTCGGCGAACACGAGTCCCGCCGCGAGCTGGAGGCGCTGGTCGAGCGCACCCGCCGCGACCTGGCCGTGATCAAGCCCGATCCGGCGGTGTTCGCCTTTTCGGCGCTTTACAACCTGTTGCGCCGTCCGGACGCGCCGCGCAGCGAACGAGACCGCCTGCGCCTGGCCCAGTGGGAGTCGGACGCCGAACTGGTGGGTTTTTGCGACGCCCAGAAGGAGCGCTTCGACGCGGTCTTTGGTCACCACCTGGCCCATCAGCGCAGCCGCCTGCTGCTGGGCAACCACCTGGAGCGCATCGCCGTGGTGGCCGCTGCGTTGCGCCGGTGGGTGGACATCCACCGGCAGATGCTGACGCGCGACGCCGACGGCGTGCGCGAGCTGGTCTCCGGTATCGCGCGCCACCAGAAGAAGATCACGCACCTGCACGCCATGGTAAAAACCACCTTGGACGGGGCCCTGCAGCCCATGCGCCGGGAGCTCAAAACCGAAACCGACCGCTTCTTCGACGACCGCGCCGGCGGCCTGCTGGGTGACGTGCTGGATTTTATCCGCGGCTACGAGGTCTCCTACGGCACCTACCGGGAGCAGATCGAGTCGGCGGGCTTTAACCAGGCCCTGTACCTGGTCTACCAGGATTTCCGCCAGGCGCTGGATGTCTACCTCACCGAAACCATCCACCCCCGGGTGGTGAAATTTGTGCGCCGCTGCGAGGAGCGCATGCGCCGCGAGATGGAGACGGTGGTTGCGCCTTTCGACGAAATGGGGCGTGACAGCCTGCAGGCCTACGAGCGTGATCTGGGGGGTGCGGAGGCGGCAAGCGGTCCACCCGGAGGGCAGGCCCTACAGCTGCCCGACCTGGAAATCGTGCGCCGCCGGGCGGGCATACGGCTGCCGGCCGCACGCATGACCATGCGCTACTCGGCGCGTATACGGGCCGAGGTGGTGGCCCACTACGGGGTGTTTTCGCTGGTGCGCCTGGCCCGGCGCCTGCTGCGGTCCGGGGAGGCCGGTGGGAACCGCGATGTGGCGCGGGCCCTCGGGCACAGCGTGCGGCGCATCAAGCGCGAAATGGAAAAAAGCATGCGCGCATCGTTCCTGGACTACCGCGAGAACATCAAGTTCCAGTACCTGCTCAAGCTGCTGGATGCTTTCTCCGAGAGCATTCGGCAGGAGCTGGCCGGGCGTTTCCAGTCTTACGACGCCGATCTGGCGCGCCTGTCCGAGCTGGCCGCCGGCACGCACGAGAAGCGGCGGCGCATCGCCGGGACCCTGGCCGACATGGCGGCCGGCTGCGACGCTGTGGAGGCCCGCATCGCGGTACTCAAGGGCCGCGTGGCGGAGAGCGCCTCGGAATAATCGGCCTGGGCAAAAGCCGCGCGCAGGGAGGCCGAGGCATTGCACCAGGCGTGGGGCGCCCGCCCGCGATGGCCGGGCCGCCGGCAGCTGGCCGTGCGGCGGCGTCCCCGTCATGCCCCGGAAGTCAGCTTCTCCAGGTTTTCACGGGCAAAATCAATACCCGGGTCCAGTTCCAGCGCCATGCGGTAGTAGCGTACGGCCTCCTCGCGCCGTCCCATGTCGCGGTAGTTGGAGGCGATGTTGGCGTAGTCGATGGCCGAGCCGGGGTCCAGCTCGATGACCCGCTGGAAGCAGGCGATGGCCTCGCGGTGCTGGCCGAGCTTGAAGTGGCAGAAGCCCATCAGGTTGAGGATGTCGGTGCGTTCCGGGTCGCAGCGCTCGCCCTGCGCCAGCACCGCCAGGGCCTCCCGGTAGCGTCCGCTCTCCTTGCAGCAGACCCCCAGATAGGAGTAGATGCTCGCCCGGTCCTCGTCACCGGGGTCCAGTTCCAGGGCCTGTTCCAGGTGACGGCGGGCCTCTTCCAGTTCACCCAGTTCTAGGTGGCACCGGCCCAGAAAGAAACGGATATAGTATTTGCCCGGCATGAGGTTGTCGATTTCCTCGAGGCGGGCGATGGCCCTGCGGGGCGGGGTGTTCTCGGCGATCAGCTTGGCGGCGAACATGCCCACCCCGGTCCCCACGGCGCGTTCGCGGAAGTGCGCCCCCGGAACGATGGTGTAGAAGGACGGCACGCCCAGCGCGGGGTGGGTGGTGTCGACCACAAAGACTTCCAGTCCCCTGCGGGCCAGGGCCGCCACCAGGGCCTCGACTTCCAGGCGGATGTTGTCGCTGGAAAGGTCGGGCAGGCTGCCGATGGGCACCCGCCGGGTAGCCCGCGTGATGAAGTCCAATTCGGCGATGTGCCTGGGTTTGGGCAGCCCACTGGCCACGTAATTGGCGCCGGTATTGAAGTCGCCGGCCAGCTGGGCGATCTCGGTGAGGGTGCGGCTGAGGGCTTTTTCGGGGTCG
>JAMOVG010000173.1 GCA_027061725.1 Desulfobacteraceae bacterium
GACCATTTTTTCGATGAAGGCGGGCAGGCGGAAAGCGTCGCGCTGCTCGTCGTGTTTAACCAGCTGATAGGTGTTCTGGGCCACGTGCAGCATGATGTCCAGCCCCACCAGGTCGGCCGTCTTGAAGATGGCGGTCTTGGGGCGGCCCATGAGGGGGCCGAAGAGAGCGTCCACTTCGGCGATGGTGAGGCCGTACTCGGCCATGAGCTGAATGGCCCGGACCATGCCGTGCACCCCGATGCGGTTGGCGACGAAGTTGGGGGCGTCCTTGGCGTTGACGATGCCCTTTCCCAGCAGGCGTTCGCCCACGTCGGAGATGAAGGCCGCCACCTCGGGCAGGGTCTCCTCACCGCGGATGATCTCCAGCAGTTTCATGTAGCGCACGGGGTTGAAGAAGTGGGTGCCCAGGAAGTGCTGCCGGAACGCCGGGCTGCGGTCCTTGGACAGCAGCTTCAGGGGAATGCCGGAGGTGTTGGTGGAGACGATGGCGTCCGGCCGGCGCACGGCCTCGATGCGCTCGAAGAGCGCCTGCTTGACCTTGGGGTTTTCCACCACCACTTCGACGATCCAGTCGCAGTCGGACAGCTTTTCGAAATCGTCTTCCAGGTTGCCGATGGAGATGCGCCGGGCGTCGCCGGGGTGCATCAGCAGGGGCGGTTTGGCCTTGATGAGGCTCTGCAGGCCGGCGGCAACGATGCGGTTGCGGGCCGCAGGATCGTTTTTCTCCCCATCTTTGAGGTCCGGCGGCACGATGTCCAGGAGCAGGGTGTCAATACCGGCGCTGGCCAGGAGGGCGGCGATGCCGCCTCCCATGACGCCGGAACCGATAACAGCGGCTTTTTTGATGCGTTTGATCATGACGACCTCCTTGCTGATCCTTGGGTATGGCCTCTTGGGGCCAGAGGGCTGCAATAGAATGAATGAATGCTCATTCATTTAACAGGTCCGCTGGGCACTGTCAAGCAAAATCGGAAGGCGCTGCATGGTGAATGCCGGTTCCCCGATGGAATGCGTGCCCCTGTCTGCGAAGGGCGGGCGGGTGCCGGCGGCGGGACTCAGCCGTTTCGGCCGAAGCCCCACGAGCAGGACAGCCCCAGGCCCTCGTGACCGCCGATGCGCACGCCGTGAAACATGGTTTCGGCCATGCCGGTGCTCCCCAGGATGCGGGCCACGTCGATCATCAGTTCCGCATCGGCGATCAGCCGTGCCACATTTTCGCCCGGGTATCCGGCCCAGTATTTCAGGTCGTGCAGAAAGCAGGCCCGGTAAAGGCTTTTGCCCTGCCACGTGTCGAACCACATGGAGCAGCCGTCGCTCCTGAAGGGCCTGGGCGGCGGATCATTCTCGATTTTATGCCACAGGTCCTGCAGTCCGTAATGTTTGCATATGGCGCGGATGCGCGCCAGCGGGACCTCCTGTCCCTTGGGGGGCAGTTCCATGGCCGCAAGTCCTCCTTTGGGGTGTCTGCCCGCAAAAAAAGCGTCGATTCGCGGGCCGTTCGCCACAGGTGGCCCCCGCAGGTGCGGGTGCCGTCCCCATTGTCAACCCATCCGGCGGGAGGGTCAATTCTCCACTCGGCGCCGGTTGCGGTAGGGGGCGGCGTCGATGCCGTAGCGGCGCATGATCTGCTGCAGGGCCTGTCGCTCCAGCCCGCAGTTGCGTGCCGCTTGGGAGACATTGCCTTTGGTCACCGTCAGCAGGTGGCCGATGTAGTGCGCGTTGAACTTGCGCAGCGTCTGCTCCTTGGCCTCGCGATAGGGCAGGTTGTGGACCGTACTCTCCACCAGGCATTCGGGCCGCGGTTCATTTCGGAGCCCCACGTCGCGGGGGCGGATTTCGTCTCCGGTGGAAAAGAGGATGCCGCGCATGATGACGTTTTCCAGTTCGCGCACGTTGCCTTCCCAGCGGCGGTTGACCAGGATTTCCATCAGTTCCGGCGAGATGCGCTTGGGTTCCTTGTTGAGCTTGACGCAGTGGGTCTTGACCAGGTGGTTGGCGATCAGCGGGATGTCTTCGCGCCGCTCCCGCAGAGCGGGCAGGCGCACCGGCAGCACGTTGATGCGGTAGAAAAAATCTTCGCGGAATTCGGCTTTCTGGATCTTTTCCTGCAGCTTCTGGTTGGTCGAGGCGATGATGCGCACGTCCACCTCGATGGACTTGGGGTCGCCCAGAGGCTTGATCTCTTTTTCCTGCAGCACGCGCAGCAGCTTGGTCTGGATGGTGGGGCTGATGTCGCCGATCTCGTCGAGGAAGATGGTGCCGCCGTGAGCCTCCTGGAACAGTCCGATCTTGTTCTGTGTGGCGTGCGTGAAAGCACCCTTCTTGTAGCCGAACAATTCGCTTTCCAGGATGTGCTCGGGCACCGAGGGGCAGTTGACCGCCACGAAGGCCTTCTTGCTGCGGGGGCTCAAGGCGTGGATGGCGCGCGCCGTCAGGTCCTTGCCGGTTCCCGATTCACCCGTGATGAGCACGGTCAGGTCCGTTTTGGCCACCATCTGGATGGTTTCGTAAACGCGCTGCATGGCGGCACTTTTGCCCACCAGATTTTGAAAGACGTGCTGGGTGCCAAACTCTTTCTGCAGTTGTAGGTTTTCCTGCAGCAGCTGGCTGCGCTCCAGCGCCTTTTCCAGTCGCAGCACCAGTGCGTCGTGCTCGAAAGGCTTGGTGATGAAGTCGTAGGCACCGCGCTTCATGGCCTCCACCGCCATTTCGATGCGGCCATAGGCGGTCATCATGACCACGGTCAGGTCGGGGTGGTCGCGTTTGATCAGCTCCAGCATCTCCAGACCGTCCATGCCCGGCATCTTGATGTCGGCCAGGACCAGGTCATAGGATTTGACCGTCAACCGCTTGAGGGCCTCCTCGGCCGAAGGGGCCGTATCCACCCGGCAGTCCAGCTCCGGCTCCAGGCTGCGCTTGAGCAACTGGAGCATGTCCTGTTCGTCGTCGACAATGAGAATTGATCCCGCCATACGCCTTACATCTGCCTCGCACGCAAGGAGCCCACGCCCCTTTCCCGGCGCACGGGTCCTTTTCCTGCCTTGATCGAGAGGGTTCGAGACCAGCCCGGACTCTTTTCAAGGCATCATTCTTCAATGATAAAATCTTTTTGTCAATGTTCAATCCTCCCGCAGCCAGGACAATTGCAAGCAATACCCGGCATGGTTGATGCGGGGGCCTTCATGGGTTGCGTGCCCCTGGGTTTGAGGGGCGGACAGGGGGCGCCTTCGAACGGAATCCGGCAATCCCCAGTCGGGATTCCGGCGTCAGGTAAGTGGCCGGCTATTGAATTATTTAAGGGCGTCCCCCCGCTTGGCGGGCAGCGACACCGTGAAGACGGTGCCCTTGCCGGGCTTGCTCTGCACCGATATGTCGCCGCCCTGGTTCTTGACGATGGCATAGCTTACCGACAGGCCCAGGCCGGTGGCCTCGCCAGTGGGCTTGGTGGTGAAGAAGGGGTCGAAGATGCGCGACAGGTTTTTTTTCTCGATGCCGTAGCCGTCGTCCGCCACACGGATGAGCACGCGGCGCGTGGCCGGGTCATAGTACGTGGCCAGGGTGATGGTGCCTTCGCGGCCGACGGCGTCGCGGGCGTTCATGATCAGGTTGATGAGCACCTGCTTGATCTTTTTTTCGTCCAGCAGCACGGCCGGGATGTCCTCGGCGTAGTCGCGGATCACCTCGATGCGTCCCAGGTCGGAGTGGTGCTGGATGAAACTCAGCACGTCGTCCAGGGCCTGGTTGACGGAGATGGCCTCCTTTTTGGTTTCCGAACTGCGGGCGAAGTTGAGCAGGTCCTCGACGATCAGCTTGCAGCTGCGCACGTGCTTTTCAATGGTCTTCAGGTCGTTGTAGCGCTCCTGGCCGGCTTGCTCGCCGCGCAGCAGGAGCTGGGTGTAGCCCAAGATGATGCCCAGGGGGTTGTTGATCTCGTGGGCAATGCCGGCGGCCAGCTGACCGATGGAGGCCAGCTTGTCCGCCTGGGCCATCTGCTGCTCCATGGATTTGCGCTGGTCGATATCCTTAACCAGGAAATGCATGATCTCCTGGTGCTGGGCCGGGTCGTGGTCCAGGCTGCCGCTGAAAAGGGTCTTGAAGCGTGTATCGTCGCGGCGCCGGATCTCTACTTCGACGCTGGCGCAGAAACCCTCGCGGCTCAGCATGCTGCGGATGCGCTGCCAGTCGCGGGGGTCGGCAAAGTGCTCCTGCAGCAGACGGCCCACCGGGGATTTTCCCCCGTTGTAGCCCAGCATCTCGTAGCCCACGGGGTTGATTTCCGCGATGCGGCCGTCGGCCTCGGTGACCAGGATCATGTCCTTGGAGACCTCGAAGATGCGGCGGTATTTGTGCTCCGAGAAGGCCAGCGCCTCGGTGCGCTCGGAAACCAGTTTTTCCAGGTTCTGGTTCAGGTAGAGCAGTTCGGCGTGGGCCTGCTGCAGGGCCTGCTTGTCGGCCAGGATCTGCTGGTAGACTTTCCAGATGCGCTCGAAGAAGATGGTCACCGAGGCCACCGCCATGAACATGAAGGTGTTTACGGCGCCGCTGAAGGGCTGGATGCGGCTCCAGGCCAGGCGGTGCCCGGAAAAGAGCAGCAGTTGCTTGAGGAGGTGCCCGGCCGAGCGGGAGATGGCGAACACCGCCAGCGCGTAGCATACCCACTGCAGGTAGGTCCAGATGATGTTGTCTTCGTCGAGTTTTTTCAGCCCCCGCACCTTTCCAAGGCACAGGAGCGACAGCACGATCATGATGACCGAGCCGATCATGTCCACGTACCAGACGGGCAGGGAGGAGAAGATCATGACGACTTTTCCCCGGGCGCGGCGCGGCGCGCCTCGGCCAGCAGGTGCTTGAGGCCCAGGTAGAGAAACCACAGGGCCGGTACGCACAGCAGGTGGTCGAGCTTGGCCATGTAGTAGAGCCGCACCAGGAAGTGGTTGGGGCCGGTGACCTGCAGCTGCCAGGCGTTCAGGCGGGAGAGCTGCACAATACACAGCTGGTCGTCGAGCAGATGCACGACGAAGGCGTCGATATTCCACAGGATGAACAGAAAGGCCGCGTACTGGATGTAGCGCCAGCCCTTGTGCGCCACCAGCCGCTCTTCGCGCAGGCGGAAGATCAGGATGGCCATGGAGAGCATGAAAAACAGGTGCGCCAGCTGGTGGATGTAGACGCCTTCGATGCCCCCGTGGCCCTGGGTGGCCAATGCCGGCGAGGCCTGCATCACCGGTAGCGCAGCGGCCAGCAGGGCGCACAGGTGCGGCATCGTCCGGCGGCGTCTCATGCCGTGGGCCCTCCCCCGTCAGCCGGGCCGTTTCGGGCGAGCTTGCGTCGCGCCAGGCGGTAGAGCAGGCTGGCCAGCCACAGGGCCAGCAACGCGATGTTGTATCCGTACAGGTAGAGGTAGGCGGCGCTGAAGCGGATGCCGGACGCCGTCTGCCAGGCCCACGGAGAGCCGGTCAGGATCTTGAGCTGCTGGGGGGTGAACACGCCGTACTCCAGCCAGATGAGGAAGAAAAACAGTGGAAAGAAGTAGGTGATGCCCATTTCCACAAATTTGTCTAGGATGATGGTCTCGTAAACCTTGTCGGCATCCTGGTGAATGCCGTGGCGCACCACTTTCTCCAGCTTGGGGTCCTCCACCGCACCGGTGTACTTGAGTGCCGAGAGCTTTTCCTTGAACTGGGCCTGCAGCGCCTTTTCATGCTTGGTTTTGAAGCGCCGCGCCAGCAGACGGGAGACCAGGGCGCCCAGAATGGAGACATAGAGGATCTGCACCGCCGGGGAAAACGTGCTTACCGGCAGCAGCAGCAGGCCCAGCGCCAGGGAGAGCCAGTGAAGCACCGGCACGACCAGGTTGTCGTAAAGGCCGTAGAAGAAGGAATCGATCAGGTCGTAGAGGCTGTCCATGGCTTCACGCCCGCATGGGCCGGCCGACTGCGGCAAGGGGCATGCGGTTATTTCCGGTATTTCGGGGCTCGGGTTGGCCGGGGTGGGATGCGCCGGTCAACGCCGGCTAAAAGGGTCGGGTGCGGGGCGCCCCCACGGTGTATGGACGCCCCGCACCGGGTCTACTGCTTGGCCGCTGTTGCGGCGGTTTGAACCAGGACTACCGCAGGAAGGGCAGCAGCTTGGTGTACTTCATGAACACGATGAACAGAATCAGCGCCAGAGCCCGCTTCAGGAAGATCTCGGGCAGCTTCTTCTGAATCATGGGGCCCACCTTGCCGCCGGCGATGGCGCCTACCGCGATCAGGGCGGCCATGATCCAGTCTGGGCTGTAGCCGTTCATGATGTAGCGGGCGATGCCGCCGATGGAGGTGCCGAAGGTGCCGCACAGCGAGATGGGCACTGCCAGGTACATGGGGTAGCCCATGACCGTCGTCATGAAAGGCACCAGCATGAAGCCGCCGCCCACGCCGAAAGCCGAGGCGATGCAGCCGATGATGATGCCGCCGAAGAACAGGGCCACCGGGTTGGCCTTGAAGGACTCGCCCCAGAAAGTGAACTCGATCTTGGTGGGCGACCAGCCGGACTGCAGCTCCACTTTGCCCAGTTCCGCCTTGCGGCCTTCTTCCTTGGCCTTCTTGACCTCGGCGTTGAACTTCTGCACGATGGCCTTGATGGCTTTTTTCTTCTCGATGGACTTTTTGGTGGACTCCATCCACAGCTTGATGAACAGGATCAGACAGAAGAAGCCCAGGTAGAACTTATAGGCCTTCATGGGCAGGTACTTGGCCGAGTAGGTGGGCCCGATCCAGAACGCCCCCAGCAGGATGCCGGCCACAAAGAACAGGGCCACCGGCCAGGCCAGCCGCCCCTCCTTTAAATAGGTGTAGACACCCGTGATGGGCGAGCACAGGGTCAGGAAGAGGTTGGTCGGTTTGACGGCGTTGGCGGCGTTGACGCCCACCATGCCGTTGGTGCCGATGATCGTGATCTGGAAGGCCGCCGTGAACAGGCCGCCGGCCGCGCCAACGATAACGAACATGCAGCCGATCAGGAAGGCGCCGATGAGGACCACCAGCGGGTTCATGTAGGTGCCGCCGATCTTGAAGTAGAAGCCGCGGGCCTTGACGATCAGGGTGTCGGCCTTGGTGCCGTTGACGTAAACGCTCAGCGGCGTTTCGGGCGGAATGCGGCGGCCCAGTTTGAAGGAGGCCGTGAACTCACCGGTTTTTTTGTCCAGGGAGATGCTGACGTCCTTGTTCCAGTCCTTGGTGTTGTCGTTGGACAGCACCATGCGGGCGTTGCCGCCGCCGATGGGCCGCTCCTTGGAGATGGTGTTGATGCCGAATTTCTTTTCATGGGTGAAGATCAGGAAATCCCACTGCTTGGCATCTTTGATGGGGCCCAGGTACTGTTTGACATCGTCCGGAATTTCATTCCATTTCTTAAGCTTGTTGACCTCCATCTGCCACTTGAAGGGCGGGAAGGCGAAGGGACCCGAGGTCTGCCCCTTGGAGACCACCTTGGGCGTGGCAAACTTCTCGGGAGCCGTGGTCAGAATATAGTAGTTGGGCGGAATGGCGGTGTCGCCGAACAATTTTTTGAGTTTCGCTTTCTCTTTGGAACCCGGGCAGTCGTCGGCCTTGAACAGCTTCTCCGAGCACACCACCAGGTAAAGATCCTGGCCCGGGTCGATCTTGCCCTTGAACTCGACCTTGGCGCCGGCCTTGGGCGTTTTCGGGTTGATCTGGACGGTTGCGGCACCCGCCGATGCCACCAGTAGAAACAGCATGGCAGTCAGAAGCGCCAACCCCACAGTGATCTTTCTGGACATTTTACCTCCTCCTTCGCGATAAAGTTTGAAAAATAAAATCGGTAAACATCGCAAAACTCCCCTGCCTGTCATCACTCTTTTCCGAGTTTTCTAAAAACAAGCAAGGGGTATGCCATCGGAGAGGCAGCGTGATTTCAGTGCGCCCGGCGGATAGCTTGATTCGCAAAATAAATTGTAATATCAATAAGTTGTATAGGTGGGTGGCGCAACAGAGATGTGGCGCTTATTTTTTCAGGAGCCTGCCGGCGGCCTTTCAAACCGGTGAAAAAAGTGCATAATTTTTATTGCATACGAGAAGGCTAGTTTGGAAATATCAGAAAAAACAATTGGTTGAAAAGATGCAAAAAACCACTTGCGATGCAATCAAATTGTTGCATCCTGTTCCCGCGCAGGATGTCCCCGGAGAGAAACGGGCTGTCTGCTCACGGGGCTATCTCACCGGAAAAATAGCGCTTTGTTCCCCACAGAGCCGATTTTCCGGTTTTCCCCAGGGGGTCTGTTGTCTGGTATGATTATTGCTTAAGTCAGGTGGTTCAGGCCCCGTTCGCAACAAGAGGTGCCGGATCCGGCAGAAACAGGGGAAGTAGCAGAGGAGGCCGGGCCTCTTTCATTTTTTAATACCTGGAGGTAAGCCATGGAAAAAGAAGTCTACTCGTTGTGTTTCATGTGTTCGGTCAGATGCCCGATCCGCGTGATCGCCAAAGACGGGCAGGTCAAGTGGATCGAAGGGAACCCGCACGTCGCCGGCATGGAGGGCAGCCTCTGCCCCCGCGGGGCCGCCGGCATCAGCCTGCTCTACGACGATCAGCGGGTGCAGACCCCCCTGATCCGGGTCGGCGAGCGCGGCTCCGGCCACTGGCGCAAGGCCACGTGGGACGAGGCCCTGGATTACGTAGGCGACAAGCTCAAAAAGATCATCGACGAATACGGGGGACACGCCGTGGCCCTGGGCGAACGCACCCAGTTGGCCACCCACGTGAGCAAGACTTTTCTGAAGGCCATCGGCTCTCCCAACCATTTCACCCATGACGCCCTGTGCAAGGGCTCGGTCAACACCGCCTGCCGTTCCCTCTTCGGGTACACGGACGCCCAGATGGGCATCGACTACAAGAACACCAAACACATGGTCCTCTACGGCCGCAACCTGTTCGAGTCCGTGGCCGTCAAAGAGGTCAACAGCATGATGCACGCCCTGGAGCACGGCGCCAAGCTGACCTATATCGACCCGCGCGTGACGGTGACGGCCACCAAGGCCCACCGCTACTGGATGATCAGGCCCAACACCGACCTGGCCCTGAACTACGCCATGATTCATGTCATCCTCAAGGAGCGCCTCTACGACGCGGCTTTCGTGGACCGCTGGGTGACAGGGCTGTCGGAGCTGATCGAATTCGTCAGCCCTTACACACCAGAGTGGGCCGAGCAGATCACCGGCATTCCGGCCACCGCCATCGTGGACTTCGTCCGCGAAATCAGCCAGGACAAACCCTCGGTGGTCTTTCACTTCGGCTACCGCGGGGCCAACCAGATCGACGAGACCTACGTGCGCCGCTCGATCATGATCCTCAACTCCCTGATGGGCAGTGTGGAGGCCAAGGGCGGCTTCTTTTTCAAAAAAGGCCCCGGCGAAGAGGGCGGCAAGCCGGCCCGCAAACTCACCGAGCAGAAGTTCCCGGAAATCAAGGTGCCGCGGTTTGACAAGGTCGGCACCCCGGACTTCCCGCTGCCGGACCCCAACCACGGTGTGCCCTCCATGTTCACCCACTGCGTGCTGAACGAGGACCCCTATCCGCTCAAGGCGCTCATTGCCTACCGCTTTGACCCGCTGATGTCTATTCCGGACACCAACCTGACGCGCAAGGCGCTGGACGCCCTGGACCTGATCGTCTCCATCGAGATCAATTACAGCGACATCGCCTGGTACTCGGACGTCATCCTGCCCGAATCCTGCTACCTGGAGCGTACAGACTCCGTCCAGCAGGCCAACGGCCTGAAACCGCAGATGTTCCTGCGCCGCCAGGTGGTGCCGCCCCGCTACGACACCCGCGACGGCGCCATCATCCTGAAGCAGATCGGCGAACGCCTGGGAATTGGGGAGTACTTTCCTTACGAGAGCATGGAAGACCTGGTGCGCTGGCAGCTGGAGGGCACCGGCTTTAAGCTGGAGGATTTCGACGCCAAGGGCTTCGTAGCCTACGGCAAAAAGCAGATTTTCTGGGACCGCGAGGAGGGCATTAAGTTCAAGACACCCTCGGGCAAGATCGAGTTCAAGTCTTCCCTGCTGGAAGAGGCCGGCTTCGCGTCTTTCCCGGCTTACGAGGAGCCCAAGTCTCCGGACAAGGGGCAGTTCCGCCTGGTGGTGGGGCGCTGCGCCCAGCACACCCACGTGTCCACCCAGAACAACCCCTATCTCAACGACCTGGTTTCGGAAAACAGCCTGTGGATCAACGAGGACCGGGCCGCCGAACTGGGCATCGCCGACGGGCAGATGGTGGAAGTTTCCTCCAAGGC
>JAMOVG010000174.1 GCA_027061725.1 Desulfobacteraceae bacterium
GACGGGCAGGGATACCGCTACAGCAGCTCCGGCAGCACCGCCCGGGGAACCTGCAACGGAACCGGCCAGGGCCGTGGACGGCGGGGAGGCCGATGGGCCAACTGACACCGGTTGTCACTGCGCCCCCGAAACACGTCGGAGGCTGATCCCCTCCAGAGGGCGGCGGCGGATTGACGGGAAAAATGGAGGATCCACGCATGATGAAACGAAAGGAGAAGCCGATCCTGGAACCGAATGCAGTCCCGATGAAACGAAGGATGAGGGCGTTACCATTACCGAAATAGAAAACAAATTGTTGCAACAGGAGATGAAAATGCTGAAAAAGATGATTACAATAGGTGGCATTCTGATGGTGGCAGGACTGTTGAGCGTGCCGGCGTGGAGTGCTGTTTCGGCGCACACGGCGGTGGATCAGATGGCAGTCGCACACAATGGCAACGGCCCTGGAGACGGCACGGGCAACGGTGGTGTGGGACCCGGGGACGGCACGGGCAACGGCCCGGGTACGGGCGACTGCCTGGGCCAGGTGAACGGCGCTGACGGTGTGGTGCTGGCGCGCGGCGGCGCCGGCGGACCCGCCGGGCCCGGCGCGGGTCCCGGCACCGGCGACTGTGACGGCACCGGCATTGGCAACGGCAATGGTGACGGCACAGGCGCCGCCCCGGCAGACGGTACGGGCCTCGGCGTCGGCACGGGCCAGGGCAACGGCGGAAGCGGCGACAACAACGGCTTCGGCCCTGGTGACGGCACCGGTACGGGAGACGGCCCCATGGATGGTACGGGCAACGGCCCGGGCACTGGAGACTGTGTGCTGTAGCCGATAGCGTGGACCGCCGTCCGGGGAGCCTGACGGTTCCCCGGACAGCGGAACGAACCGAAAACACGAAGTCAATTCGCAATCAGGGAAACAGGATCATGAAGAATTTTAAAAACTGGAAAATTATCGCCATCGTCGCGCTGGCCTTCACGCTGACCGCATCGGCGCAGGTGTTGGCGCGCGGCAGGGGGATGGGGACGGCGGTCACCACCTTGCCCTACCAGAGCTTGAGTCAGGACGAAGAATCGGCTATCCTCAAGATGAGGGAAGAGGAAAAACTGGCACGTGATGTCTACACGACCCTTTACGAAAAGTGGCACATCCAGACCTTTCAGAAAATCGCCTCCAGCGAGCAGAAGCACATGGATGCCGTCAAGGTGCTGGTTGACAAGTACAGTCTGACGGACCCCGTGGTAGACGACAGGGTCGGTGTTTTCAGCTCTGAAGAATACCAGAAATTGTACGACAAGCTGGTGGCCGACGGACAGGACAGCCAGGTCGCCGCACTCAAGGTCGGCGCCACCATCGAAGACCTGGACATCTACGATCTTCAGGAGGCCATCGCCAAATCCGACAACCAGGACGTGCGGACGGTTTTCCAGAACTTGATGAAGGGGTCGCGCAACCACATGAGGTCCTTCTGCTGGCTCCTGTCGGCCATGAACGAGAGCTACACGGCCCAGTATATTTCCGAGACTGAGATGCAGCAGATTCTAAACTCCCCGCGCGAGAGGGGAGCGGTGGATGCCGACGGTCAGCCGGTGCAGAACAGCGGCGGCGGACGGCGCGGCGGCCGTGGAAAGGGGCCCCGGTTCTAATGAGGCCTCCGGGGATCCAATGCGGCCCCGCTGGATCTGACGATATGGCGTGATGACGGGGAGAGGGCATGCGGGCGCTAATGCTGGCCATACTGATCGTCATGGCCGCGGTCCCAGAGACCGCGGCCATGGATGCCCTGTGGGGGCGGGTGGTATCCATCGACCGCCGCAACCACGAGATGGTGGTGACGGCCAGACCCATGACCGATGCTTCCGCACAGGTCGGCCACGACGGTCAGCCGCCGAAAGAAAGGACGTTGACCGTCAAGTTTGGCGACACGCAACTGCCCCCCTGTGTGGCCGAGGGCACCGTGGTCCGTCTGTGGGGCGCGTTCAGCCGTGGGGAACCCGGTGTCTTTACCGCAGCGTTTGTCCGCGGCGCCGGGCGGCGTTCCTGGGGCTATGACCCCACCGGTGTGCGCCAGCGCATCGGGCGGGGCCGCGGCGCCGGACCGGGGCCGCCCGACGGGCGGCATGGAGAGCGCTCATGCAGCGTGCCTCAGAAACCGTGACAGCAGCGGGCGACCAGCGGCCTTCCGGACAGGCCGGCACCCCCAGGCCCCGCTGGCTGGTCAACCTGCTGGCGGTCGGGATTTTGATCCTGCTCACGCTGGCCTATTTTTTCTGGCAGGTGCGCCACGCTCAGGACGCCTTCAGCCAGAACGTACGCCGGCACGCCGGTATGCTGGCCGGGGTGATTCAGCTCAATGCGCGCAGCACCCTGCTGGCCCGCAAGGCCATCGAGGAGACCATCGAAATTTTTCTGAGCGACACGGCGCGCTTCATCGATTACCTGGACACCGTAAAACCGTTTACCGGTGATGAGCTGCAGGCTTATCGCCTGGAGACCGGACTGGCCGGGATCCGAATCGTGAGACCCGGCGGGAAATTCACCGAGGCGCCGGCGGGGTGGCTTCCGCAGGGGGCCTCGCTGGAGGTCGGCCGGCGGCGGCTGCGGCACATAGAATCCCGG
>JAMOVG010000175.1 GCA_027061725.1 Desulfobacteraceae bacterium
GGTCTACCAGGAGGACGTGTCCCGGGCGGCTGTGGCGCTGGCCGGCTTTTCCCATGCCGAGGCCGACGGGCTGCGCAGGGTGCTCTCCAAAAAGGACCGTGCCGTACGGCTGCGCGACTACTACGCACGCTTCGCGGCCGGCGCCCGCCGCCGGGGGCTGACCGGCGAGCAGATCGAGGCCGTGTGGGCCATGATGATGAGCTTCGACGGCTACTCCTTCTGCAAGCCCCACAGCGCCTCCTACGCGCGCGTCTCCTGCCAGGCGGCGTATCTCAAGGTGCACCACCCGGCCGAGTTCATGGCGGCCGTGCTCAGCAACCAGGGGGGCTTCTACAGCGCCTTCGCCTACGTGTCCGAGGCGCGGCGCATGGGCCTGCGCATCCTGCCGCCGGACGTCAACGACAGCGAAATCCACTGGACCGGCGCCGGGGACCGCCTGCGGGTGGGGCTGATGGCCGTCAGGAGGCTGTCGCGGCAGAGCATGGCGCGTATCGTATGCGGCCGCAAAGCGCGGCCCTACGCCGACGTCGACGACCTGGTCCGGCGCGCGGCGCCGCAACAGGACGAACTGCGGGCCCTGGCGGCGGCCGGCGCGCTGGACGGCCTGCTCCCCGGCGCGGGCCGCGGCGCCCTGCTGTGGGCGGCGGCCCGTGCGCAGGCCCGCCGGGGCGCGGGGCGCCAGGCGAAGCTTTTCGACCCGCCGGCGGACATGCCCCCGCTGCCGGCCGACGACCGCGCGCGGCAGCTGCGGCGGGAGTTCGCAGTGCTCGGGTTCCTGTGCCGCGCGCACCCCATGGCCCTGTACCGCCACCTGCCGGCACTTTCCGGCACGGTGCGCGCCGAGGAACTGCCCCGGCTGGCGGGGCGGCGGGTGCGCTTCGCCGGCTGGCTGGTCACCGGCAAGCTGGTGCGCACGCGCAACGACGAGACCATGCAGTTCCTGACCTTCGAGGACGAGACCGGCCTGGTGGAGGCCACCTTTTTCCCGGAGGTCTACCGCCGCTGTGCGCATCGCCTGGACGGCGACCGCCCCTGCCTGCTGACCGGCCGCGTGGAGCAGGAGTGGGGCGCGGTGACCCTGACGGTGACCGATGCCGCGGCGATGACGGTCCGGCGGCCGCGGCGGGCGGCGTGAGAAAGAAACAGCGGGCAGGCGCGGCGGCGAATCAGAAGGGGTCGCCGATGATGTAGGCCTCGAGGTGGTCCAGGTCCACGTAGCGCCGCCCCACCACCCGGCCGCGCACCGAGACGCCGGCGCGGTGGACGCTTTCGGGGTCGCCCGACACCAGGGGGTGCCAATCGGGCAGGTCGCGGCCGGCGGCGATCAGCCGGTAGGCACAGGTGCGCGGCAGCCAGTGCAAGCGCGCCACGCTTTCGGGGGTCATCACCAGGCAGTCCGGGATCAGGCGATGCCGGTCGGCATAAGCCCGGCAGCGGCAGTGCCGGCTGTCCAGCAGGGGACAGGGCACGCAGGTGTAGCTTACCTCGCCGGTGTCCGCATCTTCGAGCTTTTCCAGGCAGCAGCGGGCGCAGCCGTCGCACAGCGACTCCCACTCGCTGGGGGTCATCTCATCCAGGCGCTTGGTTTTCCAGAAGGGGGACCGGGGGGAGGGATTCTTCATGAAAATCGTTTCAGACGGCGTTGAGGACCTTGAAAAGCTTGTCGGCCAGGTCTGGATCGATGAGCCTCAGCCGGCGGTACTGCCGGATGGCCTTGTCGTATTTGCCCATGCGGTGAAAGCATATGCCCAGGTTGTACAGCGCGTCGGCGTTGCGGGGATCGATTTTGAGGGCTTTGCGCAAAGCCGCCACCGCTGAAGGGTACTTTTCCATCCGGCAGTAGGTGATGCCCAGGTTGACCCAGGCGTCACCGTCGCCGGGGTGGGACCGGACATGCCGCACCAGGCGCGCCTTTTCCATTTCCAGCGCTCCCGGGGCCGCGCAGGCCGCTGCCATCGCGACCAGCAGCAATCCGATCAGCAGCCGCAAGAGACTTCCACGGACCCGCCTGCGCGGATGCGGCCCGGTCCTATCGAAAGAGACTCCCGTAAGTTGCATTGCAAAGGGCTTTATTGTATAGGCTCTTCAGTGTGGGGGCCCGCCGCCCCCGTCAACCGTGTATAGGGGAAGCCGGGCGGGCCTGTCAACACGCCGCAGTTTACCAAAAGCCTTGGAAGGGGTAAAATGGATGCCAAAAAGAAGCCGGTAGAGAGCAGAGACGTGGTGGTGAAGGTGTCCGACGGCGCCATCATTTCCGGGCAGGTCAACCTGGAGGGCGAAGAGGGCCGCGCCGACCGTGTCAGTGACCTGCTGACCCGGGGAAACCGGAAATTCCTGGTCGTGTACAACGCCAGGGACATGAAAGTCAGCGGCGAAGAGGCTTCGGTGATCATTCTCAACAAGGACCACATCCTCTGGGTCATCCCCCAGGACTGAAAGCCGCCCGGCGCTGGCCAAGCGCCCCCTCGGGGCGGATGCCCGGCGGCCGCCGCACCGGAGAGATCAATGGATTCCAGTCTTCGCCGCGCTATTTTTCGACAGGTGGAAAACGAACCCTTCGCCCGGACGCTGGGCCTGCGGCTGGTGGAACTGCGGCAGAGCTTTT
>JAMOVG010000176.1 GCA_027061725.1 Desulfobacteraceae bacterium
GTGACCCTGGAAGACGTCAGCGAGCGGTGGGGTTGCCTGGCGCTCTGCGGGCCGGCTGCCCGGACGATCCTGCAGCGGATCACCGACGCCGACCTCTCCAACAGGGCCTTCGCCTACATGACGGCGCGCTCCCTCACGGCGGCCGGCGTCCAGGTATGGGCCCAGCGCATCAGCTACACCGGCGAACCGGGCTGGGAGCTGTACATCCCCTGGGAGCAGGCGGCGCAGGTGTGGGAAGCCCTCATGGACGCCGGCCAGGAGAGTGGCCTGCGGCCCATGGGCTACCGGGCGCTGGACTCGCTGCGCATCGAAAAGGGCTACCTGTACTGGAGCGCCGACATCACGCCAGCGGACAATCCGCTGGCCGCCGGCCTGCCGGTGGATTTGGACAAGGGAGATTTCATCGGTCGCGATGCGCTGCTCGAGATGCGTCGCGCCGGGATTCCGACACGGTTGTGCGCACTGGTGCTGGACGCCGAACACGGCCTGTACGGCGGGGAATCGGTCTACCACCGGGACCGCCTGATCGAGCGCGTTCGCAGCGCGGCTTTTGGGCACACCATCGGCAGGGACATCGGGATCGTCTATCTGCCGAAGGAACTGGCGGCGCCGGGAACCACCCTGTCAGTGGAAATTTTCGGCCGAAAGGTGCCGGCCCGGGTGGCCCACCCACCCCTGGTGGACCCCTCCGGTGCGCGCCTGAGGTCCTGAAGGGGACCACCGGCCCTCGACGGCGGCTTTCTCCGACCCGCAGGCGGACGGCGACCATGATACGCCCGTTCCGGCCGGCGGGCATCTTCGAAAGCCGCCCTGCGGCAACCTCGCACATCTCCTGCCAACGTGTATTTCTGTATATACATATAAACCAATAGTCTCATTGTATTTTCAGCCGGTTGTACTGTTAACGCATTGATATCTGCGGTTTTCAAAACCGAGGGGGGGTATGCAAACTATAAATAAACTTCATTCATTTTATATCATTTCTTATTGCAATCGAGGCGCAATGGTTGTAATGTAGCCACGCTCTTTGAGCAACGGAAAGTACAGGGAGAGGATCTACCCAAAACACAAAGAAAGGGAGGACGTGTATGAAAACCAAGACGAGAGCACTGTGCTGGATGTTGGTCGCTGTTTTTACCGTCGGTCTGGTGCTGGCAGCCGTTCCCGCCATCGCCAAGGACCTGTTGGTGTACACGGCGCTGGAGGACGACGAACTGGCCATCTATAAAAAGCAGTTCAAGATCGACCACCCGGAAATCAACTTGAAGATCGTGCGCGACTCCACGGGCATTGTGACCGCCAAGCTGCTGGCCGAAAAGGACAACCCGCGCGCGGATGCCATCTGGGGCCTGTCGGTGACCAGCGTGCTGGTATGTGACAACGTCGGCATGCTGAGCGGATACAGCCCCAAGGGCCTCGACCGCTTTCACAAGGGCTTTTTCGACGATAAGAACAAGGAGGCACACTGGGTTGGCCTCAAGGCCTACATGACCGGTTTCGTGGGCAACACCATCGAAATGAAGAAGCTGGGACTGACCATGCCGCAGTCCTACGCCGATCTGATCAAGCCCGAGTACAAGGGCTACCTTGTGATGCCCAACCCGGCCTCCTCGGGAACCGGTTTCCTGACGGTTTCGGCCTTCCTGCAGCTCATGGGTGAGAAAAAGGCCTGGGATTACATGGACAAGCTGCACCAGAACATCGCCGTGTACACCCACTCCGGCTCCAAACCGGCCAAGCTGGCCGGCAAGGGGGAATATCCCATCGGCATCTCCTTCGCCTACCGTGGGTTCAAGCAGAAGGCCAAGGGTGAACCGGTGGTCGTGGCCTTTCCCAAAGAGGGCTCCGGATGGGATCTGGAAGCCAACGCCCTGATCAAGAAGCCGCGCATCAAGAAAGAAGCCAAGGTTTTTCTGGACTGGGCTGTCAGCGACACCATGTTCAAGCACTACAGCAAGGTGTATCCTATTATTGCCAAGAAGGGCATCAAGGTGGTGGTCCCCGAGGGGTATCCCAAGGATCCCACCAAGCAGCTGATCAAGAACGACTTTTACTGGGCGGCCAAGAACCGCGCCCGCATCCTCAAAGAGTGGATCAAGCGTTACGACAGCAAGAGCCTGCCCAAGAAGTAAAACCGATCGGCTCCTGATGGAGCAGGGGACGGATCGGCCGAATGGTACTGCGGCCGATCTTTCCCGCAGCAATTATAGTGCCGGCGTGCAAGCAGTTCGTCGCGCCGGTACTTCTGTTTACGGCCGTAGAAAGGATTTCAGATGGCTTCCGTTTCAGCCGCCCCGGCAACACAAAACGAACCCTTTCTGGAAGTGCGCAATGTCACCAAGATGTTCGGCCGCTTCGTGGCCCTGGAAGACGTTTCGCTGGAAGTCTACCCCGGGGAACTGGTCTGCATCCTGGGCCCCAGCGGCTGCGGAAAGACCACCCTATTGCGGGTGATCGCCGGGCTGGAGGAGCAGAACGTCGGTCAGATTTTTCTGAAGGGCACCGACATCTCACGCCACCCGACCTCCAAACGGCAGTGCGGCATCGTTTTTCAGTCCTACGCACTTTTTCCCAACCTTACCGCAGCCCAGAACGTGGCCTA
>JAMOVG010000177.1 GCA_027061725.1 Desulfobacteraceae bacterium
CCGATGGTGGCCATGCACTTGCGCAACACCATGCGAACCTCGCCCGACGGCAGCTTGATCAGCGCGTAGCGGTCTTCCTTGGCCATCAACTGGGCGTAAGTACCGGCACTGCGCACGATCTGTCCGCCCTGGCCCACACGCAGTTCGATGTTGTGAATGTGCGTGCCAAGCGGGATATTCTCCAGCGGCAGTGCGTTTCCGGGCTGGATGTCGGCCTCCGGGCCGGACATTACCGTATCGCCCACGGCCAGCTTCAACGGTGCCAGGATGTAACGTTTCTCGCCATCTGCGTAGTGCAGCAGGGCGATGCGCGCCGACCGGTTGGGGTCGTACTCGATGGACGCCACCTTGGCCGGTATGCCCTGCTTGTCGCGCTTGAAGTCGATAATGCGATAGTGGCGCTTGTGTCCGCCGCCGCGGTGCCGGCAGGTGATGCGCCCGTTGACGTTGCGTCCGCCGCTTTTCTTAAGCGGACGCAGCAGGCTGCGCTCCGGCTTGGTCCGCGTGATCTCTTCGAAGGACGTGTAGGACTGAAAACGCCGCCCGGGCGACGTGGGTTTGACTTTTTTTACGGCCATAATTGCACCCCGGTTTTATACTCCCTCAAAAAAATCGATGCGATGACCCGGCATAAGGGTCACCACGGCCTTTTTCCAGTTGCGCCGCCGACCGACGATGGGCCCCCTGCGCTTGACTTTTCCGCGCACCTGCATGGTGCGCACGCGGGCCACGCGCACGTTGAAGATCTCCTCGACGGCCCGCCGGATTTCCATGCGGTTGGCGCGGCGGTCCACCTCAAAAGTCACCTGGTTGTGCTCTTCCTTCTGGATGGTGGTCTTTTCGGTGATCAGCGGCCTTTTGATGATCTGCTGCGGTATCATTTGAGAAGCCTCCCCTCGATCTGCCCGATGCTCCCCTGGAGCAGCACAAGGTTCTCGTATTTCAGAACGTCGTAGACGTTGACGCCTTCGCTCCGGAGCACCTTGATATCGGGAACGTTGCGCGACGAGAGCTCGAGGTTGCGGTCCGGACCGTCGGTGACGATCAGCGCCTTGCGAATACCCAAGGCGTCCAGCACCTCCACAAAATCCCGGGTCCTGGGCTTTTCCAGTCCAAATGACTCGATCACCGTCAGCGTCTCGCCCTGCAGCTTGCTGCTCAGCGCCATCTTCAGCGCCAGGCGCCGGACCTTTTTGGGCACCTTGTAGGCATAGGACCTGGGGTCCGGTCCGAACACCGATCCTCCGCCCCGCAGCAGCGGCGACTTGATGTCGCCCCGCCGGGCCCGGCCGGTGCCCTTCTGCCGGAAGAGCTTGCGGCGGCTGCCCTTGACGTCGGAGCGGTGTTTGACCGCCGCGGTTCCGGAACGCCTGCAGGCCAGCTGCATGGTGACCACCTCGTTGAGCACACCCTTCTTGACCGGAACATTGAAAATCTCGTCCGGCAGATCGGTCTGCGAAACTTTTTCCGCCTTGCTATTTACGACATCTACGACAGCCATCTTTATTCCGTTCCATGAAACAGCAGGGCCTGGCGGCGCCTACTGTTTTGCGATTTTGGTTTTCCTGACAGCCACCAGCCCGGTCCGGTGTCCCGGAACGGCGCCCTTGACAAGCAGCAGGTTCTCCTCGGGCCGGATGTCCACGATTTCCAGGTTGCGCACCGTCTTGCGGGTATTGCCGTACTGGCCCGGCAGTTTCTTTCCCTTGATGACCTTCCCGGGCCAGGCGCTGCAGCCGATGGAGCCGGGCACCCGATGACTGCGGCTGCCGTGGGTCTTCTTGCCCCCCGAGAAACGGTGGCGTTTGATGACCCCCTGGTACCCGCGGCCCTTGATAGTGCCGGTGATATCGATGCGCTCGCCCACCTTAAAAATGTCCAGACCGACGGTCTGTCCGACACTGTAAGCGTCGGGATCATCCACCGGGAACTCGCGCAGCACCGCGAAACCCTGGGCGCCGCTTTTCTTCAGGTGGCCGGCCATGGGCCTGTTCACCCGCGAGGCTTTGCGGGTGCCGAACCCCAGCTGCAGAGCGTTGTAGCCGTCCACCGCCTCGGTCTTGACCTGGGTGACAACACAGGGTCCGACCTCCAGTACGGTCACCGGGATACGCCTGCCGTCGGAGGCAAACACCCCCGTCATGCCTAACTTCTTTCCGATTAAACCCTTGCTCATAGCTATAGTTCCCGTGCCCTACAATTTGATTTCAACGTCCACACCCGGCGACAGATCCAGCTTCATGAGGGCATCCACGGTCTGCTGGGTGGGCTCCAGGATGTCCAGCAATCGTTTGTGGGTTCGCATCTCGAACTGCTCCCGGGATTTCTTGTCCACGTGCGGCGAACGCAGCACGCAGAACTTGTTGATCTCGGTGGGCAGCGGTATGGGCCCAACCACCTTGGCGCCCGTTTTGACGGCCGTATCGACGATGTCCGTGGCGGACTGATCCAGGAGTTTGTAATCGTAGGCCTTGAGCCGGATCCTGATCTTGGTGTTCATTATCATGCTGGAAACCCTCTTTTCCCTTACTCGATGATATCGCTGACGACGCCGGCGCCCACCGTGCGGCCGCCTTCCCGAATCGCGAAACGAAGCTCCT
>JAMOVG010000178.1 GCA_027061725.1 Desulfobacteraceae bacterium
CCGCAGGTGGTCCGGGGGTCCGTTGGAGATGTTGGACAGGCCGCAGGTGCTGCGGGCGCCCGGGGCGATGTCCTGCAGCATGCCCTGGAACTCCATCAGGCTGATGGCCTGGGGCTGCTGAATGTTGACCGGCGTGACAATGCCGTCCACCCAGATCTTCTCATTGGGAATGCCGGCCTCGTTGGCGAAGTAGACCAGTTCCACGCACAGGGCGGCGCGCTCGTTCTCGTCGCGCGGCAGCCCCTCGGGGCCCCACATCAGGGCGATGAAGTCGGCGTCGTACTCGGCCGCCAGCGGCACCATGCGCTCGTACCGCTCGGGGCGCACCATGATGGAGTTGATGATGTGGGGCGTGCCCACCGGCTTGACAACCTTCAGGGCCGCCTCGATGGCGTCGATGTTGGAAGTGTCCAGCGCCAGCGGAACGTCCGGCACCACGTCCTGCACCACCTCGACCACCCAGGGCATCAGCTCGTGGCCGTCCTTCTTGGCCGGGCCCAGGTTGATGTCGATGTAGTCCATCCCCTTCTCCTTCTGGAAAAGGGCCTCTTCCTGGATCGGCTTGGGGTCCCGCTCCTTGAAGGCCCGGCCGATCTTTTTGGAAATAACGTTCAGGCTCTCTCCTATCAGTAGCATACGCCCTCCCTTTCGTGCTGTCCGTATTGAATGTCAGATCGTCGCGCGGGCACCCGGCCACGCCGGCCCGGCGCCCGCAGGTCTTCTGTTTACCTGGCTTTCAGGAAAGCCGGCAGGTGGGCCGCTTCCCGCGGGCCGACCGTGATAGTCCAGCCGGGCAGTTCTTCTTCCACGTCGCCGACGATGGCGGCGGCGTAGCCGGGAATGATCAGTTCCTTGTGCTTGATCTTGTCGGCGATGCCGCACTTCTTGACGAACATGCCCACGTCATCGCCCGCGAACTTGCCGGCCGCCCAGGCGGTCAGCACCGACAGGCCCTCGGAGTCCTTGATCAGCAGCCAGGAAGGAACCTTGCTGGCCTCGATTTCACCGGACACGATGAAGTAGGTCAGGGCGAAGTTGGTGGTCACCAACACCGGCGAATTCTCATCGGGGTTGTTGATCTCGAAGATGCCCTCGGTGACCGTCATGGGCCGCTGCGGGTCGGTGAAGATGTTGAGCCGCTCAAGCAGCAGCGGGAAGAGGTTCTCGCCGAGGAAATCGCTCATCACCACGATGGCGCCGTACTTGGCGATGTGCATGGCGGCGATGAGGGTCTCCATGTCGATGTTGGAAGCCATCTCGCAGGGGAAGGTAATGGTCGGGAAGCCCACGGCGCGATTGCTGTCCTTGAGGGCTGCGCGGCGAATGGCGACCATGTCGTTAAAGGACTGCTGGATCTCCCGGGAGCCGGGATCGATGACCAGGTCCTTGAGCCCCATCCCGGTAAGTTTCTCAGTCAGCGGGATCAGCCCCTCGGCCGAATCGGCCTTGACGGCCAGGGGCAGATCGTTCTCCTTGGCCATTTCGCCAAAGGCCTCCAGGTTGGCTTCGGTGGCGGCGTACATCAGCGGCCGCTTGAACCCGCATGCCTCGATGCCGGCTTTCATGACGTCGGGGTCCTCGGTCATCATGATGACGTTGAACTCCGAGGTTTCAGCGATCTTCTTGGCCACAGCGGCAAAGGCGTCGGCGCCGTTGCCCACGTCCTTGACGGCCACCAGTTCGGGTCGCAGGTTGAGCCCTACGCGCTCGTACTGCAGGGCGTTCCAGCCCTTGAGCTTGGTTTCCAGTTCGCCCTCGTCGATGTCCGATGGCACCAGGGCAGACAGCAGGGTGGGGTTGTAGAAAGTCTTCTCGTGCCGGTACTGAACGGTCTCACCGCCGGCCGTGCGTGCCCGCACCCCCTTGCCGATGACCACCGGCCGAATGGGGGGCGCCGACGCCTCGGAAAGTTTTTCCCGGGCCTCGTCGGAAACGTAGGGACAACTGTCGAGTTCGGCCTTGCCCGAAGCCAGGTTCATGGCAAAGGCCAGGCAGGTGGGCACGCCGCACTCTTTGCAGTTGGTTTTCGGCAGGAGCTTGAATATCTGAATACCGGTTAATGCCATATTGATCTCCTTTTTATCATTGAAATCTTCTGTCGCGCCCCGTCTCGCTGAGACGCTCCGGCGGCCGCCGGGGCCTGACCGGAATGGGCTTTAAGGGCGGAAGGCCGTGCCTCCTTCTCGGCGCATCCGCCCGGGATTCTCCCCTACCGGATGATCGGGTCCATGGAAAGCGCCGGATGGCCCTTTTCCTGCAGGAAGGGCAGGATCTCCTCTTCGGTGGTGCCCACCGTCTCGTCGGCGATCATGTCGTAGAAGTTGGGAATCCCCAGCTCCTCGCCCCGCCGGATGAGGCGCTCCTTGATCTCTTCCTTGAGCATCTTGGGCATCCAGACCATGCGGGCCAGCCCGCCGTCACCCTTGATGAACTTGCGCTGGGTGATGTTGAACTTGGAGTGGCCCACGAACCCCGGCGAAGAAGCACCGCCGCCCATGACACCGGCCAAGGTGGTAAACTTCATGCCGCAGGGGGTTTCCCCGAGGTACTCGCGGTTGACCGTCATAACGCCGTTACAGGCCGGCAGCATGGCCGCGATGCACTCGCAGCAGCCGCAGGTGGTCATGGGGTCGACCACCAGGGAGTAGAAGTTGTAGTGGTCGATGGCTCCGCGGGAGGCCTTGGCCACGAACTCGTTGACGCCCTTCCACTGCCCCAGCACCGGATCCAGACACTCGCCCTTTTCAATGGGCTGGTTGGGGCCGGTGGGGTTGATCTCGTAGGATGCCTTGCAGTCCATCCAGTTGTAGGCGCCGCACAGGCCGGTACGCTCCGGGCTGACGGTGCACACGTGGCTGGGTGCAAAGGACTGGCACAGCGTGCAGGAATAGTAGATCTCCACGTCCTCGTCGGTCATCTTCTCGACGCGTTCGTCGCGGCGCTTGTACTCGGCGCGCGCTTTTTCGGTCAGCTTTTCCACGTCCTCCGGCTTGGTGTAGAGGGTGATCTGAACCTTGTCGAAAATGGCGCCGAAGTCCTGATGAAACTTGGCGTGCAGCGCAATGCCGATGTGCTTCAGCGAAAAGCCCTTCTCCATGGCGCTCTTGCTGATGCGAATCCAGGCGATGTCGCGCTGCCCGATGTGCATGATGCCCTGGATGTAGTTGATCAGGTGGTGGATCTGGCGCTCCAGGATGGGCTCGAAGTCCTCCTGCATTTCGCGGCCGGCCACCTGCACGAAGATACCCAGCGGGAAGACGTCGCCTTCCTTGAGCTCGGTGACGTCGGGGCCTATGATCTCCACCTTGCCGTCCTCGATCTCGTTCATGTTGGCCATCTTGACCAGTTCGGTGGCCTGGGTCTTGCCGCCACCGCACTGCGCGTAAAGATCGGCGCCGCGCACGCGCTCACCCTCGTAAGCCGGGCCGTAAGACATGGGGATGTCGATCTCGGCCACGGTGGTCTTCAGGCCGCGCACCTCCACCGAGCGGTCCACCATCTTGTCGTAGGGCACGTTGGCCACCACATGCTCGTAGGTGCACACGCCGGTGGGCAGCACCTCGGGGATGTCGGTGTCCGCCAGGGTCGGGAAGCCCCAGTTGATACAGCCGGCGGCCGCGGCGGCCCACTCGGCGTTGACGTCGCCCAGGGCGTTGACGAAGGCGAAAACGCGGTCCTTGTTGTACTTGAGGATCTTCTTGTAGTCGCCGGGTTCGACGCCGCCGAAGGCCATGGCCACGCGGTTGGCGAAACCCAGGGCGAAGACGGCCGAGGAAATGTCCGGGCCGTAAGGCACGATACGGGTGTTCCACCCGATCTGCACGCCGGCTTCCAGCAGCTGCTCGGCACAGGTGGTGCCGTTCTGGTTGGCCGCCAGGAAGATGTAGAGGCTGCGCCGCTGGTACTCTTCGACGATCATTTTGGCGATTTCCGGATCCGGCGCCGCGCCCACGATGGCGGCGAAACCCGGGGCGCTGCCGTCCACGAACTCCACGCCGCGTTTACGGAAGACGATGTCGTCGGCGGCGCCCAGCCAGATCTTCCCGGCCTCTTCGTCGATTTCTTCGGAGTGCAGGTAGAAATCCGGTTCATACAGGTAGCGCAAAGCCTCCTCGATCTCGAAAGCGAAGATGGCGGCCATGCCGGCGTCCAGCAGGCGCCCCAGGTAGGGCGTGTGGTGATAGCCCTCGATGTGCGGCGGCAGCAGCTTGCGCGCAATCTCCATGGGTTTGAGCATGTCCTCCAGGGTTTCCACCTTGATGCCCAGCAGAGAGTAGATCACGGGCAGGTAGTAGCCGGTGTTGGGAAACCCCACCTCGGTGGAGGCGTCTTTTTCCGCCAGCGCCCGCTTCAGCTTCCCCTCTACCTTGGATACGATGTTATAACCACCCTGTACGGCGGCAAAAGCGACAAGTCTCGACATATGCTCCTCCTTCGTTGAGGATTTTTCGACCTCGGGTAAAAACAGTTACCGGTTCTGAACGGCCATGGGCCCGTTCGCTGCGGCACCGGTTTTCCGAACCGGCACCGGGTTCAACTTCGCTACTGACCGAAACGGCTACTGAAACGGCTGTAGTGGCGGTGCCAACGAGCCACAGTCGCGAGCATGTCGGCCACTCGTTTCTCGTTGATGGCGTCCTTGTCCATCTCCTTGGGCTTGGCGGCCTTGGCTTTCTTGGCCTTCTTGGGCGCGGCCTTCTTGGGCGCGGCCTTCTTGGGCGCGGCCTTCTTGCGCTTCTTGGCCAGCTGCTTGCGGATGTCGTCCATCTCCTTGGCCACGGCGGCCTCGCGGGCCTCTTCCTCGGCCTTGGCCTTGGCCTCTGCTTCGGCCTTGGCCTTGGCTTCGGCCTCTTCCTTGGCCTTGGCTTCGGCTTCGGCCTTGGCCTTGGCTTCTTCCTCGGCCTTGGCCTTGGCTTCCGCTTCCGCCTTGGCCTTGGCTTCGGCTTCGGCCTTGGCGCGCGCTTCGGCTTCTTCCTTGGACTCGGCCTTTTCCGCTGGGGCGGCGGCCTCGGCCTTGGGAGCGGCTTTCTTGGCGGCCGCTTTCTTGGGGGCAGCCTTCTTGGGCGCTGCTTTCTTGGCGGCCGCCTTCTTGGGTGCCGCCTTCTTCTTGGCCGGAGCGGCTTTCTTGGCCGGCGCAGCCTTCTTCTTGTCCCCCTCCTCAATGGTCAGATCCGGTTCCGGCGCCAGGGCCACAAGGTCGATCTCCACCTCGGGAAGCAGTTTTTTGATGGGTGCCACGTCCATGGCAGACCCGCCGTCGTGCAGCAGGTCGATGAAGGCCCGCACCAGGCGGATGGCTTCCGGGTGGCGCATGATCAGGATGTCGGAGCCGGCCAGCAGGTAGGTGACGGCTCCCACGGCTTCCATGAGGATGCCGCGCCTTTCGGGGTCGCCCAGCGTGGGGGCTTCCTCGACGCTCTGCTTGGCTTCCTTGCACTTCCAGACTTCGTTGGCCAGGTTGTTGATGATGGGCAGCTGCAGTTTGTCGTCACCCTGCTGCAGGGCCGCCATACGCAGCCGCTCCATGACCGAGTAAGAGTACTCCATGCCGTAGCCCAGGCCGCCGGTGGTGGGGTCGATGATCACCCGGTCCATGGGCATGCCCAAGTTTTCCAGCAGGATGTTAACCTGTTTGGCCAGGTTGACGTCGATGGGAGACGACGAGATGATCAGGTGGCCGTAACCCATGGCCGCCGCACCGATGCCCTTGTGGTTCTTGTCCTCCACCGGGCCGATAACCAGCTGGTGATCCTGGCACTCCTCGGCGATGACCTTGAAAACGGCTTCGTCCTTTTCGACGTTGGCCGATCCCCACAGAATCAGCGGCACGTCGATGGCCTCCAGAACCTTCTTGACGGTAGCGGCGGCTTCCTCCGGGCTGGCATCCTTGTCGTTGGGGTCGATGCTTTTGAGCTGCAGCACGATCAGCTCCGCCCCGTACTCGTCGACGCATTTTTTGGCCCAGGCGGCCGGATCCGACAGAACGTCCTTGAAAGGCGCCATTGCGGCTTCAGGCCATTCCGGCGGTTCCATGTCCCAGATTTCCATGGCGATTTTCGGCTTGCGGGGCATTTCTCCCTCGAACTGGTAGAAGGGGTAGCAGGTTTCCCCTCCCACGGTGACGGCCTTGTCGCCCGTCCCCAGGGTAATTTCCTTTACGCTCCCCGCATAATTTTCTTTGTAAAATTCGAGACCCAAGTTCTACCTCCTTATCAATTTACCGGTTAATGATCGAGGTGTTAGAGGTTGGAAGATACCGCCTTGCGTCCAGTCCGCGGCCTCCTGACCGGGCCAAGGCATTGACTGCGTCTTGCTTCGGTAGATTTCAGCCCCCCTTTCTCACATGAATTTTATTCTATTTCTGAATACAATTTACAAAAATACTTCAGCGCCAATCCGGTGATTTTCCGGGGTAGACGCGCGTCGGCACACATCTTCCGCCTGGCGGGGCGGCGTCCGTTTCATGCAAGCTGCGGGCGAGCCCTCCCATAAAAAAAGCAGAATATTATCTTTTATAAGGGTTGTCATGGATTGTCAATAGGTGCCTGATGCAGGCCTTATCCGGGCAAGATACGCACCTGCCCTGTCGATTTTAAAAACATGAATTCACAGGATTTTATTTTCAAAATACGCAAATATGCACCGGCACATTTGGCGTTACCGCAAATTGCCGGTGCATATTTTTTTTAACCCTTCTGGGCCTTGCGGCGGGCCTCCAGCCGCTTTTTCAGCTTGGGGAACAGGTTGATGTCGGTATGCGGCAAAAAGAGGGCTGCCACGTAGTGATCCATGTAGGAAGCGGTTTCGGACAGTTCGAAATTGGTCATTTTTTTCATGACCTCCACGACGTCCTTGCGGATGCGGTTGGTCAGCGAACTCATCTTGGCGCCCATCAGGGAGCCGTTGCCGATAAAGCTCACCTTGTCGGCGTCGATCTCGGGCAGCAGACCGATGACCATGGCCTTCTCCAGGTCCACGTAGCTTCCGAAGCCGCCGGCCAGGTTGATGCGCTCGATGTCGCCGATGCTCAGGCCGACCTCCTCGAGCAGGGTCATGCACCCGCTGTAGATGGCGCCCTTGGCGCGGATCAGGTTTTCGATGTCGATCTCGGTGAGCACGATGTCACGGTCGATCTGGGTCTCGTCTTTCCAGGCCAGCACGTACTCCCAGATGCCGTCGGTCTGGCGGATGCGCGGCGTGTCCAGGTCGCGGTCGTACTTGCCCAGGTTGTTGATCACGCCGGTCTCGAACAGCGTAGCCACCATGATAATCAGGCCCGAGCCGCAGATGCCCTTGGGCCGCACGTTGCCGATGGTCATGAGCATGGGCTCCAGCGTGGCCGGGTCGATGGAGAAGTCCTCGATGGCGCCCTTGGCGGCGCGCATGCCGAACTGGATACCGCCGCCCTCGAAGGCGGGCCCGGCAGAGCAGGCCGCGCAGGCCAGCCAGTCCTTGTTGCCGATAACGATTTCGGCGTTGGTGCCGATGTCCATGAAGAGCGTCAGCTCTTCGGAGCGGTACATGCCCGACCCCATCACGCCGGCTACGATGTCGCCGCCTACGTAGCTGGAGACCGAGGGATAAACCAGGGCCGGCACGTGGTCGCCCAGCTCGATGCCCAGCTCCACGGCCTTGATGGGTGGGTACAGGGAAGCCGCCGGCACGTATGGCGACCGGCGGATGTAGCGCGGGTTGACCTTGAGCATGAGCTGGGTCATGGTGGTGTTGCCGGCCATGGTCAGCGTGGAGATCTCGTCCATGTCCACCTTGGAGCGCTTGATCAGCTTGCGGATGATGGAGTTGATGGTCTTGATCACCACGGCCTGCAGCTTCTCCAGGCCGCCGGGTTTTTCGGCCGCCATGATGCGCGTGATGACGTCTTCGCCGTAGCTGATCTGGCCGTTGAAGTCACCGAACTGGGCCAGCACCTCACCGCTGATCAGGTCGATCAGCTGTCCGTAGACGGTGGTGGTGCCGATGTCCACCGCGATGGCGTAGTTCTGGCCGGTGGTGTCCCCGGCCTGCACGTTGATGATGCGCGTCTTGCCGCCCTTGTGCACCGGGCGCGCCAGGGTGGCGGTGATCTTGAAGTCCTGCTCCCGCAGGATGTCGGGCATCTTGCGGATGACCGGAAACTCCACTTCCAGCCGATGCTCGTCGTGGGTCAGCTTCAAAAAGCTCACCAGCCGGGTGACGTCCGGCAGGTGGTCCTGGGCGTTGGGCTCCGGCAGCTCCAGGTATTTTTTCTCGATGGGGGGCAAAAACAGCCCCTGCTCCTTGAGCTCCTCCAGGTCCATCTCGTGGATGCGCGCCGTGCGGCGGGGCGTGGCCAGCGCGTTGAGCACGCTGGCATCCACCTCGGACTCCACCGGCACGCGCACCACCACGTCGCCCGTGACCTTGGCGCGGCAGGCCAGCCGGTAGCCCTTTTCGACGTCCTCCTTGCTGAGCCGTTCGCTGAGGCCCTCGGCCACCTGGCCCTCTTCGATGATTACACGGCACTTGCCGCACACGCCCTCGCCGCCGCAGGAGGCATTGACGTGCACGCCGGCCTCCATGGCGGCCCGGATCAGCGTCTGGCCCTCTTCCACCTCGATCTTTCGGTTGTGCGGCAAAAACCGCACCGTATAGGTATTGCCCATGAATCCGTATCCTCTGTTTCGGTTCTATTTGCAAAGCGGGCGGTGCCCGCGGCCTGAAAAATCAACGTTTCATCGATCTGTATGGTTCCCGTCCGATGCACCCTCCGGCGCGCCGCCCCCCTCGCGCACGGCTTCGAACCAGCAGCGCAGCACCACCACGTCGCCGTCCAGCTGGGTCTCAACGCGGTAGGGAAGCGTCTTGAACAGCCGGATCATCCCACGGTTGGTCGGCGAAGTGTAGGCCACCAGCCCGGAGATCCCGTTTTCGCGGGCGGCCTGCGCCAGCTTCTTCAGCAGGCGTTTCCCCAGCCCTTTGCCCTGCCAGGGCCGGCTGACCGAAAAAGCCACCTCGGCAAGATCCGTTTCCGGGTCCAGCAGGTACTCGCCGATGGCCACCACCTGCCCGAAGCCGAACTCGCCCACCACCGCCAGCATGGTCAGGTTGCGCACGTAGTCGATCTGGGATAACTCCTCGATCTCCTCGCGCACGAAGCTGGATTTTTCGTAGAAAAAACGCGCCACCACGTCTTCCTTGTCCAGGCTGTAGAAGTGCTCCTGGATACGCCGCTCGTCCACCGGCTTGGCCGGGCGGATGACCACCTCCTGCCCGTCGATGGTGACGATCTCCTCGTACTTGAGCGGGTAGACGCCGCGCACGCAGTCGGTCAGGATGCGGCGTTTGCCCAGCAGTCCCCGCTCCTTGGCGGCATCGAACAGCGACTCCCTGAAATCCGGGTGGGCGATGCTGATCATGGCCAGGGCCCGCTCCTGCAGGCTCTTGCCGAAAAGGTTGACCACCCCGTATTCGGTGGCCACGTAATACACGTCACCCCGCGGCACCACCACCGCCGTGTCGTCCAGCGCCGGGACGATGCGGCTGACCCGCCCGTGCTCGGCGGTGGACAGCAGCAGCAGAATGGACTTGCCGCCCTCGGAGCGGGCCGCCCCGCGGATGAAGTCGAGCATGCCGCTGACGCCCGAAAACTGGTTCTGGGGCAGGGCGTCGGCCCCCACCTGGCCCGTCAGGTCCATGACCGAGGCCACGTTGAGCGAGACCATCTTGTGGTTGCGTGCGATGTTGCCCGAGTCGTTGACGTAATCCGACGGGTGGAACTCGATGGCCGGGTTGTCGTTGATGAACTCGTAGAGGTGCTCGGAGCCGATGGCCGTGCTGGCCACCAGTTTGCCCTCGTTGAATCCCTTGCGGCGGTTGGTGATGACCCCCTTGGCATAGAGCTGCATGATTTCGTTGGTAATGAACTGGGTGTGCACCCCCAGGTCGCGGCGGCTCTCCAGGGCCAGCAGGGTGGCCCGCGGCGTGGTGCCCGGGCTGATCTGGATGGTGGAGCCGTCGTCAATGAGCCGGGCAATGAGCCGCCCGATGCGGTTGGCGCGCTCCGACTCGGGCAGATCCGGCACGGTCAGCAGGGGCTCGTCGTGCTCCACGATGACGTCCACCTCGTTGACGTGCACCACGCTGCGGCCCAGCACGCGGGGCATGTTCTCGTTGACCTGGGCGATCACCAGGTCCGCCGACCAGGCCGCCGCCAGGGTG
>JAMOVG010000179.1 GCA_027061725.1 Desulfobacteraceae bacterium
GGTGGCCTGGGAGCTGCTCAAGGAGGACGTGCGCAAAAAGCTGGGCACCCTGGCCGTGGAGGAATCCGGCATCGGGGTGGCCGAAGACAAGATCGCCAAGATCCGCAACAAGACCCTCGGGACCCTGTGGGACCAGCGGGGCGTCAAGACCTGCGGCTTGGTGGAAGAGGACCCGGCGCTGCAGATCCGCAAGTACGCCAAGCCCATCGGCGTGATCGCCAACGTGGTGCCCTGCACCAACCCGGAATCGACCATCTGCTGCCTGGCGCTGAGCACGCTAAAGACGCGCAACGCACAGATCGTTTCGCCGCACCCCAGGACCCAAAAGACGTCTTATGAGACCGTACAGCACGTGCGCAAGGGCCTGGCCAAGGTGGGTGCGCCTGTCGACCTGGTCCAATGCATCAAACAGACCAGCCACGCCAAAACCTCGGAACTGATGGCCAACTGCGACTACGCCGTGGCCACCGGCGGCGCCGCCCTGGTCAAGGTCGTCTACGCCGCCGGCAAGCCGGCCCAGACCGTGGGCGCCGGCAACGTGGTCTCCATCGTCGACGAAACCGCCGATATCCCGGCCGCTGCCCACAAGGTGTTCATCTCCAAGATCGCCAACAACTCGGCATCCTGCTCTTCGGAGAACGCCGTGGCGGTGCACGAGAGCAAGTTCGACGAAATGATGGCGGCCCTCCAGTCCGAGGGCGCCTACCTGTGCAGCACCGAAGAGCGCGAGAAGCTGCGCAAGACCATGTGGCCTGACGGAACGCATCTGAACCGCGATATCGTGGCGCACTCGGCCAAATTCATCGCCGGCCTGGCGGGCATCGAGGTGCCCGAGGGAACCCGCGTTCTCATGGTCATGGGCGAGAAGATCGGCCCCGAAGACCGGTTTTCCGGTGAGAAGATCTCCCCGGTGCTGACGGTCTGGAAGTGGAGCGATTTCGACGAGATGCTCGACCGCCTGGAAAAGATCCTCAAGTTTTCGGGAGAGGGCCACTCGGCCTCCATCCACACCGAGATGGACGAACGGAGGGTCAAGCTGGCGCTGCGCGCCAACGTGGGCCGTGTGGTCTGCAACATGCCGCACTCCTACGCCAACAGCGGCGGCTGGACCTCTGGACTGCCCACCACCGACACCCTCGGATGCGGCAGCTGGGCCGGCAACATCACCAGCGACAACATCAACTGGCGGCATTTCCTGAACTACACCTGGCTGGCGCTGCCCAAGGAGGAGTATATCCCCAGCGACGAGGAGCTCTTCGGGGATTTTCTCCGGAAATGGGGCAGTGACTAGTCGGTTTGCCGGCAAACGGGGCGGCTGCTGCGGGGCCGCCTCCTCCTGCAGCGCGTGCAAGCATGTTGGCCGCCGAACCGCTTGACGGGCTGTACGAGGCACTGCGTGACTGCCGCCTGCAATCGGCGCTGGCGATGCTGCAGGAGGACCCGGGGCGCCTGCCCGTCTCCCGGGTCGGAGCGCTGGTCGAACGGCTCGAGAGAGAGGTCCGCCAGCTGCAGGAGGCCGGGGAAATCGGCGCCTGGCGGCGGACGGAGCGGCACGTCTTTGCGCTCAGGGCGCTTTTGGCGCACGGTCCGCAGCCGCGCAAGATGATCCGCGACGTGGCGCTGGCGCCGGGTTACGCCGGAAAGTTCCTGCTGGTCCGGCTGGCCGGGGGCCTGCCGGACGGCAAGCTGTGCCTGCGCGGCGGTGACGAATGGCACCGGGAGATCCTGCGCAACACGGTGGCGGAAATGCGCGACCTGGGCTTTTCCGGGGTCGAGGCGTTTGCCCTGGGCGGCGGCTTTGTGCAGCGCAAACACCGGCAGCGCCTGCGGTTGTGGGGCGCCAGCGATGAGTTTGGCCGCTGCGACATGGGCCTGGCCGCACGGCTGCTGCGGGGTGCTTTCCCGCAAACCGACATCCGGATCGAGGATTGACGGGTCCCGTGAGAGCCATTACCCTTGCAAGGCCCATGGCCTGGCTGGTGGCCGTGGGCGCCAGGTGCATCGAGACGAGGCCGCAGGCGACACGCTACCGCGGGCCGCTGGCCATTCACGCGGCCGCCGCCCCATGCGCGCTCACAGATCCCTACCACCGCCAGGTGCTGTCGGAAGCCGGCCTCGACCCGGACCGACTGACCGGGGGCGCTGTCATTGCCTTTTGCCGGCTGGTGGACTGCCGGGCGATTACGCCGGCGCAGTGCCCCTGTTATCCCGAGTACGCCTTCGGGCAGTTCATTCCCGGCTGGTACGCCTGGCAGCTGAGCGATGTGCGGATGCTGGAAAAACCGGCTCCCGCCCGCGGACGTGCCGGCCTGTGGCGGTGGGACCCACCGGATCACCTGCTGGAGAAGACGGAAGATGGATGAAAATTCCAAGAGGGAATTGGGACAGGTCAACGCGGTCGAAACCGTGTACGCCGGCCGGTTGTTTTCGTTCACCGTGGAGGGCGTGCACCTGCCTAACGGCGTGGACACGCGCATGGCTTTCGTGCGCCACCCGGGCTCGACCGCCATCGTGCCGCTGACCGGGGACCGGCAGGTGGTGATGACCCGGCAATACCGCCACGCGGTGCGGGAATACCTGCTGGAGGTGCCGGCCGGGACCATGGAGCCCGGTGAGCCGCCGCTGGACTGCGCGCGGCGCGAACTCGAGGAAGAGACCGGGATGGCCGCCGGCCGCATGCACGCCCTGGGCCGCGTCCACATCTTGCCGTCCTACTCCGACGAGGTCATTCACCTGTACCTGGCGCAGGACCTGACACCCACCGCGCAGCACCTGGACCCCGACGAGATCATCGAACTGGAAACCCATTCCCTCTCGCGCCTCATGGAGATGATCGCCGACGGACGCATCACCGACGCCCTGACCATCGTCTGCCTGCAGCGCACCTGGTTCTTTCTGGAACGGAAATCCGGCTGACAGGCAAATCTCCTTTGCCCCCTTTTTGTCCGGCTTCCTGTCTTCCGGCCAAGCGGTCTTTTCGGGTGTTTTTCGTGGACGCGGAACAGCGCCCTGCGGAAGGGATTTTAAAAGATCGACCGCATGTACCCCTGCGTCCAGCGGTCAATGCGCGTGATCAGTGCCCGCAGCGGCTCTGAGATGTACTTGTCGCGGTGGTGCACCAGGTAGAACTTGCGTGTCAGGGTCTTGTCGGTCAGCGGGATCTCCGCCAGGCGCCCGGCCTGGATCTCCTCCTGGGCCACCTTGCGGCTGATCAGCGCGATTCCCAGGCCGGCCTCCACGGCTTCCTTGATGGCCCGGTTGCTGGACAGCTCCAGGGGGATCGTCAGGGACAGTTTGTTTACCCGCACCAGCTTCTCCAGCGCCTGGCGGGGTGCCGAACCCGGCTCGTGGACGATCATGGGATGGTCTTCGAGGTCGCGGGGGTCGAGGAGGTGTTTGCGGGTGATGGGGTGGCCCGGCGGCACGATGAGAATCAGGCGATCCTCGAGAATCTCGCGCATGACGATCTTGGGATTGTCGATGGGGTAGGAGATAAACCCCAGGTCGCTTTCCAGGCCGACGATTTTTTCCACGACCAGATCACTGGGCAGAATGTTGACCGACAGGGTAATGTGGGCATTGGCCCGGCAAAAAGGCGTCGTGATGGAGGGCAGGTAATAGGCGCCGAAGCTCTCGCTGGCGTGAACGCGGATGTGGCCTTTTTCGAATTTCTGAAACTCGCGGATGCTCTCCTCTGCGAAGCGCTCCATCTCGAAGATCTTCTCGGCCACCTCGAAAAGGGCTTCGCCGGCATCGGTGAGCGCCATTTTCTTTCCGAAACGATTGATGAAACGCAGATCGTACTGCTCCTGCAGCCGCTGAATTCCCTTGGTGACGGCCGGCTGGGTGATGTTGAGCTCCCGGGCGGCGGCACTCAGGTTGCCGTGCCGCGCCGCCAGGTAGAAGATCTTCAGCAGGTTGAGGTTCACCGTCTCGTTATGACACCTGGTTATGGTATCGGGTAAAAGTATGATTTGCCATTAACACAGGCGAACCCGCCGGATCAACTGTTTTCCCCGCTGGCCGCTGCGTCTTTTTCCAGGGTGCTTTTCCAACGGCCCGCCCCTTGGCCACAATGGGTACGCATTTCCCCAACGGGTCCGGCATGCCTCAGGCCCGGCGTTGCCGGCGATGGCCCTGGGCCAGATCAAGGTTGGCTTTTTGCCGGGGTTGGGTTAAGGAAAGAAGTCCCCCCTATCCTTCAGGCGTAAGGGAATCATGGTGCTGCCGAAAAACCGAATAGGGCTGTCGCTGCTGTTTTTTCTGCTGCCGGTGCTGGTGTTGCCCCCCGTGGCCGTCGCCCTCGAATCACAGGAGGTGCTGGTGGTGGCCAACGGCAGTGCCCGAAACAGCCTGTCACTGGCCCGGATGTACATGAAAAAGCGCGGTGTGCCCCGCCGCAACCTGCTGGTGCTGAAAACCGCCACGGCCGAGATCTGTTCGCGGCAACAGTACCGCAGTGAGATCGCGGCGCCGCTGCTGCGTTTCCTCCAGGGCCGTGCGGACGGTGGAAAGTCCATCCGCTGCCTTGTGCTGATGGCGGGAGTCCCGCTGAAAATAGCGCCTTCCGACGAAAACCGACTGCGCCGCATGCGGATTTTGCAGCAGGAGATCAAGCGCCTGTCCGAACAGCAGCAGGCCGGGGGGAAGGAGAAGGGCAAAGGCACCGAAGGCCTCAAGGCATCCCTCGAAAAGCTGCGCAGCGAGGTGGCGGCCCTGCAGGCGCTCACCGACCAGGCGGCGGTGGACTCCGAGCTGGCGGTGGTTCGGGCGGGGGACTACCCCCTCGACGGGTGGGTGCCCAACCCCTTTTTTTACGGCTTTCGCAACAAGCCGTTCACGCTGGTCAAAAAAGAGCACGTGCTGATGGTCAGCCGGCTGGACGGCCCCGACCCGGCGGTGGTGCGCCGCATCATCGATGACAGCCTAGCGGTGGAAGCCGGGGGGCTGCGGGGAAAGGCCTACTTCGATGCGCGCTGGAAGATGCCCGACGGCCGTCCCGAGAGCGGGTACGCCCTGTACGACTACTCCATCCACCAGGCGGCGCGCATCATCCGCCGCTCAGGCCTCATGGCGGTGATCACCGACGACAGGCAGGCCCTTTTTCAGAAAGGGCAGTGCCCGGACGCGGCGCTCTACTGCGGGTGGTACAGTCTGGGAAAATACGTGGACGCCTTTACCTGGCGAAAAGGAGCCGTGGGCTACCACATCGCCAGCGCCGAGTGCGCCACGCTGCACAACCCCCAAAGCCGCGTGTGGTGCAAGATGATGCTGGAAAAGGGGGTGGCCGCCACCCTCGGTCCGGTCTACGAGCCATACGTGCAGGCCTTCCCCCTGCCGGAGATTTTCTTCTCGCTGCTGGCCGACGGCTACCTGACCCTGGCCGAATGCTACCTGGTCAGCCTGCCGTACCTCTCCTGGCAGATGGTGCTGGTGGGTGACCCGCTCTATCGGCCGTTCCAGACACGGCGGCAATGAGCCGGCGGGCGGTTGCAACGGGAAAAGCGCCCACCGGCGGAGCTACTTTTCGCCATGGGCCCTGCAGCTGCCCCTGGGAGCATCGCGGATGTCGTTCTGGTGTTTGGCGATGGAGATGATCAGGGCCAGGCCGGCCTTGACAGGATCCGGCACGTCCTGGCTTTTCAGTTTTTCCGCTTCTTCGCAGATGGCTTCGAAAGCCCGACGGATTTTTTCGGTGCTCAACATGACGCTTCCCTCCCTTTTCGATGGACGATGAAATGCAGCGCAGCATAGCCGTTTACGGGATACAGGCAAAATAATGTCGATTCCCGCGATGTCAAAAGCCGTGCGGGTGATCGGCATGCCGAAGTCCTCAGCGGGATGTGGGAACGGAGATTGAAGAAAATCCGTTTTGTGCCGAAATACAGCCAAAGGGATATGGCCCCATTACCGGCATAATGGCTTGATCCGCGTGCCAGGTGGTGGTATTTGATTTCTTTTTCGAAAAGGCATGGCGGCCGCAAGGCGGCGCGACGAAAACCGAACCCCAAAAGATGGAGCGCACGATGGCAAGCAAGTCCCAGGCGGAACCTGTCGTCAACGGCAATGTCTCGGTGAGTCCCAGCGGAGAAACGTTCACACTGCCGGCCGAAGAAGACTATCAGGCGGAATTCGAGCGGCTCAGGGAACTGGCGGCCGCCCAGCGGGAGATGGGGCGGCAGATCGTGGTGGTCATGGGTGTCGGTTTCGTGGGGGCCGTCATGGCCGGAGTGGTGGCCGACTCTGTGGACCCCCGAAGCGGTGAACCGCTCTACTTCGTCATGGGCATGCAGCGCCCCTCCACCCGCTCCTACTGGAAAATTCCGCTGCTCAACCGCGGTGTCGCACCGGTGGAAGCCGAGGACAAGGAGGTCGCCCCGCTGATCCGGCGCTGCGTTCAGGAAAAGAAGACCCTGACGGCCACCTTCACTTACGATGCCCTCACGCTGGCCGACATCGTAGTGGTGGACGTGCAGTGCGACTACCAGAAGGAAACCCTGGGAAATGTGCGCAAGGGATACGCCGACATCGCCGCCCTGGAAGACAGCCTCAAGATCATCGGTGAGCGCATCGACCCCTCGTGCCTGGTGCTCATCGAGACCACGGTGCCACCCGGCACTACCGAGTACGTGGCCTATCCGCTCATCAAGAAAGCCTTTGAAAAGAGGGGCCTCGACGACGCTGAACCATGCCTGGCGCACTCCTTCGAGCGCGTTATGCCGGGGCGCAACTATGTGGCCTCCATCCGCGACTTCTGGCGCGTGTGCAGCGGGGTGAACGCCGACGCCCGCGAAAAGGTCACGCGTTTCCTTTCAGCGGTCATCAACGTGGACCAGTACCCGCTGACGGTGCTGGACCGTCCCATCGAGAGCGAAACCTGCAAGATCGTGGAGAACTCCTACCGCGCCACCATTCTGGCCTTCCTGGACGAGTGGAGCCTCTTTTCCGAGCGCAACGGCGTGGACCTCATCAAAGTGGTCGAGGCCATCAAGGTGCGCCCCACGCATTCGAACATCATTTTCCCGGGGCCCGGCATCGGCGGCTACTGCCTGCCCAAGGACGGCGGGCTGGGGGTGTGGGCCTACAACACACTGATGGGTTTCGAGGACGACATCTTCAAACTCACCCCCACGGCCATCGACATCAACGACACCCGGGCACTGCACGCCGTGCAGCTGGTGCGCGACGCCCTGCGAAATATGGGCAAGATCGTGGCGGCCTCGCGGGTGGCGGTGCTGGGCGCCTCCTACCGCCAGGACGTTGGCGACACGCGTTACTCCGGCTCCGAGCTGATCGTGCGCAAGATCACCGAGATGGGCGGCGAGGTGGTGGTGCACGACCCGTATGTCAAGCACTGGTGGGAATTGGAAAAGCAGGACACCTACCCGGCCCCCGGAAAGTCCTGGGCGCGCTTTTTCCGAAACCAGGACAGTCTCTCGCGCACCCGCGTTCATCAGAAAATGAAATCGGCCCTGGAGCAGGCCGATGCCGTGGTGCTGGCCGTGCGCCACGAGGCCTACCTCAAGCTGACACCCGACGAGGTCGTTGAAATGACCGGCCGGCCTGTAGCCGTCATCGACTGTTTCGGCATCCTCGACGACGATGCCATCCGGCGATATTTCGAGCTGGGATGCGAGGTCAAGGGGTTGGGGCGCGGCCACGTCAAGCGCATCAAGGACAGCGTTCTCAAGGGCTAAGGGCAGGCGAGGGGTTTCGACTAGCGCAGGCTTCGGTTAAATCGAAAACCGGCGCGTGCTAGCGACCCCTGGCTGCCATGATGCGCTCGTAGGCCTGCTGGATCTGCTTGAAACGCTGTTCGGCGAGCTCCCGGAATTCCGGCCCCAGGTGGCTGACCTTGTCCGGGTGGTACTGGCTGACCAGCCGGCGGTAGGCCTTCTTGATATCCGCTTCAGACGCGTCGCGATCTATCCCCAGAACAGTATAGGGATCGCCGGGCCGTGCCCCGGGGTTTTGCGCCCGCGCACCGTTGCGCTCCCCTGCATTGCCTTCGTTTCGCCCACCCATGGAACCATCGCCCTGTGAACCGAGGGGGCGCTGCCCACGCCGGCGCTGTAGCGACTGCTGCAGCGATTTGTAGAGCCACCACACGAAAAGGCCGGCCAGCAGGTCGTCCAGCCAGCCCCAGCCCACCAGGAAGTCCGGGACAAGATCGTAGGGATTCAGAACGTAGAGCAGGGCGATGATGGAAAAAAGAATCTTCATGGCGCGATCGCTCCGGACGTGGCCCGCGGGTTCCCCTCAAACAGTCATAATACCACGATTGCCTCCTGAAAAACAGAAAATCCTGTTTCCCCGCCAGGTTTAGCGGCGCTTTCATGGCCGTGACCCGAAACTTATTTAATAGAACTATAAAAAAAATTAATAGTTGAAATGCATGGTCCGTGACCGGTCCCTTAACCGGAGGGCCGGGAATCATTCCTATGGTGGAGTACGGATATTTTTATAATGCATACAACACGTGGAAATAAAAGAAAAAAAAGTAAGGCAAGGGCCAACAGCTTAAAAAAAATCCGTCCGCGAAGACGGTCGTAACAAGATGGCACGAATATTGGAAGGAGCTAAAGGCGGGTATCATGGATTCAAAAAAGAGCAGAGAGGATGACATGAAAAGAAGTCAAGCGGGTTTCACCCTCATGGAAATCATGGTGGCAACGGCGATTTTCGCTATTCTGAGCGCCATCGCCATTCCAAATTATATTGGTTGGCTCCCCGGTCATCGATTGAGAAGCGCTGCCGCGGATATTCGTTCCAATATGCAACTGGCCAAGATGCAGGCCATTAAAGACAATCGATACTATGCCGTTGTCTTCAATTCCGGGGCGGGCACTTACCAGATCGTAGACTGCGGGGTTGATGGGACCTACAACACAGCCGACGACCAAGTCTTGAAAACAGTCAATCTAACCGAATACGGCAGTGGCGTTACATACGGTTATGGCAATGCCACAACCAATGCGACCACTTCTGGTGGATCATTACCGGCGGATTTTGTCAGCTATTCAGTACCGGCGGATAATGTCGCCATGTTCGCCCCTACCGGATTGGCACAGACAGCAACAGGGGCGTTCAGTTCCGGTTATGTCTATATAGCGAACAACCGAAACCAGACATGTGCGGTGGGAACCAACACAGTGGCCGGCAATATTGTGGTCAGATACTGGAGTAGCGGTGCTTGGAATTGATATGATCGGGGGAAGGATGAAAAAAAATCAAAACGGTTTTACGCTCATAGAGTTGATGGTGGCCATGGCTGTGGCAAGTATCATGATGGCAGTTATTTATGCCAGCTACCAGTCTCAAATTCAATCCCGCATATCCCAGCAGGAAACGGTGAATATGAACCAGAATCTGAGGGCTGCGATGATTTTGTTAGAAAGAGAAGTCCGTCTTGCCGGTACCGATCCGACCGGAAATGCAGGCGCAGGAATCATCGAAGCCCGCAGCGACTACATTCACTTCACGCGGGACATTGACGGCGGTGAATCCGATTCCATCGATAACGATCATGACGGTACGGTAGATGACCCAGACGAATGGTACAATGGCAGTACATCTGATCGGGATGAAGAAATCGAATACAAGCTGACCAACGATGCAAATAACGATGGGGTTGCAGACAGCTTTCCATGCGGATTAGGTCGGCAGGTCGGCGGGGGAGGTGGCTTTTCTATTGTTGCCGAAAACATCGAGTCGCTGAATTTTGTCTACCTAGATGCGTCAGGCAACATCATGGCGTCTCCCGTTACCGGAAGTGCCCTCGACGATATTCGCTCCGTGCGGGTGACCATCACGGCGCGAACGAACAACCCGGTGATGATGCGCGGCAGCCAGCCGCGGCAGTTGCAGCTTACCACGGAGATACGATGCCGTGATCTGGGCCTTAGCTCCTAGAAAAATGACGGATAAGGAGAAATTTATGAAAAGCCCCCAAAAATACTTCAGCGACAATGGGGAGAGAGGCTTTACACTGATTGAGGTCATGCTCACCATTGCGATTTTTTCCATCGGCATCCTGGCGGTGGGTGCGATGCAGGTAACGGCCGGCCTGAAAGAAAATTCGGCCCGTGATTACTCGGTGGCCTATACGCTCGCATCGGACAAAATAGAGAGTTTGTTGCTGCTTCCATACAATGACTCCCTTTTAACACCGGGCGGCGAGGCGGCG
>JAMOVG010000180.1 GCA_027061725.1 Desulfobacteraceae bacterium
GACCCACTATTTATCACAATCATACGGGGGCTGGCCGCGCATGTCAATCGAAATCTCTTTGGGGGACGTCCTTAAATAACTAAATAACTTGACATCCACCACCCGCCTGGTATCTTTCTGACATGCCCAGAAAAGCCAGACTCGATGCCCCGGGCGTGCTTCATCACGTGATTATCCGGGGCATCGAGCAGAAAAACATCTTCCGCAGCCAGGCCGATCGGCGGGATTTCGTCCAGCGCCTCGAAAAGCTGGTTCCAGAAACCCGGACCGCCTGCTACGCCTGGGCACTCATGGGCAACCACGCCCATTTCCTGTTTCGATCCGGACCCGAGGGCATCGCCCGACTCATGCGACGGCTGCTGACCGGCTACGCCGTGAGCTTCAATCACCGCCACGACCGACACGGCCAACTTTTTCAGAACCGTTACAAGTCCTTCATCTGCCAGGAAGACGCCTACCTCAAGGAACTGGTCCGCTACATCCATTTGAACCCCCTGCGTGCACAGTTGGTGCCCGATCTGGAGAAACTGGCCCGCTATCCTTTCTGCGGCCACGGTGCGCTGTTGGGGCGTTTTACGTGCCCCTTCCAGGACGACGAATACGTCCTGAAGTTTTTCGGAAAAACCCTGGACACCGCCCGCCGGGCTTACCATGCTTTTGTGGCCGCCGGGGCCGGGCAGGGACAGCGCCCCGAACTGGTGGGCGGCGGCATGGTCCGCAGCTTGGGCGGCTGGACACGCTCCGCCGGCCGACGCACGCAGGGCGCCGGGCGCATCAAGGGGGACCAGCGCATCCTGGGGGATTCAGATTTTGTGCAGTCGATCCTCGACCAGGCTGGTGAGAACTTCGAGCGGCGCTACGCGTTGAAACGCCAGGGCTATGACCAGGAAAAAGTGGCCGCCCGGGTGGCCGCCCTGTTCGGCATCGCCCCCGAGGAGATCTTCACCCGCAGCCGCCAGCGGACCCGCGCCGCGGCTCGTGCCCTTTTCTGCTACTGGGCGGTGCGCGAACTGGGCATCACCCAGCAGGAGCTTGCCCGGCGGCTGGACATGACCCCCTCGGGCGTGGGCTATGCCGTTCAGCGCGGAGAAGCCCTGGCCGCCGCCAACGGCTACCGTCTGATCGCGGCCGACGGGGACGTCCTTAAATAATTCAATAATGCGTCGCTGCTTCGGAAAGGCCTTCTTGGCTAAAGCTACGGATCTGTGGAAGACGATCCCCCTCTTGCTGCTGGTGCTGGCCACGGGCTGTGCCACGCTGCCCCAGTACGCGCGGCCGCGCACGGCCCCGCTGGACAGCACCCGCCAGCAGCTCTCCGGGGGCTTTGCCTACCGCCCCCTGACCATCGCCGACTTCAAGGCCAAGGCATTGCCCCGGGACCTGGGCATCCACCAGGCGCACATCAACGCCCACTCCTGCATCCAGATCCGCCCCACCCGTGATACGCGCTTCCAGATCGTGGCCCGTCGCCTGGCCGGAGCCGTCCAGTATTTCGGCAGCATAACCCGCATCGGGTTCGAAGCCGTCCTGATTCCGGAGTGCTCCTGGTGGAACCCGCGCATGCCCAAACGCCTGCACGCATACGTGCTGCAGCACGAGCAGATCCACTTCGCCATCAGTGAGCTGGCCGCCCGCCGGCTCACCGCCGCGGCCCGCCGGATGGCGCGCGATTATCTATCCATCGGCAACACCCGCCAGGAAGTGCTCGACGAACTGCAGACCAAGGTCCAGTCGCTGCTCGATGAGGCCGTACAGGCCTCCCTCAAAGAACACACCGCCTTCGACGAAGACGCCTCCATGTCGCCCAACCCCCGCCTGCAGAACTGGTGGTACGAAGACGTCACCGCCCGCCTCAATCAGGGGCGTCCTTAAGTAATGAAATAAGTCGCCCGTTGCCTGCGGCCAACCACTTGCCGCAGAAAGTTAGTGAATTATTTAAGGACCTCCCTTAGTGTGAATAAGTTTTCCCTTGGATGTGGATTTTATTTCATAATTTTGGGTAAAGTACCTGACGTTTTCCACATCAGCATGCAGGCTTAATCTCTTTACTAAGCCTGTTGTTTTTTCATACAGAAAAATATCAGAATGCAAGAATCTGAAAATAATTGCTAAAATAAGAATAGGGGGCACTTTGGGAAAATATTCGTAATTCCTGGCACTCTTATTGCTTTAGGAGCCATCTGACTATGAATAGGCATCTCAGGCCACCGACAAAACACAACACATATAGAAAGGACGGAAAGACCCATGAAAAGCAAATTTTTTCTGACCACCATCGTCGCAATTTTTTTAACCGCTACCACTGTGCTGGCCTATGACTTCGGCAGCAACATCACCATTTACGACGGCAGCAGCAGCGAGCTCTCCGGCTGGCACGGCAAGAATGAAGACCAGGAAGTCGAGCCCGGCGACGCCACCGGCCAGGTATGGGATCTGGAGGGCTTTTTCCTGGACGGATCCAGCCTGACCATGGTCGGTGGATTTGATTTCATAAACGGTGTGTCTGGTTATAGTTACGAGTCCGGCGATATCTTTATTGATACGGACGGCAACTACACTTCTACTGGTGGCAGCAGCAG
>JAMOVG010000181.1 GCA_027061725.1 Desulfobacteraceae bacterium
GTGGACAGCACCCGGTAGGTGGCGCCGCTCTCCAGGTTTACAAAGGTGGCCGCCATGATGCCGTAGTCGACGAACTTGAGGCTGCGGCGCCCCAGCTTGACGCCGGTTACGAAAGCCACCGCATCGGCCGTACAGCGGTCCATTTCCACGTACACGATGAGCTTCTTGATCTGGTCGCGGCGCGTGGGTTCCTCCAGGCCGATCAGGCGGCAGCCCAGCATGGCCATGCGCACGCCCACCACCTGTCCCGGGCACAGGTGCCCGTGGGCGGCCGCCGATCCGTTGAGCAGGGTATTGAAATCTTGCATTTGGTTGCCTTATGTTATATTTAACATAACTACTTAGTGGTACCATATTTTTCTGTAAATGTCTTGTAAAATTTTTTCGTCCACGGAGGAGCCGCCATGGCTTGCCTGAAGCTCCGGTCCAGCCAGTGGATCGTCGATGAACACGGCCGCCCCATCATCGGCAAGGGCCGGATGGAAATCCTGGATCTCATCGAAGAGACAGGGTCCATCAACCAGGCGGCCAAACGGATGAAAATGTCCTACAAGGCTGTCTGGAGCAAAATCAAGGCCTCGGAGAGGCATCTCGGCACCACCCTCGTGCACACCGACCGCTGCAAGGGGTCCCACCTGTCGCGGGAAGGCCGGGAACTGGTGGAAAAGTTCCGGCGGCTGCAGGAGCGCTGCCGGCAGGCCGACGACGGCATTTTTGCGGAAATCTTCGAGTAACGGGCCCGCGGGCCCGTTTGCACCCGCCGCATCAACCTCTCCAAACCCGCACCCCTCTTTGGATCACGCCGGGTTCCCATGCGTGGGCCGCCTGCATGGCGCCCGATTCCCCGACCGTGCCTTGCTCTCCCCGGTGGCAACCGCCGCCGGCGCATATGTTTTTAATCTCGGCGACCATTAGCGGTTGACAGCGCCGCCTTAAATTTCTATATAATTATTTGGCTATATATGGCGACGACCATGCCGCCGCCCACGGTATCGGGCCTCCAAGAAGGGCCTTTTGCAATTCACCAATTTCCAACGGGAGGGCAAGGATATGGACGAAAAACTGCAGCAGATTTTCGAGACGGGGCTCAAATTTCACGGCCACAAGTGCCCGGCCATGCCCATGGGCCTGCGGGCCGGGCTGGCCGCCATGCGCGCCCTGGACGTAAAGCGGGCCCAGGACAAGGAACTGCGCCTGGTCTCGGAAACCGGCAGGGGGCATGCAGCGGGCTGCTTTCTCGACGGCCTGATGATGGCCACAGGCTGCACCTACGGCAAATCCAACGCCGAAAAGCGCTATTACAACAAGATGGCCTTCACCCTCATCGACAACCAGCGGGGCCGGGCCGTGCGGGTGTCGCTCAAACCCGGGTTTTTCAAAATGGCGCTGGACTCGCCCTTTGTCCAGCAGCGCAAGGCCGGCGTGCCGCCCCAGGACGTGGCGCCGGAAGTCACCAACCCGCTGGTGGAGCGCATTCTCAACCTGCCCGAGGAGCAGTTCCTCGATATCGGCGAAGTGTACGAGGTGGAGGTCCGCAAAGGCAGGGGGATCTTCGAGGCCAGGGCCTGCGCCAAGTGCGGCGAACTGACCTTCGTCGACAAGCTGCGCGCCACCGAAGACGGTGAACTGGTGTGCATTCCCTGCTCAGGCTACGACGAATAGCGGTCTGTACCACAACGAGGTCCCGGGCCGACGACCCGGGACCGGCAAAGCGGAGTTCTAACCATGATGCTTGCAATCACCACCGGTGTCATTTTGGTGCTGGCCTTCATCTTTTCCATGCTGGGGCTGGGCGGCGCCATGCTCTACATCCCCGTGTTCAACTGGTTCGGCTACGACTTCAAGACCGTGGCCATCCCCACCGGGTTGCTTTTAAACGGCATCACGGTGGTGTCGGCCGCCATCGTCTACTACCGCTCGAAGATGATCGACATCAAGGGCTCCATCCCGCTGGTCATCTCCTCTTTCATCGGTGCGCCGGTGGGCGCCTACCTGACGGAATTCATCCCCACGCGCACCCTCATCCTGCTCTTTGCCCTGTGTATGATCTTCGCGGGCGGGCGCATGCTGCTCAGCTCGACCCAGCCCGACAAGGACCGCATGATGGCCCTGAAGACGCGCATCGTCCTGATGGCCGTCGGCGGCTTCCTGATCGGCATGATCGCCGGACTGCTGGGCGTCGGCGGTGGGTTCCTGTTCGTGCCGCTGATGCTGGCCATGGGATACCCCACCAAGAGGGCGGCCGCCACCAGCGCCTTCGTGGTCATATTCTCTTCCTTTTCCGGCTTTGCCGGCCACATCGCCGAGGGCCACTTCAACTGGCCCCTGATGATCGCCACCAGCGTGGCCGTCATCATCGGCGCCCAGATCGGGGCCCACGTGATGAAGGAAAAGATGAAGGCCAAGTGGATCAAGCAGATGTTCGCGGTGGTGCTGCTGGGTGTGGCGATCAAGCTGCTGGTCAAGTTATACCTGTAGTATGGCGCGCCCCGCAGGCCGAGAGCCCCCGCGCAGGCGCCACATCCCGCATTGACGCTTGACAACCGCTACCGGGCGCGCCATTTTGATGCCCGGAGGTAACAAGTGCCGATGCGATCTGGAAGCGCCCACATGTGGCTGAGCGCCTGCTGGCAGGTGCCGCTCATCCTGCTGATCTCCGTGGTGACGGCCCTGAGCGTCAACGCCCTGCGCAGGGAGGGCCGCCTGGCGTTGACGGACGGGCCGCCCCCGCCGGCCGGCGACGAGCTGCGGATATCAATAGACCGGGCGCAGGAGCTGTTTCAGCAGGGGGCCGCTGTCTTTCTCGACGCCCGTCCGCGCCGGGATTACCTGCGGGGGCACATCCGCGGGGCGCTCAGCCTGCCCTGGCAGGAGGTCGACGACCGTATCGCGGAGGTCGCCGACCGGCTGACGGACGACAGGGTCATCATCACTTACTGCGACGGGCAGCAATGCACCCTCAGCCATCACCTGGCCCGCTATCTCAAGGACATGGGTTTTTCCCGGGTGCGAGTGCTTCCCAACGGCTGGACGCGCTGGCGGCAGAGCGGTCTGCCCGTGGCGCAGGGCACGGGGGAAGAAGAGCGGTGAAGGGAGCATCTCCGGCCGCCAGGCGCACTTTCCGCAGCGGGCTTTTTGCCCGTCTGGCCTACCATGTCGTGCGCCTGGCGCTGGGAGCCATTTTCGTCTATGCCAGCATCGACAAGATCCGCCACCCGGCGGCCTTCGCCGAGGCCATCGCCAACTATCGCATCCTGCCGGACGCGCTGGTCAACCCCACGGCCGTGATTCTTCCCTGGCTGGAGGTGGTCATCGGCGCCCTGCTGATGGGCGGTGTCTGGATGCCGGGGGCCGCGGTGCTGGCCACGGTCCTGCTGACGGTCTTCGAGGGGGCCTTCATCTTCAACATCGTGCGCGGGCTCAACGTCTATTGCGGGTGTTTTGCCAGCACCGGCGAGGTGCTGCACGGCAACGCCTGGTACCTGGCCCGCGATTCGCTTTTCCTGGCCGCCGCGCTCTATCTGCTGGTGACGATTTTCCGCTCCACGGGAAATGACGCGGACCACGGCGCGGCCCCGTAACCGCCACCGTTATCCTGCCCAAACCGGGGACCGGCGGCTGCCACGAAAATCGCTGCCACGTCACCCGCGATCGCCGTTTGGTTCAGGGGCCGACCGACCCCGAGGAGCAGCCTCACGTGGGACCGCACTCGGAAGCCGTCGGCAGGATATCGTCGGGCGCCGCAGCGGAGTCCGGCCGGGGTTTGCGCCGTTTTCGCAACCAGGCCGCCGCAAGCCTGCCCAGCGGTTTGACCGATATGAGCAGCACCGTGACGGCGCCGGCCCACTGCACCCAGGCCGGCAGCAGCTCGGCGGCCTGGCCCGCCACGGCCTGCGCCGATATGCCCCAGTGGGTGTAGATGCGGTCCACCAGGAGTCCGAAAACCACGCTGCAGATGGCGATGGAGGCGAGGTAAATGGCCGTGGCGCGCTTGCCCAGGGTGCCGAAGAGCACGGCCAGCGAGGCCATGTTGGTGGCCGGACCGGCCAGCAGGAAGACCAGGGCCGCGCCCGGGCTGACGCCCTTGAGGATCAGGGCCGCCGCGATGGGCGTCGAGGAGCTGGCGCAGATGTAAAAGGGAATGCCCACCGCCAGCATCAGCAGCATGGCCTGCAGGCCAGCGCCGAGGTACCGGCCGAGAAAGTCGGCCGGCACCAGCACGGTGATGACGCCCGCCAGCAGCAGTCCCACGAAGAACCAGGCCGCGATGTCGGCCCACAGGTCCCCGAAAGCGTAGGCCAGGCCGGCCCGGATCCTGGCGACAAAGCTGTGGTGATGCCGGTGCTTTTCCGGGGGGCAGTCAATGCCGTCGCAGCAGCCGTCCACCGGGCAGCTTCGATCGGGTTCCGCCACCTGTGCATCGGGCGTGAAGGACATCAGATTTTCGGCGATGCCGGCCACCGAGGCGGTGATGAAGGCCACCAGCGGCCGGGCCACGGTCATGATGGGGTCCAGCAGCGCATAGGTGATCAAAATGGAGTCCACGCCCGACTCGGGCGTAGAGATCAGGAAGGCCGTCGTGGCGCCCCGGCTAGCGCCCTGTTTGCGCAGCGACACGGCTGCGGGAAGCGTGCCGCAGGATCACAAGGGAATGGGAATGCCCAGTACGGCGGCCTTGAAAACGGACGCAAAGCGGCCCCGTCCCAGGTGGCGGGCCACCGACTGGGGGTTTAAGAAAACCCGCAGCAGGCCGCTGACCAGCAGGCCGAACAGGATGTACACCGAGGCCTCCAGCAGCAGCTGCCAGGAGGCGGTCGACACATCGATGATCGTATTCATGGGGATCTTCCTTTGACCGGTCATGAAAAGGGGGCCGGGCGCAGGCTACTCCGAGATGTGCGCCAGGCTGACTTCCAGCAGGGTCTCCACGTGGTGATCATCCAGGCAGTAGTAGACGATCTGCCCTTCCCTGCGGCTCCTGACCAGCGCCAGGTCCTTGAGCCGCCGCAGCTGGTGGGACACGGCCGACTCGCTCAGGCCGGTGAAGGCGGCCAGGTCGCAGACGCACATCTCCGTTTCCCGCAGGGCGATCATCATCTTCAGCCGGCTGGGATCTCCCAGGGCTTTGAAAATGCGCGACAGCCCCTCCAGCGCCGGCGCGGGCACCTGCGAACGCCGCGCCTGCTCCACCTTGTCCTGGTGAACCACCCGTACCCGGCAGCCTTCCCCGTCGGCAACCCCCGCCCCGGCAGTTGACATATTCCAGCCTCTTCTTTTCAATATATGAACATATACTCAGATTTCGCCAAATATAGCCCCCTCCAACGGGTTCGTCAAGCGCAAACCTTCATTTTTCCGGGCAATCGCAAATAACCTTGGCTTGGTTGATGCCATGGCTTTTAGTAGGCTGCGCGCCCCCTGGGTTCGAGGGGTGGGCAGGGTTCGGCTGCGTGTAGTTTGAGAACCGGCGGGAAAAAGATGCGCAGGCGGCCGGAGCATCCCCGCCGGGGCTCACGCAGCGCAGACGATGCCTGTCCGCCCCGGCGCGTCAGCCTATTTGCGATTGCCCCGGGGACACGAGGGACGCCGCGAACAGCACATCCCGCCGGCTCCTCAGCGCGCCTCCCGGATGAGGCGGTAGATGTCGTGGGGATCCGCCTGGTTGCTGCCGGCGATATCCTTGAGACGCTGGTCGCCGCCGGCCGCGATCCCGGCCTTTGCCAGGGCCCTGCGGACCGTCTCCAGATCGCGCCCGTAACTGCGGCAGATCTCGGCCAGGGACTTGCGGCCGATGCCGGCCGGCGGTTCGGCCGGCATGCCGGCGCCCCCGGCGGAAGCTTTTTTCTCCCCGGCCTTTTTCATCACGCCGTACACCTGCTGGGGGGTCAGGCCGTTTTCCGCGGCGATCTCCCGGAGGGTCTGCCCGGGGCCTTTGAAACGGATCCCCCGGGCCTCAAGCGCCGCCATGGCCTTTTGCAGATCCAGCCCGGTGCGCTGCGCCAGGGATTTCAGGCTGGACAGTTCCGCGTGGCCGTATGGCGGCGCCCCGTACCGGGCCTCGGCCGAGTCCTTGAGGGTGTCGTTGAAGGTCAGCACCCAGGAAAACGGCGGTACGTAGAAAAGCGTCCCGGCGGTGAAAACCAGGCCAAGCAGCAGCGCAACGTTGAACTCCGGCGTGAAGACCCGGATCTTTCTGGCCCTGTTCTTGAGGTAATTCACGATGGGCTTCCAGTTGTAGTAGACGTGCAGCAGGATGCTCAGCAGGAAGAGCAGCCCCAGGTTGATGTGCAGATCGCTCCACTGGGTCTTGGTGAGACCCCAGAGGCGCCAGTCGGACCAGTAGGCCACACGGCCCTGGGGAACGATGTAGAGAATCACGCTGGTGACCACCAGCAGACAAAACGAAACCAGTGCGGTCAGGGATGTGATCTTGCGAATTTTCATGGAAAGCTTCCTGTGTTGTTTGCCGAACGTCCCTTGCGGCCGTTGCGGCGGTCGATGATGCCCGTCGGTTTTTCCTGAACTTCCCCCACCCGTTCTTCAAAACCCGTGCCAAAGCCGGTTGCCACGGAAATCAGGCGGTTGGCGCATGTGATAAGGCAGGCGAGTCGACAATTAACGGTATTTTTCGACAATCTTGTCGAAGCGTCTGCGAAAAGAGTGCGGTTCGGTGCCTTCCCGGCGCCTGGGCATGTCCCTGGGCATCGACCTGGTGCCGCACAAGGTTTGCTCCCTAACAGAACAGGGCCATAGCCGCGGGGGTGTGGGCCGCATGGCAGAAAGTGGGATCGCGACGGCCTCCACCGGTGGCCGGGCGAAAACAAACTTCCGGGCTTTTCTGCGGCCCGCCGTATTCCTGGCCCCGTCGATCCCTTTTTCCACCCGGCTCAATGGTCGAGTCATGCGGTCATTGCCCTGATACTCCAGCTTATCCCCGTGTCCGCATCCATCGTGCGGCGCTATCGCTTCGTCGCCAGGCTGGACTGCAAGCCGCAACAGGATCAGGGGGTGAAACGTTGCAGCCCGTTTTGGAAACGCCCCGACGATCACGGCGACAGGTGTTTTAAGACTTTGACCACCACCAGGGTCAAATCGTCCTCCTGGGGTCCCTCGCCCCGGAAAGCCGTGGCCGCCGTGAACATGGCGTCCACGATTTCAGCCGACGAACGGTGGGCGTTGCTTCGGATGACTTCCTGCATGCGCTCTCGGCCGAAGTAGACGCCCTCCGGGCTGCGGGTCTCGGCGATGCCGTCCGTGCCGATGACCAGGACCTGTCCGGGACGGAAATCCCGGTGGCACTCCTCAAATTCGGCATCGGCCTGAACGCCGAGCGGCATCCCGCGGCCCTTGAGAATCTCCATGCTGTCGTCGGACGGGTCGTAGAGCAGTGCCGGTTCGTGGCCGGCCCGCACCCACTGCAGATGGCTTTCCCGGCGGACGATGCGCGCCAGGAAAAGGGTCATGAACTGCCCGCTCCGGCCCACATCACGCATGAAGTAGCGGTTGATGTCGGCCACGATCGTCGCCAGCGACTCCGACGAGTTCGCCCGCACCCGCAGGGCCGAGCGTACCGTGGCCATCAGGATGGCGGCCGGGATACCGTGTCCCGAGACGTCTCCCACCACCACGCACAGCTGGTCGGGCCGGATCTCCCCTTCGCAGAGGAAATCGAACAGGTCGCCGCCGGTTTCGTCCGAGTACAGGATCTTGCCGGCCACGTCCAGGCCCGGCACCCGGGGCGGCCCTTCCGGCAGCAGGCTTTGCTGGATCTCCCGGGCGATCTCCAGGTCGCGACGCATCTGGGCGTGGGCCTTGAGCCGCGGCCCCACCTGGTTGAAAACCCGCGCCATGTCCCCGAATTCATCCCGCGAGTCGATGTCGACGCGGGCGTCGAAATCGCCCTGCGCCAGCCGGCGGCTGGCCGCCACGAGGGCTTCCAGCGGACGGGTGACGGTACGCGAGAAGCGCACCGCCAGCAGAAACGCCAGGATGATCATCACCACCAGAAAGGCAAAAGTGAAATACGAGACCCGGCGCACCCGCCGGGTGATGGAGTCGATCACCCGGCTGCCGCTGCCCAGCATCTTGTCGCGGGGCACGATGAATACGAAATCGGTTCCCTGTCCGGGCAGCGGACCGTAGGCCCAGAAGCACACCTGGCCCCGGAAAGGCAGTTGGCGCACCCGGCTTGCACGGATGGCCATGTCCTGGAGCACGACCCGCGATTGGCCGTCGTCCGGTGCCGCCAGCCAGTGGTCCTGCGGGCCGACGTCCATCTCTCCCCATCGGCCGTCAGCCAGGAATCGCCGGGCGACCAGCACCGTGGCACCCACGCGGCCGCTGCGCGAATCGTTTTCCAGCGTGGCGATCAGGACCACGGTTCCCTCGGGCAGCCCGGTGACCGTCGATGCCATTTCGATGACGGTGTCCAGCGGAACCACCAGGCTGGTGACGCCGACGACGGCGTGGTCCGGCCCTCGCAGAGGAATGCTGACGGCCATCACCCAGTGACCGGTGAACGCGTCGCGGTACGGCATGGTCCAGTAAGAGAGCTTCTCCCGGAAAGCCGAACGGTACCACGGCTGTTGCCGCGGATCGAAATCGGCCTGGCGCGGACGGTGGCAGGGGTAGACGACGCACAGGCCGCACTGCAGGGCGGAAAACTGCCATAGCACGATCTCTCCCAGGTGCCGGGAGATGGCCTCGTACACCGGCCCCACCGTCTGCAGGCGCCGTTTGCCCTCCCGGATGCGAAACGGCGTAACGCCGGGGGCCACGATGAAACACGGCCGGGAAAAGTCCGCCGGCGCCCCGCGGTGCAGGACGAAATCCCGGGGTCCGGGGGCGGGGTGCGTCTCCTGCGGCGCCCCCTCTCCTGCGCTGAGCACCTCCGCCAGGCTGCGCTCCACCTCGAAGGCCTGGGAGAAAAGCGCCATCTCCACCTGCTCGCGCACACTTTCCAGGGTGCGGGCGTATTCGCTGATGACCATGTGCAGGCGGTTGACGGCCTCCTGCCGGCGGGCCTCGCGCACCGTGTCCTTCAGGGCATCGGCCATGAGGTGCACATTGTGCATGCCGAAGCTCCTCAGACCGATGACGGGTACGATGGAAATCAGCAGAAAGAGAATCAGCAGCTTCCAGCGGTATTTCATGGTCCCTCTCGCCTTTCAGATACGGTCCCCGCGGCGCCTGGCCGTCCGTCGGGAGCCAGAGCGCGTGTCCGCCCTGCGGGCCTCCCGGCGCCATCGCCGGATGCCCGGCGCCCACTCCTGAAGCCGTGCGCCGGGATCACTGGGACAGCAAAAAGCATACCAATTCCCGGACCATCAGGGCGCTTCCGGGCGTCCGGCGCGAATGCCGTACCGTTTCATCCAATTCCACACCGTCACCCGGGAAACCCCCAGCAGGCGTGCCGCCTCGGCGCGGTTGCCGCCGGTCCTGCGAAGCGCCTCCAGCAGGTGGTGCTTCTTCATCTCCTCGTGCCGCAGCGGAAAAGTCGGCGTATCGGCGGCTGGAGATCGGGGGGGCTTGGCGATGTGCTCGGGCAGGTGTTCCGGCTGTATCTCTGGACCCAGACAGCGTATCACGGCGTATTCAAAAGCGCTTTTGAGCTCACGCACGTTGCCCGGCCAGGGATAGGCCATCAGCCTGTCCAGCGCCTTCCGGGCGACCCCCGGAAGCGGCTTTTCATTCTTCATGCAGATCCTGCGCAGGAAAAAATCCGCCAGCAGGGGAATGTCCTCGGGCCGTTCCCGCAGAGGCGGCATGCGGATGGGGATGACGTTGATGCGGAAATAGAAATCCTCGCGCAGCCTTCCCCTGCGGACCAGTTCCTCGAGGTTGCGGTTGGTGGCCGACAAGATGCGTACATCCACCGGGATGGGGGTGTTGTCTCCCACCCGCTCAATGATTTTTTCCTCCAGCACCCGAAGGAGCTTCACCTGTGTTGCGGGCGGTATGTCCCCGATCTCATCGAGAAAGATATCCCCGCCCTGGGCCGCCTCGAAGCGCCCCTTGCGGTCCCGGTAGGCGCCGGTGAAGGCCCCCTTGACGTGCCCGAAAAGCTCGCTTTCCAGCAGGGGCTCGCTCAGAGCGGCGCAGTTGATCTTGATGAAAGGCCCCTTCCGGCGCCGGCCGCTGCGGTGCAGCGCTTCGGCCGCCAGTTCCTTGCCGGTGCCGCTCTCGCCCAGAATGACAACGGGCGCCTCCGACTGCGCCGCACTGGAAATCAGGTCGAACACCCTGCGCATGGCCGGCGAGTTGCCCAGCAGGCCGTGGAAGCGGTCCTCGGAACGCAGTTCCCTGCGGAAAACCTCGACCTGCCGCTGGCTCTCCACCAGCATCGAGATGTCGGTGACGGTCTCTACGCTGCCGATGACTTCGCCCTGCTCGTCGTACAGCAGGCGGGCGTTTTTGAGAACATGGACGATTTCGCCGCTCTTGCTCACCAGGGTGCAGCGGTGGTTGTCCAGCCGGCCCGTCCTGAACAGGATGCACCAGTCGTCGAGGCCACTGCCACGGGCGATCTCGCAGTAGCTGCAGTTGATGGTGGTACAGGGCTGACCGATGATCTCGTCCCTGGCGTAACCGGTCATGTCTTCGAAGGCCCGGTTGACCGACAGGATAATGCCCTGCCGATCGACGATCATGACACCGTCCTGGATGGTCTCGACGACCGTTTTCCAGTGGGCCTCGAGGTAGGAGCCGTCCATCTGTTAACACCCTTGTGTTAAAATTTTTAACTATCGTTTAATTATTTATCATAACCGGCCGTCCGCTGGCAAGCCGAATCCGCACCACCCGCCATGCGCCTCCTGCCATGGATCTCATAACATCCCTATTTCTCATTTAAATCAGGATATATAACCCACCGCTGAAACCGTATTCAAAGACTGGCATCGAAGTTGCTCTAATAAGAAAGCATTCAACGGCAGTCCAAAACCCGTTGGACGCCCTCAAGACGGGCGCCCGGACCGCAGAGAGGAGGTGATGCGCAACAGGCAGCGCCGATTCCAGTGTCGTATTGTTGCATACCCATTACCAGTCGATCCACACGAATCACAGGGAGGAAATGAAAGTGAAAAAACGTATCGTTCTTTTTGCCGCTTTAGCTGTGGTGCTGTGGGTGTTTCCCGCCTCTGCGCAAGACCAGTGGGAATTTTACGGCAGTGCCCGCATGGAGACCTTTTACAACGCCGGCAAGGCCGCCACATTGATGAATGCCCATGACAACGGCAACCTCAATGAGGATGATGCCGAAACCGAGTGGCGCCTGTCGCCCATCGCGCGCATCGGCGCCAAGGTCAAGCACGGCCATGTGAGCGGTTACTTCGAGTACGGACCGGGCGTCAATCTGCGCAAGCTGTACGCCACCTGGCGGCCCTGGGGAGACCAGTCCTGGGAACTGCTGGTGGGCCAGACCTATACGCCCATCAACGTGTTCTACTCCGGCCAGACCTACGCCGCCGACGAAGGCCTGCTCTCCACCGGCCAGATGTACGACGGACGCCACCCCATGGTGGCGGTGAGTTACCGGGGCTTTAAACTGGCGTTCATCAATGTCAACAAGGCCGGCAACCTGGGCACCATGTTCCCCTCGGAGCCCGGCGGCGACCTGGACTCGCCGGGTGACGTGGACGTACTGCTGCCCAAAATCGCGGCCAGCTACCACTTCGGCGCCGACAATTTCTTCTTCGACCTGGTCGGCGGCTACCAGACCTACCGCATCGAGAACCCCAACGGTTTCGGCTCCGATCTGAACGTGGACTCCTTCGTCTTCGGCGGCGGCGGCGGTGTCAACTTCGGCCCGGCCTACTTCAAGGCCGCCGGCTACTACGGCCAGAACATCGGCAACTACGGCATGTGGACCAACGCCAACGGCTACTTCGGCAAACCCATCCTCAAACCGGGCGCACCTGTGGCCGGTCTGTGGACCGTCGATGCCGCCAGTGCCGTGGTGACCTACAACCGCGACGCCGCCGGGGCTCTGAGCTATGACACCGAGGACACCACCGTCTGGAGCGCCCTGGGCGTGGTGGGCTTCAACGTCAACGACATGGTCCGGCTGGAAGCCGGCGTGGGCTACATCGACTACGACAACGACTACTTCATCGCCGACGGCAAGGTGACGGCCGCCTACCTGCAGGCACCCATCACTTTCGCCAAGGGCGTTTTCGTGGTCCCTGAAATTGGCTACTACAACATCGACAGCCGACTGGATATGCTGGACGATAACGGCTCCGCCCGCGACGGTGAAGATTTCTGGTACATCGGCGCCAAGTGGCAGATCAACTTCTAGCCGGCCACAACCCGCCATCGGGCGCATCTGAAAAAGCCGCCCCCGACCCGGGGGGCGGCGCTGCCCGCCGCATCCACCGCTTGCATCTTCCCCCCTTTTTGATCTAAGTCAATTGCACGCTCCGCCGATTGCGGTATGTTTTCACCGATACCGATGCAGGACGATGTGCGATCATATCATCCATCCCATCATGAAAGGACTATCAAATGTGTGAAAGTTTTCGTAAAACATGTTCATGTGGACGCCGTACGGCGGAGATCTTCTTCGGCAAGATGGCCCTGGATGAACAGAGCGTCGAAGCGGTCTACTGCCCGGAGTGCAGCCGCAACATCGCCACCGACCCCGAAAGCCGGGTGTGGGACAACGGCTGGGTGCTGGAACTGGATATGGACGTGGTGCGCACGCGCGCCGCGGTCATGGGGGTCTCTCCGCACGAACTGACCGCCGAGTGGGTCTTCGATCATGGCTATGCCACCTGGGTGGGCATCACCCCGGACGAATCCGAGCAGCGCAACCGCGAACGCGCCGAGATCCAGAAACTAGCCAAAACCGATCTGCTGGCGTATTACAACGCCATGAAACAATGGGGCGTCGGCCGGGAGGAACGTTTTGTCCGCGAAGGCTGGCGAAAAACGAGGATCTGGCAGTAGGCGGACCATTTTCCCACGGCACCCCGCCGGGCAGGATATCGCATTCGGCCTGGATCACCTGCTGCCGGGATCGCCGATAGAAAGCATCACTTCAGGAAATCACGCACAAGTTCGCAGAACGTATCGGGCGCATCGACGTGCACGAAATGACCGGCGCCCGGCACCACGACGATGCGTGCGTGCGGAAAAAGACGCTGGATGGGTTCGCGGTCGGCTGCCGTGACATAGTCGGAAAGCGCGCCCGCGATGAAGAGCGCGGGGTGCGGCAGCGTTTGGCCCGATGCGACCCCGGCGTAGATCTCGCTGCGATTGGCGTTGATGCCGGCCAGGCCGATGCGCCAGGCGAGCCGGCCGTCAGGGCCGCGCACCAGGTTTTTGGCCAGAAAGCGCCGTGTCGTCAGGCAGGCAACGCGATCGGCCAGGGCGGCCACCACCGCGGAACGGTCGGTGTATGCCGCCGGGTCCAGGGAAACCACGGCGTCCAGAAGCTCGTCCAGCACCGGTGGATAGCGCCGCGGCGCTATGTCCACCACCACCAGCCGCGAGAGGCGCCCGGGAAAATCGGCGGCGAACTGCATGGCCACCTTGCCGCCCATGGAGTGGCCCACCAGGTGAACACGCTCCAGACCCCGGGCATCCAGAAAAGCCGCCACGTCGGCCGCCATCACCGGGTAGTTAAATTCCATGCTGTGGAAAGAGCCGCCGTGGTTACGCAGGTCTAGGGCGTGCACACTGAAGTCCCGGGCCAGTCGCCGGGCGACCCCCAGCCAGATGCTCAACGAGCCCAGCAGGCCGTGGAGCAGCACCACCGGCGGACCCGACCCGGCCTGCCAGCTGTTGAGTATCGGGTGCGCAGTTTCACCCATATTTCGATACCTTTCAATTACAGACTGTTACAATAAATACGTAAAGGTTATCCAAAAGCTCACGCCCAGCGGCCGGCAACATCACAGCCGCCTGTTTCCCGGCGGCACAGGCCGGGCGCCGCTGCAACCACTCCCCGCTTTTTTGCCGGTGCCTTTCGCCTTGACATCACTTTCGGCTGTAGTATGGTTGCCTCACTGCCCAATGCCGCCCCGTACAGGGGCGCGTGTTTTCGATCGGACGGCCTTTCCGTTTCAACCACCATCCGGGGGTGACGAAAATGATTGCCAACCAGGAGATCGCCCAGGCCATGACCGTGCGCCTGGATGAAATCTTCCCCAAGCTGCCGCGCCGGCCGGCCTTTGTCAAGGGCATCCGCCGGGCCCCCCACCGTGATTTTTCGCTGTCGCGCGAGGAGACCGTTCTGGCGCTCAAGAACGCCCTGCGCTACGTTCCCGAAAAGTGGCACGCGCGCCTGGCGCCCGAATTTCTCGACGAGCTGCTGACCACCGGCCGCGTTTACGGCTACCGCTTCCGGCCGGCCGGAAACATCAAGGCCCGCCCCATCGGCCGCTACCGCGGCAACTGCCTCGAGGGGCGCGCTTTTCAGGTGATGATCGACAACAACCTGGATTTCGACGTGGCGCTCTACCCCTACGAGCTGGTGACCTACGGCGAAACCGGACAGGTCTGCCAGAACTGGATGCAGTACCAGCTCATCCGGCGCTACCTGCAGATCATGAGCCGCGACCAAACCCTGGCAGTGGCCTCGGGACACCCCTTGGGCCTCTTCGAGTCCTCGCCCGAGGCGCCGCGGGTGATCATCACCAACGCCCTCATGGTGGGCATGTTCGACGACCAGCAAAACTGGAACCGTGCCATGTCCCTGGGCGTGGCCAACTACGGCCAGATGACCGCCGGCGGCTGGATGTACATCGGCCCCCAGGGCATCGTGCACGGCACCTACAGCACGCTGCTCAACGCCGGCCGATCCATTCTGGACATCCCGGCCGACCGGGACCTGTCGGGCCACCTGTTCGTGTCCTCGGGCCTGGGCGGCATGAGCGGCGCCCAGGGCAAGGCCGTGGTCATCGCCGGGGGCGTGGGCGTCATCGCGGAGGTGGACGAGTCGCGCATCAAAACACGCCTGGACCAGGGCTGGGTGGACCGCGTGGAAAAAGACCCGGCCAAAGCCTTCGCCGCCGCCAACGCGCTGCGCGAGGCCGGCAAGGCCGCGGCCATCGCCTTTTACGGCAACATCGTGGACCTGCTGGCCTATGCCGCCGAGCAGCGGGTGCCCATCGACCTGCTGTCCGACCAGACCTCCTGCCACGCGGTCTACGACGGCGGCTACTGTCCCCAGGGGCTGACTTTCGCCCAGCGCACACGACTGCTCAAGAGCGATCCGGCCAAGTTCCGCCGCCTGGTGGATGAATCCCTGCGGCGCCACATCGGACTCATCCGCCAGCTGGTGGACCAGGGGGCCTACTTCTTCGACTACGGCAACAGCTTTCTGAAAGCGGTCTACGACGCCGGTGTGCGCGAGATCTGCAAGAACGGCAAGAACACCCTGGACGGCTTCATCTACCCCTCCTACGTGGAGCACATCATGGGCCCCGTCATGTTTGACTACGGCTACGGCCCCTTCCGCTGGGTGTGCCTGAGCGGCAAGAAGTCGGATCTGGCCAAGACCGACCGCGCGGCCATGGCCTGCATCGACCCCGCCCGGCGCTTCCAGGACCGCGACAACTACGAGTGGATTAAAAACGCGGGTAAGAACCGCCTGGTGGTGGGCACCCAGGCGCGCATTCTCTACCAGGACGCCGAGGGCCGCATGCGCATCGCCCTGACGTTCAACGAGATGGTGCGCCGCGGCGAGATCGGCCCCGTCATGCTGGGCCGCGACCACCACGACACCGGCGGCACGGACTCGCCCTTCCGCGAAACCGCCAACATCCGCGACGGCAGCAACATCATGGCCGACATGGCCACCCACTGCTTCGCCGGCAACGCCGCCCGTGGCATGAGCCTGGTGGCGCTGCACAACGGCGGCGGGGTGGGCATCGGCAAGGCCATCAACGGCGGCTTCGGACTGGTGCTGGACGGCAGCCGGCGGGTGGACGCCATCATCGCCCGCGCCATGGCCTGGGACGTCATGGGCGGCGTCGCGCGCCGCGCCTGGGCACGCAACGAAAACGCCATGGAAACCGTCATTGACTACAACAACCGGCGCCGGGGCCGCGACCACATCACCCTGCCCTTTGTCCCCGACGAGGACCTGGTCTCCTCGCTGGTGGCCGGCGCCTGGAAAAAATCGCCGGGCCGCACCGGCCGCGGGAGAAAAAAGCAATGAAACGAATCGTCGAGTGCGTACCCAATTTCAGCGAGGGCCGCGACCCGGCCGTCATCTCCAGGATCGTGGGGCCCTTCCGGGGCCAAAAAGACGTCAAGCTGCTGGACTACCAGCGCGACGAGGACCACAATCGCCTGGTGGTCACGGTGGTGGGGGAACCGGAGCCTCTCAAGGAGGCCGTCATCGCGGCCATCGGGGCGGCCGTGGAGACCATCGACATGCGCCGCCACCGCGGTCAGCACCCGCGCATGGGCGCCGCCGACGTGGTGCCCTTCATCCCCATCCGGGGGGTCACCATGGAAGAGGCCGTGGCGCTTTCGCGGGAGGTGGCCCAGGCCGTGGCCCAGCGCTACGACCTGCCCGTTTTCCTCTACGAACGCTCGGCCACGGCGCCCCACCGCCAAAACCTGGCCGCCGTGCGCAAGGGCGAGTTCGAGGGCATGGCCGAAAAACTGCAGCAGCCCGAGTGGCAGCCGGACTTCGGACCGCCCAGGGTGCACCCCACGGCCGGCGTCACCGCCATCGGCGCCCGCATGCCCCTGGTGGCCTTCAACGTCAACCTGAACACCGACCGGCTGGAGATCGCCCAGAACATCGCCAAGAACGTGCGCCACCTCTCCGGCGGCCTGCGCTACTGCAAGGCCCTGGGAATCGAGCTCAAAGACCGCGGCATGGTGCAGGTTTCCATGAACATGACCGACTACACCCGCACGGCGCTCTACCGCGCGGTGGAGCTCATCCGCGCCGAGGCACGCCGCTACGGCGTGACCATCGCCGGCTCCGAGATCATCGGCCTGGTGCCCATGGAGGCGCTGCTGGACTCGGCCGCCTATTACCTGGGCCTGGAGGGTTTTTCCATGGACCAGGTGCTGGAAAACCGTCTCATGGAGTAGGAGAATACAGAATATGCTTTCAGATCTGACGGTTAAAGGTTTTTCAGAAAGAACCGCTTCAGGCGACCCGCTGCCCGGCGGCGGCTCGGTTTCGGCGCTGGCCGCCGCGTTGGGCGCGGCCCTGGCCGAGATGGTGGCCAACCTCACGGTGGGCCGGGAAAAATACGCGCAGCACGAGGCCGCCATGCAGGCCCTGCGCGAGGAAGCCGCGCAGCTGCGCAGCGCCATGCTGGCCTGCATCGATCGCGACGCCGAGGCCTACCAGCAGGTGCTCTCGGCCTTCCGCCTGCCCAAAGACGACGACGCCCAGAAAACCCGCCGCAGGGAGGCCGTCCAGGAGGGCTTCAAACAGGCCGCGCGGGTGCCGCTGTCCGTGGCCGCCGACGCCCTGCGGATCCTCGAACTGGCCCTGGAGGCCGTGTCGCGGGGCAACACCAACGCCCAGAGCGACGGCGTGGTGGCGGCCCTGATGGCCAGAAGCGCCGTGCTGGGCGCCCTGAGCAACGTCAAAATCAACCTGGAGGCCATCAAGGACCCGGCTTTCGTAGACGACTTCACCACCCGGGCCCGGCAGATCCGGCAGAAGCTGGAGGCCACCGAACCGCAACTGCAGTCCCTGCTCCCCTTTTGACTTCATGCATCTGTTTCTCGAGCAGCTCTTAAACGGCGTCGCCCAGGGGGCCATCTATGCCCTGGTCACCCTGGGCCTGACCCTGGTCTACGGCATCCTGCGGGTACTGCACGTGGCCCACGCCGCGGTCTACACCGTGGGCGCCTACCTCGGGCTGCTGGTTTTCAACACCACCGGCAGCCTGGCCCTGGCCTTTGCAGGCGCCATGGCCGGCTGCGCCCTGCTGGGGGTGCTCATCGAGCGCCTGGTCTACTTCCCGCTGCTCAAGTACCCGCCCTACGTGCCGCTCATCGGCAGCATCGCGGTGATGCTCTCCATCGAAGAGCTGCTGCGCCTGGTGGCCGGCCCGTACATTCTGACCTTCCCGGCCAAGTTGCCTTTTCCCGCGCTGCATGTGGGCGGTTTCCAGATCTCCCCGACCCTCACGGCGGTGTACGTCATCACCGCCCTGGTGCTGCTGGTCTTGTGGTTCATCACCGGCCGCACCGAGGTGGGGCTGGCCATGCGGGCCGCCTCCCAGGACATGCCGGTGGCCGACGCCATGGGCATCGACAGCCACTTCGTCGTCAGCCTGACCTTCGTGCTGGGCTCGGCCATCGCGGCCGTGGCCGGCGTGCTGGTGGGCATCTACTACAACCAGGTCTATCCCACCATGGGAAGCGTGCCGGCCTACAAGACGCTGGCCATCATCGTGGTGGGCGGCATGGGCTCGGTGTCCGGCGCCGTGATCGCCTCCCTGCTGCTGGGCATCGCCGAGACCCTGCTGATCGGCTACGCCAACATCCCCCTGCCCCGCGATGCGCTGGCCTTCATCGCCATGATCGCCGTGCTCATGTGGCGCCGCGAGGGACTGATGGGGTCCGGAAGATGAAAAACGCCATGCGGAGGACAGACGCCCCGTGAGCGCCTACGTGATCACCATCGCCACCCTGATCGTCATCTACGCCATCGTGGTCTGCGGGCTGAACGTCATCGTTGGCTACGCCGGGCAGATCTCCCTGGGCCACGCCGCCTTCTTCGGCATCGGCGCTTACACGGCGGCTCTGCTGGCCACCAAGGGGCACTTCTCCTTCTGGGGCGCCCTGCCCCTGGTGATCCTCATCAGCGGGCTGGTGGGGCTGCTGTTGGGGCTGCCCAGCCTGCGGGTGCGCGACGATTTCCTGGCCATCACCACCATCGGCATCAACTTCATCGTGGAGGCCGTTTTCCTCTACGTTCCCTTTTTCGGCGGCGCACTGGGCATCGGCGGCATCCCGCGGGTGATGCTGGCGGGCATCAAGCTCAAGGGGGCCGCCTTTCTGCTGCTGTGCCTCTTTTTCCTGGCGGTGGTGCTGGCGGTGTGCTGGTGGTTCACCCGCAGCTGGGCCGGCCTGGCCTGCTTCGCACTGCGCGAGGAGGAGCAGGCCGCCGCCAGCATGGGCATTTCGCCGGTGCGCTTCAAACTGACGGCCTTCGTGCTGGGCACCGGCATGGCGGGACTGGGCGGGGCCCTGTACGCCCACTACATGCGCTTCATCAGCGCCACCGACTTTTCCTTCCCGGTCTCCATCACCCTGCTGGCCATGCTGGTCATCGGCGGCATGGGCAACCTGTGGGCGCCCCTGCTGGGCGCCGTCATCCTGGGGGTGCTGCCAGAGCTGTTTCGCCCCATCGTGGACTACCGCATGCTCTTTTACACGGGCCTGCTGCTTCTGATGATACGGTTTCAGCCCGGCGGCCTGCTGGGCGAGGGCAGTTTCCTGCGGCGTCGGCTGCGCCTCAAGCCCGGGAGGGCCGCCGCATGAGCGCGCCGCTGCTGGAGATAACGGGCCTGTCCAAGACCTTCGGGGGGCTCAAGGCCGTGGACAACGTGGACATGGCCCTTTACAGCGGCGAGATCCTGGGCCTGCTGGGGCCCAACGGCGCCGGCAAGACCGTGTGCTTCAACCTGATCTGCGGCGTCTACCGGCCTTCGGCGGGCCGCATCCGCTTCGACGGCCGGCGCATCGACGGCCTGGCGCCCCACGAGGTGGCGGCCCGCGGCATCGGCCGCACTTTCCAGATCGTCAAGCCCTTCGCCGCCCTGAGCGTGCTGGAAAACGTGCTGGTGGCCCGCGGCATCCGCCGCTACGGTCGCTTTTCGCGCATGTGGGGCAGCTGGCGCGGGCGCGGCGAAAAAGAGGCCGCCATGGCACTGCTCGAACGCGTGGGCCTGGCGGAACTGGCCGGCCGCAAAGCCGGCCTGCTGCCCCTGGGCAACCTGCGGCGCCTGGAAATCGCCCGTGCCCTGGCCGTGGGCAGCCGCCTGGTGCTGCTGGACGAATCGTTCTCCGGCCTGCGCCACGAGGAGATCGCCCGCCTGGAGGCCCTGGTGCGCCGCATCCGTGAAGACGGCGTGACCATCCTGCTCATCGAGCACAACATGCGGGTGACCATGGGCCTGTGCGACCGCATTGTGGTGCTGGACCACGGCCGCCGCATCGCCGAGGGCACGCCGTCCGAGATCCAGCACGACCCGGCGGTCATCGAGGCCTACCTGGGCACCAAGGGGAAGCGTCATGCTGCTTGAAGCCCGCGACCTGCATGTAGCCTACGGCGACATCCGCGCCGTGTCAGGGGTCAGTTTCCGGGTGGACAGGGGGGAACTGGTTTCCATCATCGGCGCCAACGGCGCCGGCAAGACCTCCATTCTGGGGGCCCTGATGGGCATCGTGCCCCTGGCGCGCGGCACCATTGTCTACGACGGCGACGATATCACCGGCCTGCCGGCCTTTCGCCGTGCCCGCGCCGGCATTCGACTGGTGCCCGAACGCGCACGGGTTTTTCCGCGCCTGAGCGTCACCGAAAACCTGATGACCGGTGTCTACCGCCAGCGCAAAAAAGTGCCCCTGGCCGAGCGCATAGCCTGGCTCTACGAGCTGTTTCCCATTCTGGCGCAGCGCCGCGACCAGCCGGCGGCGACGCTGTCCGGCGGCGAGCAGCAGCAGCTGGCCATCGCCCGCGCCCTGATCTCGGACCCGCAACTGCTGCTGGTCGACGAGGTTTCCATGGGCCTGATGCCCAAACTGGTGGACCGCGTGTTCGAACTGCTCGAGGACCTCAACCGCAACCACGGCCTCACCATCCTGCTGGTGGAGCAGAACGCCCTGGCCTCGCTGGAGATCTCGCAGCGCGCCTACGTCCTGGAAACCGGCACCTGCGTGGCCGAAGGCGACACGCGGGACCTGCGCCGCGATCCGCGCATCCGGCAGGTCTACCTGGGCAGCGGCACGGATTGAAGTGTCAGCGGCCCAGGAAAAATTCCTTCCAACAAACCCGGAGGCGGCGGCCGGGCAGCTGTTCGGGCCGCAGCCAGATCACGGCGATGCAGGCAGCGGTCACCAGGACGAACCAAATCAGCCGCACCCCCCAGGTGCGCAGGCGCGAGGCGTGGCGGCGCACAAAAGCCTCTCCCGAGCGCAGGTACAACCACGGCCGGCTGTTGGTCCGGGAAGATAAGCGACCGATGCCGCCGGTGACCGCAAAGCGATTTTTGCTTTCGTCGACGTAAGCCGCCTCGACCAGGGCTTTTCCCTCGAATGTTGCCAGGGGGATGCGCCACAGCAGGACATCGGTGCCATAGCCAATGCGATAGAGGAAACAGGGCGCTTTCTGATGACCGAAGGCGATTTTCAGCGCTGCCCCGCGGTGATCCAAGGGCTCCGGGAGCAGCAGGAAGACATCCTGGGATGAAATCCGGGGCCGCAGGAAAACCTGCCGGTAGACCCCATGCCGCGGCCCCTTTTCCTGGAAGACCACCAGCGATGCCGCATGGGTGACATTGCCCACGGTCAGCGACAGCGCCGAGAGCGGCAGCGGCACGGTCATCACGAACAGCAGCGCCGCCGCCGTCACGGAAGCCGTCAGGACCTGTTTCAGGCGCAAGGCGCCGGGAAACCGGGTGGCCAGCCCGCGCCCCAGCAGCAGGCTGGCGCCCAGGCAGGCCCAGAAAAACAACTGGTAGGGTGAATGCCGGAAAAGGATCCACAGCAGTTCGGAAAAGAAAAAAACGACCAGCACGGCAGCCAGCGCCGCAGCCGTGTGCCAGGCGGCATCGGGGATGTCCTGCAGGCATGCGGCGGTATCAGGCGCCCTCTTCATGGCCTCCCTCGCCGGCACCGGAAACAAACGAAATGGCCCTCACCTGCCACGGGTATCGCATCGCTGCGGAAACGACCCTGCCGCTGGTGTCGATCAGTTCCAGCCGGATTTCCTCACCCTGGATACGTCCCATTTTCCCCTCCGGCAGGGGAATGCGACGGCGCTGCCATGAGGGGGTCACCTTTGCGCGCTGCACCTCCTGACCGTTGAGCGACACGCGGAAATAAAACGGTCCTGCAGAGTCGAAGCCTGCGTTGAGGCGGCAGCGGAAACAGAAGACGGGATGCTTCCGAAGAACGTCCGTGCGCACCCGGCGCGTGATACGGGCGGCATAAAAAACCGCATGCCGCTGGGTGTAGAGGCAGTAAAAGTCATCGCAGTCCAGGCGTTTCCAGTCGCGCTCCAGCAGGTGCCAGGGGAAGGGGCGGTGCCAGCCCCGCTCCACCCAGCGCAGCGCGTCCCGGTCAATCAGGATGTAGACCTGCGGCCAGATCTGGTAAAGCCACTTGGAAATCTTCTCTACCTGCCAGCCCCTTTTCTCCCAAGAGAGCACCCGGCTGAAGTCGGCCGGCATGAAACCCGAATAGCCGTTGACGGTGTACTGAAAGCGCCCGATGGTGTTCATCAGCAGGCGCGAGTCGATGTCCCGAATGTCGGCAGGCAGCCCGAAAAGCACGCTGTTCTCCGGCAGCGCCCGACTCCGGCATATGACACGCGACTTGAAAAGATGGTCGTATCGGTTGAATTTGTAAGGCAACGCATGCACCGCTTCGAATCCCAGAATGCCGAGCAGCGGCAGAAACAGCCACACCGCTCGTGCGCGGCGCAGCACCACCTGATGCAGGGCGCAGCATCCCGCGATGAGCAGGTAGGACAGGATCACGATGGCAAAGCGGGTCAGCCCGCGCACCATGGAAAAGATGGGCACCGCCCGGGAAATGTCCGCGAACGGCCCCCGGCTCAGCACCACCCGGGCGCTGTCCGGCCCCACCGTGATCATGGGGCCGAGGCTGATGAAAAAACACAGCACGGCCGCCGCCGAGAGCCCGCACAGAATCTGTGCGTTGTGTCCGGGGCGCTCGGGGCGCCAGAGGCCAACGGCATACAGCACGAGAATCAGATAGGAAAGGGGGTAGAGCAGTGGATCCAGGCACCGCAGGCCGGGCACACGAAAACCGAGGGCGTGGCTCAGCACGACGCCCCAGAAAAAGCCCCAGGAAGCGGCCTTGGCCGTCGCCAGCCAGCACTCCGGCCGGCCGAACCGCCGCCGGCGCAGTACCAGGCCGACAGCGGCAGCGGCCAGGAATGTGATCGCCAGAATCCCCAGGGCGCTGCCCGGGAAGAGAAACGTCTCGCTCTGGCGTGTCGGGGGGGTCTTGAAGAGTGCTCTGGCCAGCACCGCCGGGCGGGTGTCGAGGTAGTGCATGGGCTGGGCGTGGTGCTTGAGGTAATCCGCCGCGGTACGCTGGTAGCCGGCACGGCCGTGCAGGATGGCATAGGGGTACAGGTAGACCGCGCAGACCGCCAGAACGCCGGCCACCATGACCCCCAGCCCTGCGAAAAAGCGCCTGTTGCGCCACCGCCGGTCGTGAAGCATGACCGCCGCCAACACCAGTGCCAGCATGATGCCCGCCATCAGGGTGTAGTACAGGCAAGAGGTGGCCGCCACCCAGAATGCGGCGACAAACAGCAGCGCGCCGCCCAGCGACGGGCGGCGCAGCCAGCGGATGAACACCAGCAGCAGGAGCGGGAAGACAAAAACCAGCTGCATGTTGAACTCCTCGTAGTAGTGCATGCGGTAGGGCAGCAGGCAATAGACCACAGCGCCCAGGTAGCACACCACGCGGGAAAGCCGGAGTTCACGCAGCAGCACGAACATCAGGACGCCCGACAGGGCCCAGAAAATGAGCAGGGTGGCGTTGAAACTCAAAAAAAGGTTCTTCGAAAAAGCGTAAATGGCCGCGTAGATATAAGACTGCGGCCACAGCAGTTCGCTGAAGGCCAGGGTGTAGGCGTGGGGGTAGAAAAAGTTGGCGTTGAAATCAGGTACCAGGAAGTGGCCCTGGAGGATGTTGTTCGCATTCCAGGCCATCCACTCGCCCATGAGTTTGGTGTCCCAGTGCCAGGCGAGACCGGAGGTGAAATAGGCCGACCATGGCCTGACACAGTACAGGATGACGCCCGCCAGCACGCCGAACAGAACCACCACCTCCACCAGGCGGCATCCAATTTTACGGTGGCTGCTTTCCGCGTCGGGTGACATTGTACTGGGAACCTCGAAATATAGACAGTTTTTTCGACAGGTTCTATAGCTTACAGCTGTCCGTCCTGTCAAGCAACGCCCTGCTGGAAAACAGGGCGGAGGCCCGTCATAACCGGCATGGTGAACGCCCGGCCCTCCATGGCAGGAGCGCCTCTGCCGCCTGTCCCGTCGTGCCAGTCGAGTTGTGACGGCCCTGTGCAGTAAAACCGGGTTTGCTGGAAACGCGGCGCGGGCACGCATCGCCTGAGCCGGGGGGCCTCCGGCGGAAACCGCCCGGCGTCTTGTCGGGAAAAACGGCTTGTGCTATCTGGATAAAGCAAAGGGCCGAGTCTGCGGACGCCCCCGTTTCTCTTCCCCAGGAGCGGGAACCGATAGCCTTATGAAACGAAAACACGTCCTGCGCATTGCGATTCTGCTCTGCCTGTGCGGGCTTTTGCTGCTAGCCGGGGCTTACGGATACCTGTACCTGTCGCCGTCGCCAACGCCGGTGGCGGACGCCGTGCCCGCCAACCGCGACCAGCTGGCCCGGCAAATCCCCAACGCCGTGCTGCTGTGGTCCCGGGACGGGTGGGTGACGGCCTCGGGCCTCTCGCCCTGGAAACCGGTGAGGATCACCCGGGGGGAAAATCCCCGCTGGTCCCCGGACGGGCGGCGATTCGTCTTCACACGGGGCCATGACGTGTATCTTATGAGCCGCCATCTCGGAAAATCGCGCAGAATCCTGGGGCCCGTGGTGACCGAATACGCCACGGGTGCCTACTGGACCCCGGACGGCCGGGCGGTGGTGGCCATATCCCGGCGAAACCCGCGACAGGTGATTCTGCTGACGCTGGACAGCGGCGAGCGCAGCATTATTCACGATGAGGGGCAACCGCCCTTCAAGGGCTACCGGCTCTCCCAGGGGGCGGACCTGCGCTTTGACCGGCGCTACCTGCTGACCTTCACTGCCGATGCCGGGCACCGCAGCATGATCATCGACCTGGTGGCCCGCAGCTACATCACCAACGAACTGATGCGCAGGGGAGACTGCGGACCGAGCTGGTCTCCGGACGGGCGTTTTATCGTGGTGACCCGCCGCAACCGGCTGAGCCCCACCCGGCCGATCTACGCGGCACGCTTCGACCCGCAGCAACGGGTCCTGTCGCCCTCGCGCTACCTCATCGGCCGGGGGCGCTGCCACCGTCCCCGCGTTTCCAGCGATTCGCGCTGGGTGCTCTACGTTCTTTCCGGAAACATCTACTGCTGGCCGGTGAAGCAGAAGGTGGAAAAACCGCGCAACGGCATCCAGCTGACCTTCGACGGCAAAAGCACGGATCCCGCCCTGTATGTCTTCCGCAACCGGAACCCGGAGGCTTTCCGATAGGCGGGCATGGGCCTATGGAAACGAACCGCAGCGAAAGGCTTGACGCCGGGGCCGATCCCGCGTAACACATCTGCATCGCAAGCGCCCGGGCGAAGGGGGCGCGCCACACGGAGAGTTTTCACCGTCCATTCAAGCAAAAGGGAGGATGCAATCATGAAAGTGATCAGAAGTGTTGTGGTTCTTTGCCTGTTTTTCGTACTGGCCGCCGGCACCGCCGGGGCCGCCGACACGGTGAAAATAGGCCTGATGGCGCCGCTGACCGGGTTCGCCGCGGCTGACGGCCTGAGCGTACTCAATTCCGTCAAGCTGGCCGTGGAGCGCGTCAACGCCGAGGGCGGCGTGCTGGGCAAGAAGGTCGAACTGGTCGCCTATGACGACCGCGCCGACGCCAAGGAAGCCGTGGGGCTGGCCCGCAAGCTCATCCAGCAGGACCGCGTAGTGGGCGTCGTGGGCGGCTCCTACTCCACCCCCAGCCGGGCGGTGGCGCCCATCTTCCAGGACGACGAGGTGCCCTTCGTGGCCGCCTATGCCGTACACCCCGACATCACCAAGGCCGGCGACTACTGTTTCCGCAACGGTTTCCTGGGCATGGTGGAGGGCAAGTCCGCGGCTTTCGTGGCCGTCAACATGCTCAAGGCCAAGAAAATCGCGCTGCTCACCAGCGACAATGATTTCGGCCGCACCCTGGCCGAGGGGGTCCGGACCTATCTAAAGGGGCAGGACGCCGCCATCGTTTACCAGCAGACCTACCCCTTCAAGGAAAAGGACTTCAAGCCCTACCTGGCCAAGATCAAGGAAACAGCGCCCGACCTCATTTTCGCCAGCGGCTATTATTTCCAGACCGGCCCCATCGTCAAACAGGCCCGGGAAATGGGCATCAAAACCCAGATCGTGGGGGAGGAAGGCGCGGACTCGCCCAAGTTCCTGGAAATCGCCGGTCCCGCGGCTGAAGGATTCATCATCACCACCAATCTCAACCGCGACGACAAGCGCCCCGAAGTGCAGGCTTTTCTGAAAGAGTACCGCAAACGCTACGGCATCGAGCCGGACATGGTGGGCGCCTCGGCCTATGACGCCTTCATGATCATCGTCGACGCCGTCAAGCGCGCCGGCGGCACCAGGGGCCCCGCGGTGCGCAAGGCCATCGCCGCCACCCGCGATTTCGACGGCCTGACCGGCCGATTGAAAGGCTTCACCAAGATCGGCGAAGTAGTCAAGGAGGTGCAGGTACAAGTGGTCAAAAACGGCGCCTTCCACTACTTCGGCGTGGTCAGCGACCCGCAGGTGATCACCCCCTGAGTCCGGAATCCGGACAGTGCACAGACGCCGGCGCCCGCGTGGCGTGCCGCCGCTTCGCGCGTCGGGCGCCGGCGACCTTTTTATTGACTTCCCATCGGAATTATCTTAGCTAAAAACGGTCGGGGCCAGGAAGGCAATCAGCTCTGCGCGCGTTGCGATTCCTGCCGGAAAGGTTTCCTGCCCGATCCCCAAGGCGACGCAGAACTGAAACGACGACCCGCAGGACGCCCGGTAAAGACCAGACTGCGCAAGGCGCACCCCTCGTATCGGCACACGGTTTTTCACAAATCGAAGGCACATGTACGCATTACATCAGCCAGCTTCAAGCATCCTGCCCTCGGCACAGGAAACCGGAGATGAACTGCAGGCCGACCTGCTGCAGGGAGTGTCGCGCACCTTTGCCCTGACAATTCCCCAACTGCCCCGGCGACTCAGTCGGGTGGTCTCCAATGCCTACCTGCTGTGCCGCATCGTCGACACCATCGAAGACGAGGTCAGCCTGACGGCCGACCAGAAGCGCAGGTTCTGCACGGGCTTCATCGACGTGCTGGAAGGGGGGGCCGATGCGGCGCGTTTTTCTGACAGCCTGGCGGCCCTGCTGTCGGAAAACACCCTGGAAGCCGAGCACCGCCTGGTCCGCCACATCCCCTACGTGGTGCGCATCACCCGCCAGTTCGACACTGCCCAGCAGGACGCCCTGACACGCTGCGTGAAGACCATGGCCGAGGGCATGTGGAAATTCCAGGCCCAGCAGCTCAACGCCGGACTGGATGACCTGCAGACCCTTGACCGGTACTGCTACTACGTGGCGGGCTGCGTGGGCGAGATGCTCACGCACCTGTTCTGCCACTACTCGCCGGAGATTGCGCGCAACGGGCGGGGCCTGTTTGCCCGGGCGGCGGCTTTCGGCCAGGGGCTGCAGATGACCAACATCCTCAAAGACATCTGGGACGACCTGCAGCGCGGGGTGTGCTGGCTGCCGAGAGACATTTTCGACCGCAGCGGATACGATCTGTCGAATCTTACGCCCCATCACCACGACGAGCGGTTCTGCGCGGGACTGCGGCAGCTGGTCAGCATCGCCCACGGCTACCTGCGCGAGGCCCTCACCTACACCCTCCTGATCCCCAGGGAGGAGACCGGCATCCGCCATTTCTGCCTGTGGGCCATCGGCATGGCGGTGCTGACACTTCAGAAAATCCGGCACCGGCCGGACTTCAGCGACTCCCGCCAGGTCAAGATATCGCGCCGCAGCGTACGCGCCACCATTCTGACTTGCAAGATCGGCGTGCGCCACGACGCCCTGCTGAAAATGGCCTTTCAGGCCGCCAGCATCGGCATCTGAGACCCGCGCGGCCGCTTTAGCCAACCCCCGGGCGCAGCCCTGCCCTGTCTATCCCGGGTTCTCATCGGGGCACCTGACCCGCAGCCGGACACGCGGCGCATCGGCCAGGGACGAAACGAGATCCGTAAAAGCGATCGGGCGTCCGCCGAGCCGAATGGCGCGGCAATCCCGGCGGAAGGTTTCCGGCAGCGTTTCCAGGAAGCCCGCCAGGTCGGCGCCCGCCACCCGGATGCCCCGGGACAGGAACAGCGGGCCGATTTCGGCGGCCACCATATTGAAGAGCTTCAGCCGCAGCGTTCCATCGCCGGCGATAGACGGCATGTCGTCCCGCCCCCCGTAGGAGATGACATCGCGCAGGGCGGCGTAGCGCCCGCCCTTGCGGAAAGTGGCGCCCACCAGGCCGGGCATGGCCGCCGAGAGGGCCAGCGTGGCGCCGTCGTGCAGTACGGCCCGGTCGGCGTCGTCCACGGCCCGGCCGTCCAGGAAAATGGTCTGCACGCGCTCCTTCAGGTACCGGGCGTCCAGTCCCGGCTGCCGGGCAAACCACTCGCTCAGTGTCAGTCCCACCTCGGTGTGAATGTCGAAGCCGCCGCCCAGCAGCGGGAAAAAGCCCGGCAGGCGATCTTGCGGCACATCCATCTCCAGCAGGGGCGCATCTTCGGCTTGCATACCTGGTGTCTCCTGGTTCGCGGGTTGGGCAAAGAAGGTCAAAGACCTTTTAAAACAAAGAGGGGGAGATCCGTGGCCGGACCTCCCCGCAACAGGTCGATGGGAAAGGGCGCCTGCTACCAGTTAAAGACCTGGTCAAGCTCCTCGTCACTGACGCCGAACGTCACGTTGTGGGGCGCCAGTTTTTCCCGGTAGAAGTACCCCGGCAGGCGGTCGTCCTTGGCCGTGAAGCCGGCCCGCTTGTTGAAGTCGCGCTCGATTTCGAGCACCTTCTTGCCCAGCGCCATGACGTCGTCGGCCGTCATGGCGGTGCCCGTGAAGGCCCCCAGCATGTCCACCAGCGCCTGGAAGGTTTCGGCCTGGTCCAGGATGGCAAAGGCGATGAACAGGCACATGCCCGAAGAGTCGATGGCCGCCGTGGATATCTGCAGGTTGCGCGACAGCTCCACCTGCCCCTCGGGTTTGAGCGGATCCACGCTCCCGCCCACGCCCAGGATGTTGGTGGCCACCGCGTAGCCGGCAGTGTGGTCGGCGCCCATGGTGGTCGTCGCGTAGGTCACTCCGATGCCCTGCACGGCCCGCGGATCATAGGCCGGCATGGCCTGGCCCTTGACCACCGGCACGCGCTCGATGCCGAAAACCTTGCCGGCCACCGCGGCGCCGCTGCCCAGAATGCGGCCCAGGGGCGTGCCTTCGCCCACCTGCTTGACCAGGTCGATGGCCGCCTGCGCGTCTCCAAACTCGGCGACGCCGGCCTCCATGGCCACGGCCAGGGTGGCCCCCATCTCGATGGTGTCCAGGCCAAAATCATCCTCCAGCCGGTCCATCATCGCAATCGCATCCAGATCGTCGATGCCGCAGTTGCCCCCGTGGGCCCAAACAGTCTCGTACTCGGGCTGCTTGGTCAGGTAGTTGCCGTCCTTGTCATAGTAGGTGCCCGAACAGCGGATAACGCACCCCCGGTGGCAGCCGTGGGTCGCCGAACCCTCGCCGCCGCGGGCGTTCTCCGTCTCCGCCATGGTCTCGCCGCTGATCTTGGCGGCTCCCTCGAACTGGCCCTTGGAAAAATTGCGGGTCGGGTACGCCCCGGCCTCGTTGATCACGTTGGTCAGCACGTTGGTGCCATAGGCCGGCAATCCCTCGCCCGTCACCGGGTGCTTGCGCAGCCCGGCAACAAATTCCTTGTTGGCGGCCTTGAACTTCTCCGCCTCGGCCGGCTTGCGGTTGGAAAGACCGCTGTCGTCGAGCACGATCACCTTGACTCGCTTGGATCCCATCACCGACCCCACTCCCCCGCGGCCGGCGTGGCGCGTGGGACGAAGTTCCATGTCCGAAAAGGCCACCGAGGAGTTGGCCAGCTTCATCTCCCCCGCCTGCCCAATGGATATCGTGGCGATCTTGTCGCCGTACTCGGCCTTCATCTTGTCGACCACCGCGTAGTTGCCCAGCATCTTGAGGCTGTTGTCCACCGTGATCTGCGCGCCGTCCTTGTTGATGAACACCTTGTAAAGATTGTCGTCGGCGGGTTTGCCCTCCAAAACAATGGCCGCATAGCCCAGCCGCGCCAGAACCTGCGCACCCTGACCGCCGGAGTTGGACTCCTTGATGCCGCCGGTCAGCGGGCTCTTGCAGCCCACCGAGATGCGGCCGGACATGGCCGCCGCGCTGCCGCTCAGAATGCCCGGGGCGATCACAAGCTTGTTGTCTTCACTCAGCGGATGGCAGGTGGGCGGAACTTCCTTGGCCACGATGGAGGAAGTCATCGCACGCCCCCCCAGACCGGCGTATTCGCCGACAGGCTCTTCGGTCAGCTTGGGCCCTCCCGCGGCCCCCATGTCGATTCTCAAAATCTTGTCCATTTCCGGCCTCCTTACATGGAAAAATGGTTAATCCAACGATAACGGCAAATTCATACAAACACCTACGGCTTGGACCTCAGCCTCTGCTGTGCCGTTATTTCCTTCACCACTTTCTTCAAGGGGATGCCCCTCTGCAGAGCCGCCCGCTTACAATCTTCATATTCCGGAGCCACATTCACGATTTCATCGCCAATACGGGCGATTTTACAGTTTATTGGTCCGTAGGTCGTTTCAACAGTCTCGATGCATCGTTTTGCAATAATCCTGTTCTCTATTCGCCACCGCAGGCCGATGGATGTGGTTTCGCGCAAAACGAAATCCGCAAATTCGGTCACCGCGGCAGGCCTGCAAAGAATGGTCAAAAGGGTTCCAACCCGGTTTTTTTTCATGTGGACCGGCGTTAAAAAAACATCCAACGCCCCCATGGCCAGCATCTTCTCGATCAAATAATCAAAAAACTGGGGATTCATATCATCGATGTTGGTCTCCATTACCGCTACCTGTTCCATGTCGCATTGATCGAGCGCGGCATCGGCGGTACCTATGGACAAACGCAACAGGTTGGGGATAGGCAACTCGGAGGTTCCGGCGCCGTATCCAATACACTCGACTGTCATAGCCGGCATGGGACCAAACCCCGCGGAAAGAGTCGTCAAAACGGCGGCGCCAGTGGGTGTCAGCAACTCACCGACGACACCCGTGGCGTAGACGGGTTTGCCCCTGATTAACTCGGCCGTAGCCGGGGCCGGGACAGGCAGTGTGCCGTGGGCACAATCCACCGTTCCGGTGCCCACATGCAGCGCCGAACAAAAAATTTTCCGAATTCCCATGGCCTGAATGCCCGCCACTGCGCCAACGACATCGATAATGGAATCCATCGCACCGACTTCATGAAAATGCACCTTATCGACAGAGGTCCCGTGCACTTTGGCCTCGGCCTCTGCAAGCCGCCTGAAAATGGCGAGGCTCCGCTTTTTCACTTCGCCATGGAGGCCGCTCCTGGTGATGATCCCGGTAATGTCTGCAAGACGGCGATGGTGCTGGTGACGCTCGGTATCGACAATGACCGCCACCTGGGTTCCCCCGATGCCCTTTTTCTGGATTGGGCGGGCCTCCAGCTCGTAGTGCGACAAACCCAGCTTGGCGATTTCGGACTTTAAGTCCTCCAGCGGCAACCCCGCATCGACCAGGGCGCCGAGGAGCATATCTCCGCTGGCGCCTGAGAAACAATCCAGATAAGCAATTTTCATCCCTGTAAACTCCGTCTGAAGCCTTGTCCATTAAAACGGAATAGGGCCGCTGGCGGCTTACCAAAAAAAATCTCATACGGGAAAGGCCTGACACAGGCATTACGATGGGTCGGAAAAATTAAGCATTGCACCGCCGCCTGCCTTTCAGCCCTTCTCCATCGGATGCCGCTGACCCGGGCTCGCTTTTCTGTTTTTGGCCCTCGCCATGGTGTGATGCCATTCGGTTAATCAAGCTGGCCTGGTAGCCGGCGCCAAATCCGTTATCGATGTTGACGACCGAGACCCCCGACGCGCAGCTGTTCAACATGCTCAGCAATGCCGCAAGACCGCCGAAACTGGCACCGTAGCCGACGCTGGTTGGAACGCCGATAACCGGGCATGCAACCAGCCCGCCGACCACACTGGCCAAAGCGCCCTCCATTCCAGCGACAACAACGGCCACATTGGCTTTGAACAGATCGTCACAGAAGCTAAGTAATCGGTGCAATCCGGCAACGCCGACATCGTAAATGCGACAGACCTTGTTTCCCAGCACTTCTGCCGTGACCGCCGCTTCTTCGGCCACCGGTAGATCCGAAGTCCCGGCGCATACCACGGCGATATTGCCAATCTTATCTACCGGGTAAGGCTTTACAACCACAATGCGGGCCTCTTCTTTATAAACACTGTCGGGTACCACTTCGCGAATGCCTTCGAACACTTCCCGGCTGGCGCGCGTGGCCAGAATATTGCTTTGGCTGCATGCCATCAGTTTTACTATGCCCTTTATCTGCCCGACGCTTTTGCTCTGGCAAAAAATGACTTCGGGTGCCCCGTTTCGGATACAGCGATGATGGTCGATCTTGGCATACCCCAAATCCTCAAATGGCAATTTCTTAAGGCGATGCACCGCGTTTTCAAGATCGATACGATCACTTCTGACCATTTCCAGCAATGTTCTGATTTCATGACTGTCCATGGCCGTTACCTTCCATGTCTTCACTCACCATTCTGTTCAGGCTACCCATTGTGTATCCCTCAAGATCAATGGTGACATACTTGAACCCAAGTTTTTTAAAGTAGGATACGATTTTTCCGTGTACAGACTTATTGAACACGCCGGCGACTTCCTGCGGGTCGAATTCCAGGCGTGCAATACTCCCATGATGCCGAACCCGGAGCTGTCCGGAGAAACCTAATGACCGCAAAAACACCTCGCCGGCATCTATCTGTTGAAGTTTTTCGGTGGTAATGGCCGAATGATAAGGGATACGCGAAGCCAGGCAGGCATAGGCGGGCTTATTCCATGTCGAAAGGCCCAGGTCTTTGGACAGAAGGCGTATCTCCTCTTTAACAAAGCCCGCCTGTGACAAGGGACTGTGGACACCCAGCTCTTTGACGGCCTTCATTCCAGGGCGGTAATCCAGTTGATCTTCGCGATTGCCCCCGTCCAGCACATGGCGAAACCCCTCCTTTTCAGACAATTCCGCTAAATATCCGAAGCGAACTTTTTTGCAGATATAGCACTTGTTTTCGGGATTGCTCACAAATTCCGGCAGCGCCAGTTCATCTGTCTCCACCAGTCGGTGAGAGACACCGATTTCACGGGCAACCCTTACGGCATCTTCTCGCTCATGAAGCGGCATGGTGGCCGACAGGGCGGTCACCGCCAGCACGCCGTCGGCACCCAGAACATCTGTGGCGACCTTCAGCAGCAAGGTGCTGTCCACGCCCCCGGAAAAAGCAATGATCACGCGGTCCATCTCCTGGAGGATTTCCCTGAGATGATTGTACTTTGCCTTGACAGTGGTGTTGTCAGCATTCAAATCGGAAGTAGCCTCGATCGGCATCATCGTCTTTTCCCTTAATCAGATTTTCCAGGCATTCTGGATCGGGCAGGTTCAGCTGCTGCTGCGTGTGATATGCGATGGCGGGACATCCACCATTGCACAAACTGAATCTGCGGCAGCCCTCGCATGATTTGACTCTCAAATTCCGAAAAGAAGTGAAAACCGGAGAATTGCGCCATACGGAGGCAAACGCTTCTTCCGGAAGCTTGCCGGCGTAAAATTCAACGTCCTGCAAAAAGGCGCAGGGAAAAACTTTTCCCTGCGGTGAGATGCAGCAGGTCAACTTGCAGGCCCCACACATGTTCATGCCCAACGAACGCCGCTCTTCGGTTGAGACCGAAAAAAAAGAATCGCCCGTTGAAACGGCTATATGCCTTGCCAGCCAATCGGAAAAAGTCAGCATTTCTTCTTTCGTCACGTTGAGCGCCGCCCAGCTTTCTTTTCCCCGTCCCGAAGGCCGAAATCGTGATACCCGCAGCTTCGCCCCGAAGGAAGCCGCCAAATCCACGAGTTGATCGAGCTCGGGAAAACTCAGGCGTGTCAACACGGTATTGATACTGACTTCAATGTCCCGCTCTCTCAGGCGTTCCAACGCCCTGACGGCTTTTTCAAAACTGCCTTTACCGCGAATGGCATCATTTTGGTCAGCGCTGGCGGCGTCAAGACTTACCTGAATGTATACCAGGTGGTGGTTTAGCCTGTCGGCACATTTGTCGTCGATGAAAGTGCCATTCGTACTGATGCAGGTGACCATACCTTTTTCATGGGCATAGTCCATTAAGTCCATGAAATCTTCCCGAATGAAAGGCTCTCCGCCGCCGATATTAAGCTGAAAAACTTTCATTGCAGAAAGGTCATCGATTATCTGCAGGCACTCCCCGGTCGTCAGCTCTCCGGCCCTTGCCGAGCCAGAATCGGAAAGGCAGTGAATGCAGGACAAATTACAGCGGTATGTCATTTCCCAGGTTACATTAACGGGTGCCGAAAGGCCCATTTCAACATATTGATTGCCCATGAATCAGCCCCTTAGTCTCAAGCATCATAATAATCTGGGCAACACGTTTTTCAACCTGCGTTCGCGGCCATTTGTTGGCATCGACAAGAGAGGCCACCAGCGCTGATGCGCTTTCGGTGCCGTTAAAAAAAGAACTGGGCAAGAGTGTTTCACTAGGTACGAAATACAAGCGCGGTCCCCTGTAATCATAGAACAGCAACCCAAATTTTTCATTACGCACTTGCACGCCCTGGCAAAGCTTATAGGCTTTTTCGAACTCCATAGGGCCCTTTCCGGTGGCCAACAACCGGAAATCACTGTTTCTTTTACAGTGTTTTCGCGCTCCGGCACCCGCCTGAATAGCCACGGTGAAAAAAGTGGGTCAGTAAACTCCGCAAATGCCATCAATAGCCAATTCTTCTATGTATATTTCCTCAAGGATTGTCAGTGGTTCTGTATTCGGGTTCTCTTCGACATCCAAAGATTTTTCGGTTGCTTCCAATTCTTTGTTCTCCATCTCTTGAGCCTCTTGTTTATCTATTCTTTTGTTATGCTGCTTGGGCTGTCCACCCGGCATCGACGGTTATCATGTTGCCTGTGATGCATCTGGCTTCATCGCTGGCCAGCCAGAGTACCGCCTGGCCAATGTCTTCCGGCGTTATTTCGGGTTCCTTGATAAGGTGTCCGGCAAAAAACTGCTCTTTGCCTTCTTCTTCCTCCATACCAAAGTACTCTGCAATGCCCTTCATCATGTCCGTCCACACGGTACCGGGGCATACTACATTGGCGCGAATGTTGTGGTCGGCGACTTCCATGGCAATGGACTTGTTCAGCCCGATCATACCGTGCTTGGCGGCACAATAATGGCCTCCCATGCCAAAACCCCGCTGGCCGCCCACCGAAGAGATACTGATCACGCAGCCCGAATGCTGGGCGATCATGTGCGGCAACACATATCGGCAGCATAAAAACATCCCTTTCAGATGCGTGTCGACCACTTCATCCCATGTATCCTCGTTCATCTCCGCGATGGCTACCATGGAAGAATTACCGGCGTTATTGACCAGGATATCGATTTTTCCAAAAGTTTCCATGGCTGTATTGACCATGGATTCTACTTCAGTAGCTTTTCGGACGTCACACTTTACCCCGATGGCCTGCCTGCCCAAAGATTTGATCTCTTCCACGGAATGCGCCATTTTTTCGGGGGTAGACATTTCATATGGAATGGTGCTCATGTTCTGGCAAATATCGGCGATGACAATATCCGCGCCTTCACGAGCCATGCACGTGGCCGTCGCCAGACCGTTTCCCCGGGCACCGCCAGTCACAATGGCGACTTTACCTTCAAGCTTCATTAGATTTCTCCTTCCGCTTCTCAGACGATGTGTGGCCATCAAATAGGCTCTCTCAGCGCATCCAAGTCAAACTGGCTGCCGATCTGCTGCAAGCTGAAATTGATCTCCTGAAGATCGTCTTTCAACGAATCCATACCGTACTCTTGGATCTGGAAATCCAGTTGACCTTCCAGGCTAAAAACCAGGTGGAGCAAGTTCAACAAATAGACATACTGCGGTTGCCGAATGAGCTTATGGAAATATTTATCCATCATCTCCGAAACCGACAGTTCTTTCAAACCCCATTCAAGTGTTTCTCGATCAACCTTCTGTAGCATGACACCCCGCAGCAGCACTGCGGCTTGAACCCCCAGCCGAGTAACATCCTGAATCATCTTTTTATCGCTGAGCCCCTGATCCATGCAACACGCTCCCTATGTCATGCGGACCTTCATCGTCTTGACATGCTTGATGATTTTACCGAGTTTCTCATGAAACGGTCGAAAAACGTCCTGGGCATCCGCTTCCGTTTTACAAGTGGCTATTTTATCACCCAGGCTTTCCGCCTCCTTGGCCAGTTCCTCCATGTCCTCCGTGCCTTTCTGAGTCTTAAAATACAGTTTCTTGGCCAGGGGCTCGAGATCAGCCGCGATCGAAACCATCTGCTCTTTTACTTTGGCAAAATCTACTTTTTCTGCGACATCCCGAAATGTCTGACAAATTTCACGCACATAGTGTGTTCCCATCTTCTGTTCAGTCAAGGGTGAACCTCCTTTTTTCCTGGTGTTTCATTTCAGCATCGAGGCACAACGCCAACCGTCTTTTATACACCGCACGTCTTCCTCAATGCGGACGATGATAATGATCTGGATGATGGCAACTTTCACCTTCACCGTGATGGTGACCTGCCCCCGGACAAGGCGTGCTCTCGTGAACGGGCGCTTCGGGCATTTCCCTTGTTGGCAGCTCACGGGTCAATATCTCGGCGATTTTGACAAAAGAAGTAGCCGTAGCGCTTTCAGGGTGCAGGTTGACAATCGGAACACCACTATCGGCGGCTTCCGAGAAAAGCGGGTCGATGGGAATGGAACCAAGAAAAGGGATTTCCATCATCCTAGCCAGTTGTTTTCCCTTGTCTTTGCCAAAAATGTATACTTCATCTCCACACTCTCGGCAACGATACACGCTCATATTTTCAATAAGCCCCAAAACCTTGGCGCCCAAAGCTTGCGAGGCGCTGACCGCCTTGGAACAAACCAGAGTGGAAACTTCCTGAGGGGTCGTTACGATAATCACCCCGTCTAAATCCGGTATCGATTTGAGGATGGCGATAGGTTCATCACCGGTGCCAGGAGGGAGATCAATCAGCAGAAAATCCAGGCTGCCCCACTTGGCAGCGGACAAAAGCTGACGAATGGTGCGACTCTTCGTCTGTCCCCGCCACATGATGGGCGTCATGTCTCCCGGCCAGAAAAGGGCCACCGACAGGGCCTTGATGCCTGTCGCGGCTGTAACCGGGTTGAGCCAGAATCCTCCGTCGAGTTTGGCTTCTTCTTTGATCCCCAGCATTTTCGGAACGCTGGGACCGTGAAGATCCGCATCGAAGATTCCGACACGGTTGTCAACGTTCTTCAGCGCCGCCGCTAGATTCACCGTTGCAGCGGTCTTTCCAACCCCGCCCTTGCCCGAAAGCACGGCTATTTTATATTTTACGTATTTCAGGGCGTCGGAAATAGCACCTTGTTTGACGAGCTGCTGCCGCTGCTTTTCTATAAACTGCCCCTTATCCATCTCCATTCCATTCTCCTAACTCGCGTGTGCAATCCAAGTAAAAAAGTTCTTTATGCGACCCGTCAGGAAATACGTCCCCACAACAGCATATATCTGTTCATGACAGCCGTTTTATCTCGCCCTCGATTTTGCCGATTCCCAGTGATTCAGCTTCTCTCAGCACTTTCCAGAAATCGATGCCGGTAATGTCCTGGCAGGAACCGAGCCGCCTTTCTATAAGAGACAGAGACGCGGCATCCAGGGCTACGGGGTCGCTGGAAGCCAGAAAACCGAGATTCTCAACCACTGGTCTGCCGCTATAGGGGTAATATTCCGGCTCAGGGGTAACATCCCATAGATAGTTGACATAAAAAAGACGCCCCTCCACCGACGCTCTTACCCCGAGATGGCTATCCAACGCTCCTCGCTGAAATCGCTTCAGTTCTCGGTCTGCAGGCCTCTGGCCGTTAAACATATAAGGGTTGACACCACGGAGTACCCGGGTCCTTTCCCTGGCCGAGAGGCACTCAAACCCGCCGTTTAACAATGCACCACTGAGGCCGAACATGGGATGGAAGGTCACATGAGAAAGCACCCCCAGCATGTCACTGCGGCAAACCGCCGTGCCGACTTCCACACCGGCGATTTCAGAATCCGGAGCCCCGCAGGGAAAAAGATCCCCCTCGTCCCCGCTGAATCCTCCGTTGATCACAAAGTGCCCTCCCAGCGTTTCACTGGAGTACCCCATGGCCTCCGTAACCGACAGGAATGTGTTTCCCTTGGCGTTTTTCCAGTAATCAACCAATTTTTGACCATCACAAAGGACGGGACGCTTTTGCGTTGCATGGTAGGCCATCTCGGCTACGATTCTGAAGAAAACAGGCTTCAGGCCATATTCATAGCCCTCTTCGGCCGTGTTCATTTTCAAGGCTACACGCTTTCCGGAAGAAAATCCAGAATCAATGCCGGACTCCCGGATGAGCTTGACCAATTTGTGAGCCACGGTGTTACCAACGGCCATATTCTCAGCATCTACCCAGGTGACTCGTTGCATTTCATGCTTGCCTTTCCGCCCTGCATCAACCAGGAAGCATCTAAAGCCCCCAGGACATATGAACGCCACGAAAATACTTGCCACAACCCCATCAGGACGATGGGCCGGTCTTCAGGTCAACCACCAACAAAAAGGAGAGGGCCAACAAGTAACCCTCTCCCTTACGTTCATTCAAATCATTCGGGGGGCTCACCTTTGAACGGATCGAACTTTTTCCACTCGTTCTGGACCCACTCTTTGTTGTATTCGGCTCTTCTGAATGGCATGACCTCGGTGGCCAGATCATGTCGGTTAAATACTTTTCTCAGTCGCACGGTGACCGGCACGTGGTTTCCATCGCCGGCTCTTCTGATCTGCCATTTGGCTGCATTCTCCGGTGACATGACCGGTTCGTAATTTATCAATTCATATTTCTGGGTGCCCAGACCAATCTTCTCACCCGCCGCCATAGTAATCCGGGGGCTGAATCCATTGATCATGCGAAACTTATCTTCTCCGGGCTTCAATCCCTTTTCATCGGCAACGGAACCCGGGCTAATAGGCGCATTGTCTATGGCGTCCAAGGTGGCACTTTCGATGGCAATCAAATCCTTGCTGGCAAAAATACCAATATCCGGACAGACAGCGAGACCGGCCCAGGGAAAACAGTCACATTCTGGGCATACGTCAATGGCGTGGTTGATGAAACCGACTTTGCCCCTTTCAAAGCACTTGAGTGCACCCAGTGCGGCATCGGCATGGGCGATCATGGCATTGGGGAAATAGGCTTCCTCGAAGGTAATGCCACTCATCCCTGAAAAAATACAGGTAACCTGGCAGGAATAACACAGCCGGCACCGTTCGGGATACCACACTTTTCCATGCTCGGTGACATGATGCGCTCCGCGCGGGCACGAATCATCACACATCTGGTGGAATTTGCAGGCTTTGCCCGGACACTGATCGGTAAATTTGGGCCACCCGATGGCATCATGAGGATCGCCCCAATGCGCCAAGTGTGTGATGTACTTTCCCCGTTTGGACTGGCATCCGATACCAAGCTGTTTTAGGGCACCACCGTACATGGTAATCGAATGGCCACGGGCATGGGCCAGTACAATCATGGCATCTGCCTCGGCAACAGCCCTGCCTATGAATGTTTCCTTGAGAATCAGACCTTCGGGCAATTCAACCCGATAATCATCCTCCCCGGAGTATCCATCTGCAATAAGGACGGGGCATCCAAAAGTCGCATCCGTATATCCATGACGGATGGCACCCTCCATCTGGTATTGCGAAGTCGCCATATTGTCAAACGTATGATAGGAAAGCGTGGTGTCGTTGACGACATAGGGATGTGCGCCACAAGCCTTTACTTCCTCTACAATGGCGGCAATGTACTCAGGCCGTAAAATAGCCGTCCGGTTGTATTCCCCGTAATGGATTTTAATGGCAACTTCGTCGCCCTTGTCAAAACATTCGTTTAGTTTCGCTTCGTAAAAAAGATCTTTTGCCTTGCAAATCATCGACTCGGTCCAGTTGGTCGCATTGGCCTCTGAGAACCATACTGGCGCCGCCCCCTTTTCTGTGTAAGGGCCCCATTTTTCCTTGGGGGGATTCCAGCTTTTCTGCTGGTAAGAGTCTCGCCCTCCGTCGATGGGCGCCTTGAGCTCGTGCCACTTGGTTGGTTCATACGTGTATTCAGCCATTTAACATCCCTCCCTTTTTCAGGCTTATAAGCCGGGTTGCACCTACCTGAAAAGCCCTGTTGCCGTTCAAGACGATCGCAACGCCAGGTAAGCGGTTGAAAAGTCTTTTGCCATCCATCACCTCCCTCCAAAAGCCGCTTCTAAAACGTAACGATTTTTACCAGATAGCCTTGCATCACAATAAACCCTGAAAGGCGTTCACCCTCTAAATTGCAATTACCCATGCAATCGCTGTGCCTGAACATTTTCAAGCATGAAAGCCAAACCGGTTGTTTCTGACAAACAAATAAAATTAATAGGATAACCGCTAATGCCGGTGCACAGCGAATCACAGAGGTTGAATTTAACTGGGGGGCACAGTGGGATCGACGGGTGAATATCACCCTTTCAGCTGCAGACAAACCTGTAATAGGATGAAATTATATTAGAATATAGAATGACACAAACTGCGGTCGGATGGGGCAAAATACCTCAGGAAAATGAGAAAGGCCAGTTCACGAGAAAATGTTGTATTTTTTGATCTTCTGGTACAGGGTTTTACGGTTGATTCCCAGAATTTTGGCCGCACGGCTTTGGTTGCCGCCTGTTTGAGAAAGCACCCTGACAATATAATCTTTTTCAACATCCTTCAGTTTTTTTGGTGCACGGCAAATATTCTTGGCCTGGAACAAATGGGGTGGAAGGTGTTCAGGGCAGATAAGGTTTTCGTCTACTAGGTAGCCGATTCTATTGGCAGTGGCCTTCAGTTCACGAATATTGCCGGGCCAGCTGTAAGCGGTAAAAATTTCTGCTGCTTCATCCGAAAAGCGCACAACTCCGTGATTCCTGTCATTTGATTTCAAGAAATGCAGTGCCAGTGGAACAATATCGTCCGGGCGATCTCTGAGCGGTGGTATGGTCAGGTGAAATTGTGACATACGATAAAAAAGATCCGACCGGATTTTCCCCCCTTGCAGCGCCTCCTCAATCTCCAGATTGGTGGCTAAAATTATTCTCGCATCCACTCGCTTCTCGGCATTTTCGCCCACGCGACGGATGTAGCCGGTTTCGATGAACCGCAGAAACTTTTTCTGTAGGTCCAGATCGATATTGCCGATTTCGTCCAGGAAAAGGGTCCCATGATGGCTCTTTTCCACAATTCCGGTTTTGGGTTCAGTGGCTCCGGAGAATGCCCCTTTGCGGTGACCATACAATTCGCTTTCGGCCAGGCTGTGGGGCAACAGTCCACAATCCAGCGTGACAAAAGGGCCACCCCTGCGCGCGCTTAAAATATGAATATGGCGTGCCAGTACATCCTTTCCAACGCCGGTTTCACCCTGCAGAAGGATGGTGCAATCGGAAGGGGCAATTTTTTTGAGCAGCCCATAGATATCCTGCATCGCCTTGCTGGGGCACTCCAAAAAATAACGATGCCGATCCGGGTCCAGACTATCCGGAAGCGCCTGAAATAATTGATTGCGCTTCACTTCTTCGATCGCCCGCTTAACCAGGTCCAGCAGTTCGTCCAACTTGAACGGTTTGGAAATATAATCGCGGGCGCCAAGCTTCATGCTTTCTACGGCCGTTTTAACATCTCCATAGCCTGTAATCATAATAACGGCCGTCTTAGGTGACTTCCGTCTTATGCGTCTCAAGGTTTCGATACCGCTGATTTTGGGCAGCTTCAAATCCAACAGTACGACGTCGAATCGGTTATGCTCAAAAAGCCTCAGTCCTTCTTCACCGCTCCCGGCGGTGACCACGTGGAGGCCTTCCAGCGAAAATTCGCTATCAATCAAATGGCGAATATTCGGTTCGTCATCGATTGCCAGTATTTTTCCGTAACCCATAACAAACTCACCCTGATGGATTTCGTAATAGCGGAACTCGTTTGTGGCAGACTGTTTCTGCCTTCTAAAAGCCCCTGCACTGTCGCATACGTCAATTTGAAATACTCTGATAAGCTAAGCATTTTCATGGGAACACCCGTATAGCAACAACGTCGGCGCCTCGGATTTATAAATTGAACGGAAAACTGAGAAAAAAATTGTTGTGGCCGTCTTCGGTATGCTCGAATCGAATAACGCCTCTGTGATGCTGAACGATGCTATAACAAATTGACAGATCTATACCGTCGTCACGACTCTCTGTATTCTCTCTATCCAGTGGTCCGAAGACATCGCAGTTATGGTTGAATGCTGAAGAATTTCCGGTGTCGGAAATGAAAATTTCGATCTGGTTTTCCCCCGAGGCAGTATTCACCGCCAAAACCCCTCCTCCTTCCATTGATTTCAAGGACCGATTGAAAAGGTTTAGAAAAAGGTGTTTCAGTTGAGATTCCTTGCCATATATCGCGCTGAATTCTTTTGTTAAATTATTATTGTAAGTAATATTGACTCCATGATCTTTCGCATGTTGCCGGAAAAGGGATATCGTGTCTCTGATGATCTGATCGATGTGAACGATTTCGAAGTCATCGATTGAATTGTGGCTAAACTCCCGGAGATTCTGAATGATTTCTTTGCATCGGTGGGCTTCGGCATTGATGATTTGCAAATAATCTTGAAAAGAGGCTTTCATCCTGAGATCAAAGGTGAATTCATCTTTGGCAAGCCGTTTTAGCAACCCCTCCGAAAAACCAGCAATGGATGTTAATGGGTTGTTTATTTCATGGGAGATTCCGGCGGTTAAGAAACCGATGGCAGCCATTCGATCTGCCTGCATGAGCTTGTATTCATACTCCTTCCTCTCAGTGATATCACGCATCAGCAAAATGATTTCATCAACATTTCCGGACAGGTCTTTTATGGGAGATGTGGTCCACTCGATGAAGCGACCCGCTAAGTTTCCCGATTTAATAAAAACCTCTCCCCGCAGGGTTTCAGATTTCTCCCTTGTTTTAAGAGAGGGGCAGTCTCGGCATAGTTTTTCCCTATTATAATAAGCCTGAAAGCATTTGGTGCCGACCAGAGGCGTCGTTGGAAACATGGTTTTCTGGACATGGTTGGCAAACACGATGTTAAAATCCTTATCCAGAATCGTCACACCATCACTCATGCTGTTAAAAATAGCCTCGAGTCTATTGTGACGGCGGGCCAGTTTGATATTGAGCTTCTCCAGCTCTTTGATCTTGTATCGGACTTCTTTGAAGTAGCCGATCTTGGAGTACCCGATCCCCTGAAAATCAGGCAGGTTCTGATTTTTTCCACTATTCATGAAAATTCTTTACCATGCTTCAATGTACATTTTTTCAATTTCATCAATATCATACCGATGCGGGTTGGTGAGCATGCAAAGGTCTTGCTGTGCCTCTTTAGCCATGCGCGGTATGTCCTCGTATCGCACTCCAACCTCGGATAAATGTGTAGGCATTTTAAGCTTTGCGATTAAAGCTTCAATTAGCCGTGGTACCTGCTCGGCAGCTTCCCGAGCTGATTTACCTCGGGTATCGGCTCCCATGGCATTGGCTATTCCGGCAAACTTCTCATAGGCATGTTCCATATTTTTTTTAACCACCATTGGCAGCAAAATCGCATTGGCCAATCCGTGGTGAAGATCATACAATCCGCCCAGTGGATGTGCCAGAGCGTGGACGGCACCCAAAATGGCATTCGAAAAAGCGATACCTGCTTCCAGGCTCGCAATTGCCATGCCTTCCAAGGCTTTTGAAGATCGGGTGTATGTGGCCTCGACGAGATGGATGAACACCAGGCTAATAGCATGCAGGGCATGAGGATCCGTCAACGGCCAGGCGAGGGAGGAAACATAGGCTTCAATGGCGTGTGTCAACGCGTCCATTCC
>JAMOVG010000182.1 GCA_027061725.1 Desulfobacteraceae bacterium
CCACCACCACGGCAGGCCGGTGAGCGTATGCGGCGAACTGGCCGCCGACGCCGCGGCCGTACCCGTGCTGCTGGGCCTGGGCATCGACGAGCTGAGCGTGGCGCCGTCGGCGGTGTCCGACGTCAAGGCGCTGGTGCGGCGGCTCGACAGCCGACGCTGCCGGGAGCTTGCGGCCGAAGCGCTGGCCTGCGACCGAGCCGCCCGTGTCCGGCAGCTTGCCGGGGCTTTCACGGCGACGCTTTGATCCGGGAGGAGGGTCTACAGGTCATGCCGGGCGCTGCCGGGACGCCCATGGATGATGTCGGTGATGCGGTAATCGTCCAGCGGGGAAAAAGGATAGAAGGAGCGCGGCAGTTTTCGGTAATCCAGCGACAACAGGTCGGCCGCGGCCGCCCCCGGCGTATGGGTGGGACAGATTCGACCGGCAAAAAGCCGATAGGCCGCCTTGAACGAAGAGCAGGCCTTGACCACCACCAGGTCGTAGAATTTCGGCTCAATGCCGAAGGCCCGGTAAAGCTGGGGATCGCCGTTTCCGGACACCTTGTGACAGACGACGATGTCGATGGTGCCCGCGATGGAAAGCACGGCCGCCAGACCCACGTTGATGACGATTCCCCGTCCGGCCGGTCCCTCCTGCGTAAAGGTCCCGTCATGCAGGGATTTAACGGTGGCCTCCACCCGGATGGAGCGGTTGTGCACCGGGTCCCGGGTGCCGCCCAGCGAAAACACCGCTTTTTGCCCCACACCGAGAATGTGGGCCTGCTTGACTGCCGGCGCATCCGTGAGAACCGCCGCCGTCCGAATGCGCGAGCCGCTTTCCAGCACCCGGGCGACAACCGCGATGCTGTCGCCGGCGGCGCCGGCATTGGAGGAGTCTGCGCTGTCGACGAGGATGACCGGTTTGGGGGTGTCCGGCTTTTCGGCCAATGCGATCACTTCGTCGACTGAATACATGCGGGGCTGGAACGCATCGCGCAGGCCCACCAGCCGCCGGGCCATTTCGACGGCATGCGTTTCGGCCGTCTTTTCATCCTCGGACACGGTGACGACGCTCGAGGCGCCCTCGGCCACGTCCAGCCAGGGCTGCATCATGAAGATGGAAAAATCCACCAGTTGATTGGAAGACACCAGGGACTGCCCGAAATGCATCAGTTCCGCAAAGGGCCCCTCCAGGGTGGAGTAACCGTTGGCCGGCACGATCATGGGAATGCCCACACGCACCAGGTGCAGATTTTGTTTTCCCTTCAGGCGCATCATGGCCAGATTCGCGGCGCGCACACCGGTTTCATAATAATCGGTGTGCGGATACGTGTGAAAACCGCAGATAAAATCCGCATTTTCGACCATCTTGCGGGTAACATTGGCGTGCAGGTCGGCGGAGACGGCGATCACGGCGTCCGGCCCCACCCGGTTGCGGATCACCTCGAGAATCAGTCCGCTGGCATCGTCACAGGCGGTGGTCTGGGTGGCCCCGTGCAGGGAAACCAGCACCCCCTCCACAGGTCCCTGCCGCCGAATGGTCTCCGCGGTCTTTTCCAGAAACCACTCCAGGACCGAATGGTCGATACGCCCCCCGCTTTGAGCGTACATGGAACAGGCCGGCACGGCGGTGGCGCCGTTTTGTGCGATGACATCGAACATGCCGGCCACCGCACGGGGTTTTCCCTGCAGCCTGGCAAACATTTCCGCGCCCACGCAGATGCCGTAGTACTCGAAAGTATCCATTCCGGATACATCCGGGTTGAAGGAATTGCTCTCCTGGTTGAATTCGCAAACAAGGATTTTCATGGGCCACTCATCTTGACCGGTTGAGTGTCTCGAACAGGTGGCGCGTGGAGGGATACAGGTCCTTGTAAACACCGTAGAGCTCGTCGTACAGCGCCCGGCGGCCCTTGTCCGGGGAATACACCCTGTCTTGCCGGATCATCCTGTCGGCTGCATCGAGATCCGGACATATTCCCAAGCCTACGATGGCACAGTAGGCCGTACCGATGGCACCGGCATGGGCCGCGTTTTCGGGAATGACGACGGCAATACCGAGGATGTCGGCCAGGCTCTGCATCCACGGTTTACTGTTGGCCCCTCCGCCGACCACCCGGATGGCATCCAGCGCCTGTCCGGTCTGCGCGCGATACATTTCGATCTTCCAGCGCAGCGAAAAGCAGACCCCCTCCAGCACCGCCCGCATCATGTGCCGTCGGTCATGCAGGTTGTGAATGTTGAAAAACACCATGCGCGCTTCGTTGGACAGGGGCGGCAGTTCGCCGTGCAGCCATGGGGTGGCGATCATGCGGTCGCATCCCGGGGCCACGCCGGCGATATCCTGGTCGACAAACCGGAAAACGCCCTCTGCCAGACGTTCTTCCTCGTTTCGATAGAATTGTTTCACGGCCCAGTTCTGGGCCATACAGGCCGCCTGCAGGACATACAGCAGCAGTTCCTTGCCCCTGTCGAAAGCCTGGTAAAGCTCACCCACACCGGGTTTTCTCCCGGGCACGGAAACGGCCAGCCAGCCCGAGGATCCCAGATAGATATGGGCGCTGCCGACAGTGCTGCAACCCGCCCCGATGGCGATGGCCGGGATGTCGCCGCAGCCTCCGAAAACAGGAATATTCTCCACCAGTCCCATTTGCGCGGCGGCTTCGGCCGTCAGTTGTCCTACTTTCTGCGTCGGCATGACCATGGGGGGGAACTTGCCCGTGTCGAGTTCGGCTGCCGCCAGCACCCGTGTATAGTCTCGCTGGATGTCGGGGTCCGGGTGATGGATGAAGTCATTGGTCAGATCAACGGCTTTGACCCCCGTGGCCCTGTACTTGAGAAAAGCGTTGACTTCCAGGAAAGTTTCCGTCTGTTCGTAGATATCCGGGCGCTCCTGGCGTACCCACATCAATCGCGCCCAGTAGTCTCTTTCGGTGAACGTGTTCGTCCCCAGCCGGGCATTGAGCTCCCTGGCCTGGGCTTTGGCCCGGCCGTCCAGCCAAATGATGGCGTTGTGCAGCACCCTCCCCTGCGCATCGAGGGGAATGATTCCCTTCCATTGCGTGCCGAAAGCCATTCCAACGACGCTTTGGGGCGGCAGCGCCTGGCGGGTGACCACATCCCGGGTTCCCCGGCACACGGCCGCCCAATATTCATCGGGGTCCTGCTCCGCCCACCCGGGGCGGGGCGTCAGCAGCGCATAGCGCACGATTTCGGAATCGATCAGTGAGCCATGCAGATCGACCAGGGCGATTTTCACGCCGCTGGTGCCGAAATCGTAGGAAAGGATGCAGTCCGTTTTCATGTGAAGCGCTCCAGTGTGCGGGCCATGACGGCAAGAAACCGGCGGCAGTCGTCTTCGTCGATCTGGCCCATGTTGGCGATCTGGAACATATTTTTTTCCAGCAGGGGCCCCTTGCCGGGGTAAACCGTGAAGCCCTGCTCTTCCAGGGACGTGATAAACGCCGCCAGATTCGCCTCCTGCGGCAGAAAAACCGAAGTGACCGTGTTGGAGGCAATGTCGTCGCCGACCAGCGTCTTCAGGCCCATGGCGCGCACGCCCTCACGGATGATGCGGGCACAGCGCCGGTGCCGGTCGATCTGGTTCTCCAGCCCCTCGTCCAGCAATCGTTTCACGGCCGCCTCCAGTGCGATGAACATGGTGACCGACGGGGTGTTCGGCGTCTGGTGCAGCTCCTCGGAGAAGCGGTACAGGCTGTGCAGATTGAGGTAGGCGTTGCGCGGTTTTGCCGTAGGAAGGCTTTCCAGAATGCTTCTTTTCACGCAGATAATGCCCACCCCGGCCAGGCTGGCCAGGCACTTGTTGGACGAGCAGGTGCAAAAATCGATGTGGTCCCGAACGACGTCCAGATCCTCTCCGCCCACGGCGCTGACAGCGTCGACAAAATAGCGTTTGCCGTACTTTTCGGCCAGCCGGCCAACGGCGCTCACCGGGTTTATGACACTGGTACTGGTTTCGTGGCATACCATAGCGATGGCGGTAATGTCGGCATCTTCCCGCAGGGCCTGTTCCAGGTCTTCGTCCCGCACTGGCTGCCCCCAAGGGTAACGAACCACGCGGGCGGGCACCTCGTGAATGTCGAGCAACGTCTCCAAGCGGTCGCCGAAGACGCCGTTGTTGACCAGCAGGACCTTGTCACGGGCGCCAAACACCGAAGAGAGGGTGGTTTCGTTGGCCGCCGTTCCCGATCCGGTGATCAGCAGGACGGTGTAGCGGTCATCGGCCCCGAAGATCTTGCGCAATCCCTGCTGGGTGTTCTGGATCACCGCCTCAAAATCCGGCACGCGGTGGCAGATCTGCTTGTGGATCAGGGCCAGTTGGACCTCCGGAGCCACCAGCACCGGCCCCGGGCAAAACAGGTAGTGTTTCGGATGTACGCTCATTTGCTCCTCTTATCGACGGTATCGGGTATTGACAGGATGGAACCGGCGGTAAAGCCCAAAGGCCGGTTGCGGGCTAAACTTTAAAGCAGTTGACCAGGTGTCCGGACCTCTTTTCGGCAAGGGCCGGTTTGCGGGTGCGGCACTGCTCATCTCTGGCCGGATGGGTGCAGCGCGAATAGAAATTGCATCCCGGCAGCATTTCCGTGGGGCTGGGGACTTCACCTTCCAGCACGTAAAGCGGTTCCCCGGTGAGCCCTTTTTCCAGGGTCGGCACGGCATTCATCAGCGCCTGGGTATAGGGATGCATGCTGTTGACGAAAATTTCCGGGTTGTCGGCGTACTCGACACAGACGCCCAGGTACATCACGATGACCTTGTCGCACAGGAACTGCACCGTCGAAATGTCATGGGCAATGAAAACGATGGTCAGGTTGTGCTGGGCGTTTAGTTTCAGAAACAGGTTCATAATCTCGATGCGGCTGATGGGATCGAGACTGGAGATGGATTCGTCTGCCAGAATCAGTTCCACATCCAGCAACAGCGCCCGGGTGATATTGATCTTCTGTGTGACGCCGGCGCTGAGCTCGTGGTGGTATCGCGAAAGCACCGACAGCGGCAGCTGAACGGTCTCCAGGGTTGCCTCTATCTTTTTTCTCCGCTCGGCGGCATTGCCGAGGCCGTGGATCTCAAGGGGCTCGTTGAGGATCTGCTCCACGGTTCGTTTGGGCGGGAGGGCCGCATAGGCGTCCTGCAGGATCAACTGAACACGTCGCGAATTTTCCCGCTGTCGGCCGGTGGTGTCGCACTTGATCAGGTGCTCGGCGTCGAACCGGATGCCGCCGCGGGTGGGCATTTCAACGCCTGCGATCATCTTGGCAAGGGTGGTCTTTCCACACCCCGACTCGCCCACCAGGCCATAGATCAAGCCTCTTTCCAATTGGATGGTGATGCCCTGCACGGCGTGCACGTAGCTGGGTTTGCCGAAAATGTTTTTGCGCGGCAGCTGGTAATCCTTGTACAGGTCCTGGATGTCGAGGATGATGTCGTTGGCACTCATATTGTCTTTTCCTGTTGCCTGGTGTTCACACGAAATGGCACCGGCAGTGGTGCCCCTCGCCGACCTGCTTCAGCTCCGGTGTTGACGCGCTGCACCGGTCCCCGGCATGGTCGCAGATGGCCGCAAATTCGCAGCCGCCTTCTGTGCGCTGCGCGGCGGCGCCGGCCTTGACCCGAAACCCCCTGAACTTCTGATCCCGGTCGAAGCCTTCGGATTTGGGCGTGACCTGCAGCATTTTCTGGGTGTAGAAGTGCCTGGGCGAGCGGAGGATGGTTTCCTTTGGGCCGATTTCCAGGATCTTGCCGCGGTACATGATCATGATCCGTTCGGCCAGCAGGGAACAGACCGGGAGGCTGTTGGAAATCCAGATCAGGCTCAACTGGTTGTCCTGTTTCATCTTGCGCAAAATTTCGACAATCTGCGCCGCAACGGTCACATCCAGCGAACGGGTGGCGTCGTCTGCAATGAGCAGTTTCACATCCCCGCACAGCGCCAGGGCAATGGCGACGCGCTGTTTCATGCCGCCGGAGAGCTGGTATGGATAGCTGTGCATCATTTTTTCCGGATCAGGCATCCGCAGGCTTTTGAAGATGGACAGCCCCTTTTCGATGACGGCCTCTTTGGACAAGCCTGGGTTGTGGGCCATGATGGTCTCGCGCACCTGTTTTTCAACGGTGCAGATGGGGTCGAGGATCTCCAGCGGATTGTCACTGATCATGGCGATCTGGAATCCGCGGATCGTGTTGAGGCGATCCTTCGGAATCTGATAGAGGTCCTCTCCCTCGAAGAAGATCTTTCCGCTTTTGAGCATGCAGGTGCGCGGCAGGATGTGCATGATGGCGCTGACCAGGATCGATTTTCCGCTGCCGCTCTCGCCGACGATCCCCAGCGTTTGGCCCCGGTCCAGGGAGAAGGAAAGATCGTCGATCAGCTTTTTCTCGGCTCCTCCGGGCTCCTGCCTGACGACGTTGATCCTGCGGGCCTCCAGAAGTATGCGGTTCATTGGGTTGCTCCTGCTCCTTGAGTGGGGGTCATACCGAGAGGGTCCTGACGATGGATCGGCTCATGAAACTCAGGGAAATGGTGATCACGGTAATAAACAAACCGGGAATGGTGGTGATCCACCAGGCGTTGATGAGATAGTTGAGGCCGTCGCCCATGATCGTTCCCAGAGAAATATTCGGAGGCTGAATGCCGATGCCGATGAAGCTCAGCAGTGCCTCCCACACGATCATCAACCCGAACTCAAGGACGACAAAAGACAGCGTGGAAAGCACGACATTTTTCAAAAAGTATTTTTTCAAGACCCAGAAGGACGAGGCGCCCATGATCCTGGCCGCGAGGATGTAATCCTTTTTGGTTTCCCGCAACACATTGGAACGCGTGGCACGGGCGTAAATCGGCCACCCCGATATTCCCAGGACCACGGTGATCGAAAGGATCGTGGGCGGCGCCACCGCCAGCAGAATAACCGCAATCACCAGCAGGGGAAGCGAAAGCTGGATATCGGTCATGGTCATGATGATGGTGTCCACCGTCTTTCCATAGATACCGCTCAGCAACCCGACGAAGATACCAATTCCGAAGATGATCATCACCGAGAAAAATGCGATCATGATGGAAGTGCGCAGGCCGAACAAAATGCGCGAGGCGATATCCCTTCCCAGGCTGTCAGTGCCGAAGAGGTGGTCGAATGAAGCCTTTTGCCCGAAAAAAAGCGGTGGTGTCAGGCGGGCCCGGATATCCATCTGGTCCGGGGAGTGCGATGCGATCAGCGGTGCGAATACCGCCGCCAGCACGATCAGCACCAGAACAAGAGCGCTGATGAGAAAAGTCTTGTCCCTGAAAAGCGCCCTGGCTGTCTGAAAGGGGCGCTGCGTCTGCTGTCGAGACTGTATAGTACTTTCCGTCATTTGACTACCCATATAAACTTCTTGGTTTGGCCGCCACCCCGCCGTGCCGCGCGCAACGCTTCCCTGCCGCACGGCCGGCAGCGGTCCGGCAACCATTTGCCGGCATTTTTTTAGCGGTCAGGCGGCCCGGTCAGAGAACTCCCGGGCCGCCCGAAACGGCTTTCATGGCCGGCGGTCTATTCCTTGTACACGTCGTTTTTGCCGTAAGGCTTCTCGATATCCTTGAGGTAGAAGAAATTGGAGGGCCATCCCTTAAAATTCTTCACGTTGGTGCGGTAACCCCAGATGAATACCGAGGTAAACAGCGGCAGGGCGGGCACTTTCTCCATGAGCAGCGGAAGCGTCTCGGTCTGCAGGATCTTCTTGCGCTCATCCAGGTTGACGGCCGCCTGCTCCTTGTCCAGGCTGTCGCTGATTTCCTTGTCATCGATGAAGGTCATGCGCTTGGTGCTGCGGTGAAAAATGGTCCGGATGATCTGGTCCGGTTCAGGCGTTCCGGAACACCAGCCGGTGTCGATCATGTGGCCGGCCTCCGGGTTGTACAGTGATTCGAGCCAGGGAGCGGTCTCGAGCACCTTGAGCTTGACCTTGACACCGATGGTTCCCAGCGAAGCGGCGATGTACTCGGCGTATTCCTTGGTCTTGGGATAGAACCCGGTGGAGGTGATGTATTCCAGCGTGGGGAACTTGCTCATGTCCTTGTATCCGGCTTCGGCCAGCAGCTTCTTGGCCTTGGCCGGATCGTACTTGATGTTGTTGGGGCATTCGATGTAACCGAATTTGGCCGGTGGAATATGGGCGGCCACGGGGTTTCCGGCCGCTCCCAGGATGTGCACGATGCCCTCGCGGTCGATGGCGTGGGAGATGGCCTGGCGTACACGAACGTCGTTGAAAGGCGGCTTCTGGCATCGGAAGATGAGCCACTTGTTTTCCACCGAGGGGGCCTTGATGACGGCGGTGTTCTTGTTTTCCTCGATGCTGCCGATGTGTTCGGACTCCACCCTTTCGATGGCATCGTATTCGCCGCTAAGAAGGCCGAAGAGCCGTACGCTGGAGTTGGGCACATAGATCCAGTGGAACTCCTTCAATTTCGGCGGACCGGCCCAGTAATCGGCATTGGCGGCCAGAATGGTCGTGTCCCCCTCCTGCTTGACGAACTTCCACGGACCGGTGCCGTTGGGACGATCCTTGATCTTGCCGCTGGCGATGTCTGCCGCGGACATGATGCTCACCAGGCCCAGGGAGTAGATCAGGGAGCCGACCGGCTTTTCGGTCTTTACGTGCACGGTGTAGTCATCCACGACCTTGGTTTCCAGTTTGCCCGGAAGCCACCCGAACCCCGGTTTCTGGGGATCGGAGTAGTAGTCCAGGGTGGCCTTGACGTCCTTGGCGGAAAAAGGGGTGCCGTCGTGGAACTTGACACCCTTGCGCAGCTTGAATTCCAGCGTGAGCGGATCCACCCGTTTGTAGGACACGGCCAGCGCCGGGATAAGTTTGCTGGGGTTGTCCACGCCGCAGGGTTCGGCGAACAGTTTGTCGAAGATGTGGTTCTCAATGCCGATCTGCGCCAGAATGGTGTGGCTGGTGGTGTCCCAGTTGCCGGTCAGCGGCTCGGCGGATGCAAACCGGAACACATCCCTGTCCTCGACGCTGTAGGCCGGCATCAGGCACAGGCTCAGCGTTACGGCGACGGCGACAAGGCTGAACAGGATTGTCTTTTTCATTTCGATCTCCTCGCTCTGAAGGCTCACCGGTGCTTGCTACGGTGAGCCCGATTACAGAAAAAAGCAAACGATCCTTCACGTTTTTCTCGCGTGACCGCCCCCCGGGGGGGCGAGTCCGCAGGTTGTGTGCCTCACCTCCTTTCTGACCGGCGGGAAATGAACGGCCTTCGGGGTCGCTGCCGTGGGCTCCGCTTGCGCATCAAGACCATTCCCGCACCCTGGGGTCCAGGGCACCGTACAGGATGTCCGCCACCAGGTTCAGGGTGACAAACAGCGCTGACAGCGCGATGACGCCGCCGACGATAAGCGGATAATCCCGCTGCAGGACCGCGTAAATGAAGAGGGTTCCCATGCCCGGTAATGAAAACAGATACTCGATGATGATGGCACCGCCGAACAGGGGGCCCCATTGCAGGCCCAAAAAAGTGACGATGGACCCCAGAAAATGCTTGGCGATGTGCAGATTGATTTTCCCTGCGGGGATTCCCCGGACCTGCATGCCGGTGATGAACTGTTTCGAGAAAATGTCCTTCAACGATTCGTACATGGTTTTAAACGCCGCTGGAATAAGGGTCAGGGCCAGCACCGTCGAGGGCAACACCATGCTTTTGAAGCCCCGATAGCCCACCGCGGGAAACAGGTTCAATTTCACGGAAAACAGCAGGATGGCCATGATGGCCAGCCAGAAATTGGGAAAGGACTGCAGGAAAACGGTGGCGATTTCGATCTTCTGGCCGATGCGTTCGCGGCGGGCGCCCACCAGGGCCAGGAGGCCTCCCACGGACAACCCGATCAGCAGGGCCAGCCCGATCAGTTCGAAGGTGAGCGGAAACCGCTCCACGATGAGTCCGCTGACCGAGGCTCTGGCGTGCGCCTCCTTTTCGATGGACTTCATCCCTTCCGTGCCTTTTTTGGCCATGTCCATGCGATGGGCCGAGGATCCCCCCACCGATTCGCCGACGCCGCCATGCTTGCTGCGAAAAAAGGACTGGCCGAAATCACCGCCCACGGCCTTCTGGATAAAATCGACGAACTGAAGGACCACC